>JAAYUK010000123.1 GCA_012517735.1 Nitrospiraceae bacterium
CTAAACAGATCGTTTTTTTCACCTATATCCACAATTTCGGAGCAGAGAGTAAAACCAACGCGTCGTATCACGAGAGTAAAAGGCGGTGATGCGGCTATTGAGCGGATCATAAAAAATGCCATTACAGGGAGTAAAAATTAATCAGCAAATTAGATGAAGTCGACAAATCTGAAATGCTAATATTCATTTATAGGTAAGCAAGATTGTCGGCTCATGCAGGTCCGGATTTAGACCGGGCATCAGAAAGGAGGACAAGTCGCATGGGCTTATACAGAAGAAAGGATTCTGCTGTATGGTGGATGTCATTTACTGCCAACGGCAGGCAGTTTCAGCAAAGCACACAAACAACAGACAAGAAAATTGCTGAAGTAATCTTGGGAAGCATTAAAACCAAGATTGTTGAGAACAAGTTCTTTGACAAAGATGACAGCAGTGAAATTCGACTGTCCGAGATGATTGAAAAGTATGATGAGCAATATACGAATGAGAAATCATACTATTCGAAAGCTCGTGATAAGTCAATATTCAAGCATCTACAGGCATATTTCGGTGAAAAAGCAACATTGGCGGATGTAGCCGAACGGTTAGGAGAGTATGAAGTCTGGAGAAAAAAACAGAAAACAAAACGAGGCAGCAGACCAGACTCCGGAACTATCAGAAAAGAACTCAGACTCATGGGCCGGATGTTTAATGTAGCCCGCAAGCGCTGGAAGTGGCGAGTTTCAAATCCCATCAATGATATTGAGCTTCCTTCTGATAGTGCGGAACGAATGCGTTATTTGTCGTGGGAAGAACTCAAGCGTCTCATGGCTGCATTGAATGAGTCCGATCATGCGTGGCTTCCGCCACTGGTTGGAACAGCGCTTCTGTTGGGCTTGCGCGAGGGCAATCTGATCTCTCTTCAGAAAAATGAGGTTCTCGATGGCACCGTATTCATTAGTTCTGAAAAAATGAAAAACGAAGACTATCTGGGAGCGCCGATGAGCGAGAGAGCAAGGGCTTTGCTTGAATATGTGATAGCAAACGATATCACGGATTCTCCGCTGGTGTTTCACTATGATGGCGGCAAACCTCTTTACCAAAAAAAGATTGAGCGAGCTTTTAAGAAAGTTCTCACATCAGCGGACATAACGAATTTTCGTTTTCATGATTTGCGGCATACATTCGCCAGCATCCTCCGACAAAATGGTGCGAGTCTCGAAGCAATAGCATCGTTGTTGGGACATAAGGATCTGCGAATGACGCTCAGATACGCTAAGCTTAATCTGGATGCAATGAAACCGACGGTGAACATCATGGATGAAGCAATCACCAAAAACGGTCTTGCAGATTATGACGTTTTTATGACAGGAGAAGACACAAAAAAAACGTTGCCCTTGGCAACGCCTTGATATTTCAGTGAAGTTTTGGTAGTCCCAACGGGAGTCGAACCCGTGTTTTAGCCTTGAGAGGGCCACGTCCTAGGCCACTAGACGATGGGACCTTAAAGTGGCTGGGGGACAAGGATTCGAACCTTGATAAGCAGAGTCAGAGTCTGCTGTCCTGCCGTTGAACGATCCCCCAAGCCTTACGGAATAAATAGCTTACAGAAATCAGACTCCCGAAGTCAATATTATTTGCCTTTTTTGGCGTTGAACAGCGTTTTGACTTCGTCGATCAGATCGTTGATGTCCTTGAACTGGCGATAGACGGACGCAAAACGGACGTAGGCGACCATGTCAATGTCTTTGAGGGAAGACATGATCTCTTCGCCGATCCAGGAACTCTGGATTTCCTTTGCGCCAAGAGACATGGCTTTCTGGCTGATGCTGCTGGCAACCGCTTCGAGGGTCTCGATCGGAATCGGCCGTTTTTCGCACGATTTTTTGAGACCGGTCAGGATTTTACGGTTGTCGTATAATTCACGCCGGCCGTCTTTCTTGACGACCATCGGCAGCGGATCCTCGACCCGCTCATAGGAGGTGAAGCGCTGTTCACACTTGAGGCATTCGCGCCGACGCCTGATGACATCGCCGTCCTTGCTTGCGCGGGAATCGATTACCTTGTCTTCAATACTGCCGCAAAACGGGCATTTCATGGAGTCAGTATATCGGGAACCGTTCGCAGAGCGTCTTTACCCGAGCACTCTGCTTCTGAAGCAGTCCGGGATTGCTGATATTTTTTACCACCGTCGCGATAATGTCTGCGATCTCCTCCATCTCTGCAGTGCCCATGCCTCGCGAGGTGACACACGGGGTACCGATGCGGATGCCGCTGGTCACCATGGGCGAGAGCTTGTCGAACGGGACGGAATTCTTGTTGAGCGTCACGCCGATGCGGTCAAGCGCTTCTTCGGCATCCTTGCCGGTCACTCCGAGATTTGTCAGATCAACAAGCATGAGATGGTTGTCCGTGCCGCCCGAGATAATCGAGAAGCCGCGCTTCACCAATCCTTCGGCCAGAACCTTCGCATTGGCAACGACATTCTTCTGATACTGCCTGAATTCGGGCGTCAATGCTTCCCTGAACGCAACCGCTTTCGCAGCAATAATCTGCACCAGCGGCCCCCCCTGGATACCGGGGAAGATCATCTTGTCGACAGCCTTTGCATAATCGGCCTTGCACATGATCATGCCGCCACGCGGACCACGAAGCGTCTTGTGCGTCGTTGTGGTCACAAAATCGGCATGCGGAATCGGCGACGGATGCTCACCAGCGGCGATAAGGCCGGCAATGTGGGCAACGTCGGCCATGAGGTATGCGTCGACTTCCTGAGCGATTTCGGCGAACGCCTGAAAATCGATAATCCGCGAATACGCGCTGGCGCCGACCACGATCATCTTCGGATTCATTTCAAGGGCAAGCTTGCGCGCTTCTTCATAGTCGATATAGCCGGTATCCTGTTTCACGCCATACGAAACCGACTTGAAAATCTTGCCGGAAAAATTGACCGATGCGCCATGGGTAAGATGCCCCCCATGGCTCAGGCTCATGCCGAGAATGGTATCTCCGGGGTTGAGCATCGCCAGATAGACCGCCATATTCGCCTGACTGCCGGAGTGCGGCTGCACATTGACATGTTCCGCACCAAAAAGTTCTTTTGCCCGGTCGATGGCAAGCCGCTCGACCGTATCGGCATATTCGCAGCCGCCATAATACCTCCTGGCCGGATATCCCTCTGCATATTTATTGGTGAAGACCGAGCCCTGTGCCTCCATCACCGCACGACTCGCATAGTTTTCCGAGGCGATCAGGAGCAGTTTGTTCCGCTCCCGCTCTTCTTCAGCCAATATCGCTTCATATACAGCATCATCTGTTTTTCGAAGGTACTCCATACTCATAGATCGATCCTTTTTCCTCTCGTCAGTGCGCGGTTGTCTAACTGCACGTCTTTTCAGATTTATTTTTCAACACTTTTTGTTCGATGATACTGATTTTTCGCAGGCGGGACAGATGCCGTCCGCTTTCAAACGGCGTAGTCAACCAGGTATGCACTATCGCCTTGGCAAGGTCCCTGCCGATAATGCGCCCGCCGACGACCAGAATGTTGGCATCATTATGCATGCGGCTCATGCGTGCAGAAAAGAGTTCGTTGCACAGGGCGGCCCGCACATTCGGAAATTTGTTTGCCACAATCGACATGCCGATTCCGGTGCCACAGATCAGAATCCCGCGCTCCACCTTGCCGCACGAGACGGCACTGGAAACCTTTTCTCCAAAATCAGGGTAATCAACCGACTGCGGGGTGTCGGTACCGAAATCAACGCACTCGTGTCCCAGCTCCTTGAGCAGATTCAGAATGTCCTGCTTCATCTCGAATCCGGCATGATCGGAACCAATGGCAACCAGCATATTTCCTCCAGCATGTGCCCGGGAAAGCGCAGACAAAACGCTTCATCAGCGGGAATAGTAACGGTGTCTTATCTTAGCCCAGGACAGAGCCCCAGTCAATCAAGGCAGCATTTATGAAACCAGATACTCAAGCAGGGCTTTTTCCGTATGCAGACGGTTCTCCGCCTGGGCGAATATTGCACTGTGCGGACCATCCATGACCGCATCGGTGATCTCATTGCCGCGCACCGCGGGAAGACAGTGGAGCACCATGGCATCAGGCTTTGCGCGGCCAAGAAGGTCGTCATTGATCTGGAAAGAGCGGAACTTCTCTACCTTCTCGTCGGCTTCCGCCTCCTGCCCCATACTGACCCACACATCGGTATACAATACGTCAGCACCGGCTGCAGCCTCACGCGCATCACGCACGATCGCTATCCGTCCTCCCGCCGAACGAGCCCGCTGCACCACGGCAGGATCAGGGTCATAGCCCTCCGGCGCAGCTATGACGAAATCGAGTCCGGTGCGCGCGGCTATCTCGATCAGTGAATGCGCCACATTGTTGCCGTCACCGATAAAAGCAAAACGGATGCCGTCAGTCCGCCCCTTGCGCTCCTGCACGGTCATGACATCGGCGAACGCCTGGCACGGATGGTGCGCATTGGAGAGCCCGTTTATAACCGGAATGCTTGCGTGGCGGGCAAATTCTGCAACGGTGTCATGCTGAAAAACCCGCATTACCATCCCATGCAGATACCGGGACAGTGTTCGGGCTGTATCTGCAATCGTTTCACCACGCCCCAGCTGAAGCTCCCTGGGGCTGAGCACGATCGGCTGCGCGCCAAGTTGATAGACGCCAACTTCAAACGAAACCCGTGTCCGCGTGGAAGGTTTCTCGAAAAAAAGCCCGATACTCTTGCCGATGAGCGGACATTTCATGCGATCCACACCGGACTTCAGTGCAATCGACCGATTGAGGATTGAGCGCACTTCTTCGGCAGAAAAATCCCATATGGTCAGTAAATCCTTTTTAGCCGTCATTTTTCGAGAATGTCCTCCAACGTGGAAATCAGTACATCGATATCCTTTTCTTCAACAATCAGGGGGGGGGTGAATCTGAGCACATTGCCCGCACCGGCGGTACCGATCAGGATGCCCCGGTCGAGACACGCATTCACCACCGGCAGGGCATCGCGCACCAGTTCAACCGCTACCAGCAACCCCATCCCCCGAACCTCAAGCACCTTCTCCGGACAGGCGATCTTCAGATGCGAGAGGCGCTCGAAGAAATACCGCGACATGCGATTTACATGGTCGAGGACAAATCCGTCTTCCAGTATGACTTCAAGTGTGGTAATCGCGGCAGCGCAGACAAGCGGGTTGCCACCGAAGGTCGAGGCATGCGTTTTCGGCTGAAAGGCCGAAGCGACTCTGTCGGTCGCCAGCAGCGCACCGATCGGCACGCCGGCACCCAAGCCTTTTGCGAGGGTCATCACATCGGGAACAATGCCGAATTGTTCATAGGCAAAGAGCTTTCCGGTTCTCCCCATGCCGGTCTGCACCTCGTCGAGCATCAGCAGGATACCGTTATCGTCGCAGAGCTGCCGGACCTGCTTCAGGAAATCCGCACCCGGAACCACGATCCCGCCCTCGCCCTGAATCGGCTCAAGCAGAATTGCACACGTCTTCGGCGAGACAGCAGCCCTGAGCGCATCAATATTGTTATACGGCACATACCGAAAACCCGGCACCAGCGGATGAAATCCCTTATGAAACTTTTCCTGGCCGGTCGCTGTCAGAGAACCGAGCGTCCGGCCATGAAAGGAATTCAGCGTAGTAATGATCTCATAACAATCCGCGCCGCGGTGATCCGACGCATATTTCCGGGCGAGCTTGATCGCCGCCTCATTCGCCTCAGCCCCCGAATTGCAGAAAAAGACCTTGTCGGCAAAAGAGTTGACACAGAGCAGTTTAGCCAGCTTGATCTGCGGCTCGATATGGTACAGATTCGATACATGAATGAGCCGCTGGGCCTGTTTCTGGATCGAAACAACGACTTTCGGGGGGCAATGGCCGAGAACGTTGACCGCAATGCCGCCGATAAAGTCCAGATACTCCTTGCCGCTGGTTCCCCAGACCCGCATGCCGCGTCCTTTGCGCAGGACAACGGGGAAACGGCTGTAGGTGTGCATCAGGTACTTTTCAGCGTCTTCAATGAGCTTTTTGGTTTCCATCCGGAATGATAGCATAAAGATGGCGCTGGATAAAAGTATGGTATAATTCTTGATTGGACATAATCCGCAGCAATAATAACTGACAAACTGGAACATGGCTGCCTGCGGTTATCGTCGTCATAAAGACTATGCCAACCACCATTCAGGAAGAAAAAGCACACTTGCGCCGGACCATGCTTCTGGAGCGTGACCGGCTCTCTCCGGATCTCCGGCGGCAGATGAGCAGACAGATAACCGCATCGCTGTGTACAATGACCTTCTGGAGCGCAGCATCGTCGATCCTGCTGTATGCATCTGTCCGCGGCGAAGTCGATACGCATGGACTCATAACCGACAGCCTGAAAAGACCGGCCAGCGTCATTCTTCCCCGCGTCGACAAAAACGCGGCAAAGCTGCTACTGTATCGAATTCTGTCATGGAATGATCTTGCGCCCGGCCCGTTCGGCATTCCCGAACCCCGTGACGGACAGTGCACCCTCATATCCCCTGACACGATTGATTGCGCGGTCATTCCGGGCATTGCTTTTGACATGACCGGCGCCCGCATAGGATACGGAAAGGGTTATTACGACAGATTGCTTGCGGAGCTGAACGCTCCGACCGCAGGTCTCTGCTTCGAACATCAGCTGGTCGGGCATATACCGTGTGAATCGCACGACCGGCGCGTACACATGATCATCACGGAGAAAAGGATCATTTACTGCGATGGATACCAGAAAGATTGAGGACGGCGTCCGGCTGATACTGGAAGGCATCGGGGAAGACCCTGAACGTGCGGGACTCAGGGATACCCCAAAGCGCGTCGCAAAAATGTACGCAGAACTGTTTTCCGGTCTCCATCTTCCCGAAAATGATCTCCTGAAACCGATCGAAGGCGAAACGCATGATGAAATGGTCATGCTCAAGGATATTCCGTTTTATTCCATCTGCGAGCACCACCTCCTGCCGTTTATCGGGAAAGCGCACATCGCCTATATCCCTGCAGGACAGATCGTCGGACTGAGCGACCTGGTCAAAGCGCTCGAGCATTTTGCCAACCGTCCTCAGGTGCAGGAGCGACTGACGACGCAGCTGGCGGATATCATCATGAAACAGGTCCGCCCGAAAGGCTGCATGGTGATCATCGACGCTGAGCATCTCTGTATGAGCATGCGCGGCATAAAAAAACCGGGCTCGCGCACCCTTACGTCTGCGGTGCGGGGCACATTCCGCAGTCGTCAGACCACGCGCGAGGAAATGCTGGCGCTGCTGAATAATCATCATCAATAAAATCGTCCAAGCGAGGATACCGACACGTGCCAGCAACCATTATCGACGGGAAACAGGTAGCAGGAGAGATCAAGGCAGCACTTGCCGCCAGAATTGCTTCGTTGCGGGAACAGGGAATTCAGCCCTGTCTGGCCGCCGTTCTCGTCGGCGACGACCCCGCATCGCAGAAATATGTCGCATCCAAGGAACGCACCTGTACCCAGCTTGGCATAAAAGGAATCGTCCATCGTCTGCCGTCAACAACATCGCAGGACGAACTCCGGGCCCTCATTGCAGAGCTCAATGCTGACGCTTCCGTGCATGGGATCCTTGTTCAGTTGCCTCTGCCCGGAGGGCTCGACGAAAAAGACATTATGGAACGCATCGCCCCCGGAAAGGATGTCGACGGATTCGGTCCTGTCTCACTCGGGCATCTGGTGATGGATCAACCCGGATTTCTGGCATGCACACCACATGGCGTCATTAAGCTCCTTGATGCCTATCAGGTTGACCCTGCGGGAAAGCATGCCGTTGTTGTCGGCAGGAGCATCATCGTCGGCAAACCGCTCTCCCTCCTGCTGCTCCGCAGAAATGCGACGGTCACGATCTGCCATAGCAAAACAGCAGGTCTAGCGGAGGTCTGCCGGTCGGCCGATATCCTGTGCGTCGCCATCGGAAAGCCCGGATTCATCACGGCTGACATGGTCAAGGCAGGCGCGGTGGTCATCGATATCGGCATTAATGTTGTTACGAGCGGGGCTTTGCGCGGCGATGTCGATTTCGAGCGGGTACGGCAAAAAGCATCTTTGCTGACCCCGGTCCCGGGCGGTGTCGGCCCGCTGACCATTGCAATGCTGATGCAGAACACCGTGCTTGCCGCTGAGCAACGCCTCAGAGATCAGGCACAAAGATAGAACAGGGCTCCGGAGTGTTGTTGTTTCGTTCCCTCCGACAGCAGCATTGAAAGAGGCAGCCCTTGTGCAAGGGAGCCTTCGGAAGGAGTTCAGATGATTATTACCAAAAAGCGCGACATGGATGCAATTCTCGACAATATCCGGAACTACCGGCATGTTTTCCTGCTCGGCTGTTCGGAGTGTGCCACGCTCTGCGCAACAGGCGGTGCCGAGCAGCTTGAGGAGATGAAAACCCTGCTGACCGCTCAGGGCAAAGAAGTTACCGGCATGTTTGTCGCAAAGACTGGCTGCCAGGTTCTGGGAACCAAGGTTGAACTGAGGCAGCATGCAGAAGCGATCAACGCCGCAGACTGCATTCTCGCCATGGCCTGCGGTGCAGGGACCCAAACCGCGGTCGAACTGTTTGAGGACAAGCCGGTGTACACAGTGAATGATACTCTTTTTCTCGGCAACATGACCCGTCTGCAGCAGTTCCATGAGCGATGCTCCCAGTGCGGCGAGTGTATTCTTGACAAAACCGGTGGTATCTGTCCGGTCACCGCATGCCCCAAAGGCATCCTGGTCGGGCCCTGCGGCGGCTGCAAGGACGGGAAGTGCGAGGTCAGCCCCGACGTCCCGTGCGCCTGGGTCAAGATATACGAGCGGATGAAGAGGATCGACCAGTTACAGGAATTCTGCAATACCATTCTGCCTCCCAAGGACTGGTCGAAAAACACAAAACCCCGAATAAGAAACGCAAAGGAGACGAAAGAGAGCCCATGAGCTTACAGGAGGCACTGGAGAGCGGGAAATTTGTCGTCACCGCTGAAATCGCCCCACCCAAAGGGACCAATACCGATGAAATAAAGCATCTGCTCGATCTCTACGATGGGAGGGTCGATGCGATTAATGCAACCGACAACCAATCCGCAGTCATGCGGATGAGTTCGCTCGCCCTCTCGAAAATAGTCCTCGATCACGGACATGAGGCTGTTGTGCAGATGACCTGCCGCGATCGCAACCGATTGGCCCTCCAGTCGGATCTCCTTGGCGCTCATGCCCTCGGCATCAGGAATGTCGTTGCCATGACCGGCGATCATGTGATTGCCGGCGATCACAAGCAGGCGAAACCGGTGTACGACGTCGAGTCAGTCCAGCTGTTGCAGATGATCCGCTCGCTGAATGAAGGCAGGGACATGATGGGAACGCCGTTAAAAGGCCCCACCGGGTTTTACGCCGGCGCAGTGGTAACCCCCGAAGCAAATCCGCTCGAACCGCAACTCATAAAATTTGCAAAAAAAGTCCAGGCAGGGGCCAAGTACTTCCAAACGCAGGCGATTTATGATATAACTATGTTCAACATATTTATGTCCCATGCAAGAAAAATGGGCGCCAAGGTACTGGCAGGCATCGTGGTTCTGAAAAACGAGCGGATGGCGCAGTACCTGAATGACAATATTGCGGGTATTCGGGTGCCCGCCGGGATGATCGCGGAACTGGCGGCAGCCCCCTCGAAGGCCGAAAAACTCGAAACCGGCATTCGCATGGCAGCGCGGCTGATCCGCCAGCTGAAGGAAGAACGGATATGCGACGGTATCCATATTATGGCGATCGGCATGGAAGAACGGGTGCCGGAGATCATGAAGCAGGCAGGATTACTCTCTGATTAACGACAAGGGGTAACGATGGCGAAATTCACATGGACAGCACAGGACGGTCAGAACAAGGCTCAGAAAGGTGAAATGAGCGCCGCGAGCCGGGAAGAAGTCTTTACCGCCCTCGCGCGCAAGGGGTACCACACCATTGCGGTCGAAGAAAAAACCGGGTTGCAATTAGGCAAGAAACGGGCAAAAAAAATTACCGAAAAAGACCTTGTTGTCTTTACCCGCCAGTTCGCAACCCTTTTCAACGCCGGTATTCCGATTGTTCAAGGCCTTGATATCCTGTCAAAGCAGGCTGAAAACAAATCCCTTGGCGCAATTGTCGGCCAGGTCAAGACCGACGTTGAAACCGGCTCCACGCTTTCCGATGCGCTGAAGCGCCATCCACGGCTTTTTGATGAATTGTACGTCAACCTCGTTGCTGCGGGAGAAACAGCAGGCGTTCTCGACGACATCCTCCAGCGGCTTGCCGTATATATCGAAAAAAACATGAAGCTGAAAAAAAAGGTCAAAGGTGCTTTGATTTATCCAGGCATTGTCATCAGTGTTGCAGTTATCGTCGTTGCCGTTATCCTGATTTTTGTCATCCCGGTCTTTTCGAAAATATTCACTGAAATGGGAGTCTTGCTCCCCCTGCCTACCCGGGTAGTTATCGGGCTGAGTGAGTTTCTTGGCGGTTGGGGTGGTTTAACAGTTGCTGTTGCGCTCATCGGCTCGGCGATTGCTGCAGTGCGATACCGGAGGACAGATCAAGGTCGCCGTGTTACCGATCGCCTCTTTCTACAACTGCCGCTGGTGGGGGAACTGCTCAAAAAAGTTGCCGTTGCCCGCTTTTCCCGCACGCTCGGAACACTTATCCAGAGCGGTGTTCCGATTCTTGATGCCCTTGAAATTTGCGGAAAATCTTCCGGAAACAAAATTGTCGAAGAAGTCATCATGGATGTACGCAAGGAGGTTGCCGCCGGGCGTACACTTGCGGAACCGTTGGCAAAAACACCCACAATATTCACCAACATGGTCGTCCAGATGGTCAATGTTGGTGAATCTACCGGCTCTCTTGATCAGATGCTCATCAAGATCGCCGATTTCTTCGAGGATGAAGTCGATAATACCGTCGCCAATCTCATGACCATGCTGGAGCCCCTGCTGATGGTTTTCCTTGGTGGCGTCATCGGCTTCATTGTTGTTGCGCTCTATCTGCCGATATTTAAGATGGGAGAGGTTCTCGGGAAATAACTGACCATGCAATATCGCAAAAAGGCCCCTGAAGAAAAGCTTACGCTTCAGGGGCCTTTTGTTTCGCCAGCCGGTATCTGAACTCCCGGAAAGTCAGACCAAGCAGCTCTGCTGCCTTGGTTTTGTTTCCTTTGGTCATGGCAAGCGCCCGGTGCAAATACGAACGCTCCATTTCCGCAAGAAATTCATCAAGAGAAAAACCACTGGACGGCAATTCTGCGGCACCACTGCTTGCCAAGGGCTGTGGAGGCATGTCTGACCGCCTCAGCACGCCTCCTTCAGAAAGAATGACCTCACGTTCGATCAGGTTCTTGAGTTCACGGACATTGCCGCGCAGTTCATGATGCACGATAAAATCCATAAAACTGGGGTCGATACGTTCAATTCTCTTTTCAAACTTTTGAGCAAAGAACTTCACAAAATGATTCACCAGTAACGGGATATCCTCACGACGCTCGCGCAGTGATGGCAATGTCAGTTCAAACGTAGCGAGTCGATAAAAGAGATCTTCCCGGAAGTCTCCCTTGGCAAGCAGCTCGGTAACCAGACGGTTTGTCGCAGCAATCACCCGCACATCAACATCCCGCTCCACCCCGCTCCCGAGCGGCCGGATTTTCTTATCTTCGAGAAATCGGAGCAGTTTTGCCTGCAACCCCAGCGGCATTTCGCCAATCTCATCCAGAAAAAGCGTTCCCCTGTGCGCCTCTTCAATCAAGCCACGCTTGGTCGTATACGCCCCCGTAAAAGCACCCTTCGCATAGCCGAACAGTTCGCTTTCGAGCAGTTCGCCCGGCAGACTCGCACAGTTAATCGCAATCATGGGCTCAGCCCCACGGCGGCTTTTCTCATGAATAGCCTTTGCCACCAGTTCTTTGCCCGTGCCGCTCTCGCCGATAATAAGCACATTGGAATCAAACGGCGCTATCTTGTCGATCACGGCAAAGACCCGCCGCATCGCGTCAGATTTGCCGATGAGGCTCTGATATTCATCCGCATACTGTTGAAGGGTTCGTACCTTTTTTTCGAGCTGCAGACGCTCGACAACATTCCGGACGACCATTCTGATTTCGTCAATATTGAACGGTTTTGTCATGTAATCAAGAGCTCCGGCTTTCATCGCCTCAATCGCTGTTTCAGCCGTTGCAAAGGCAGTAACCATCAATACTACCGTAGCGGACCGCTCCTCTTTGAGTGCCCGCAACACATCAATACCCGATCCGTCAGGCAGCCGCATATCGACAATCGCAAGATCATAAATGTTAGTTTTCGCTGCCTCCAGAGCATCCACAACAGTGGAGACCGTATCAACCACAGGTATCTGTTCAAGCAGCAACCGCTTCAGGACCTTTCTGATATTTGGCTCGTCATCGACAATCAGTGCTCTCATCTCACTCCTCCACCGGCAATATGACGGAACATCGTGCTCCCCCCAATCTGATAGCATCATCAAACATGATCAATCCCTGATATCCAGTGACTATCCGATAGGCAATAGCAAGACCAAGACCGGTTCCTTTCGGCTTTGTCGTCACAAACGGTTCAAAAATCCGATCACGATCATTCACCGGGATACCGGGGCCATCGTCTTCCACCTCGATCAGCACCCGTTTCCCCGTATCGCCGGTGGCGTCCGGCAGCATCCTCACTGATACCGTAACCTCCACCCGCGATTGAGCTGCTTCCAAGGCATTTTTGATCACATTCATGAATACCACTTCCAGGAAGGTCCGGTTGGCACGAACGAGACCATCCTCAATCACCTCGACAGTATAGTGTTTGTCGCTGAAAGGCAGACCGAGACTTTCAATGACCTTCCGAACAGAAAGCAGATCTGTCGGCGCTTCCGAAGGTCGTGAGTAAATCAGAAAATCCTCAACAAGCCGTGACAAGCGCTCAGTTTCTGCCCTCAACATCTCGACCAGTTCAGGATCGCAGCTGCCCTCACGAAGAAACTGCACGGATGCGGAGATCGAAGCAAGCGGGTTGCGCAATTCATGTGCAAGATCGGCACTGACCCGGAAAAGTCGCTCATACCCCTGCATGCGGGCACGCTCTTCTTCAAGACGTCTGATATACACATCCTGACGTTCAATGCGCTCCTTCAATCCATGTCCGGCAAGCGTAATCACAAAAAATGCAAACCCGTGCAATGCCGGATCCAGCAATGCCCCTTGTTCAGTTCTCCCTCCATATATGTATACAACAGTTGCATACAAAGCGATTGCAACGGTCGGGAACAAAAAACTGCGGCGCGTACTGATAACCAGTGACGAGAAAAAGATCGGGAAGAGGTAGATCAGTGTCAGAAATGACGAGAGCCGGAAGGTGAGATATACCACTGCAGTGACAAAGACAATATCGAACAGAAAATCGAAATAGTTGATCTTCTGCGCTGAAGTAACCAGACGAATAAACACAATGAACACGTATATCAGGACAACCCATAAAAGACGCGGGCTGGCGGTAAGAAAACCGGTCATCTGAAGCGGCAGCAACAGAGCAAGGCCAAACAGCAACCTGCCAACCATGTAATAATTGAATAAAAGCTTTATGTACATGGCTAAAGCTTAATGTATGTGACGATTTTTGTCAACCTTGACTGACAAAATATGTCACAAAACAGAATAACCATCTCGATTCATTCAACTTTATCTTTGTTTTTCAATGATCATCAGAAAAGTTGCAGGATGGTATGCAATGTGCTATGATTGAAGTCGTAAATTCTGGGAACAGGAGGTGAGAGGATTTCGGTTTCCGGAGCCGGCTCACCGGCAGGTGAATATGGAGCAGTACTACACCAACCAAAAGGAGGCAACGCATGTTTCAAGCAATCCACAAAATGAGAAAGGGTGACCAGAAGGGGTTCACGCTCGTCGAGCTTCTGGTTGTTGTCGCGATCATCGCCATTCTGGCAGCTATCGCAATCCCGCAGTTCTCCGAGTATCGCAAGAAAGCCTACAACTCAGCGGCGGAGAGCGATCTGAGAAACTTCAAGACTGCCATGGAAGCCGCGTATGTAGATTCCCAGCAGTATCCGGCACTTTAATTAGGGAGGACATGGATATGAAAAAAGCATTCATTGTAATCATGGTCATAGCTTTCTCTCTGGTATCTTCAATGGCATTTGCAGCTTCTATTACGCAGGCAACTACCCTTGGTCTTATTCCGTATTCACCGTCCGCCAAAGTAGGCGTTTCGGCTGCCTCTGCTAACCTTTCATACTGTGCAGCTTCCTGCCATGTCTCCGGTTCGTTCCAGTACGGAACATGTGGCGGTTCCGGCATTACCGGCACGTACAATGATACCGCCAAGATCTACAAAGGCACCATTCCGACCCAGGACGCCAATGCGACTGTCTGCGCACCGACAAGTCAGACTTCCGCTACGTCACTCTCTGGTACTTTTCAGTAATATCTGCTGATCTTGTTTTGCCTGAGAGAGGGTTGACAGCCGTCAACCCTCTCTCTTTTAATAGAGAACATGAAAAACATTCTCAGGATAACCATTCTCGGCATCATGCGCGACCGGGTGTTTCACGGCATCACCGTTGCCGCGCTCGTATTCGGTCTGGTCCCGGTCATCAGCCAGCTCTCGATGCGACAGGTAACGGAACTTGCGCTCACGCTCTCGCTCTCGCTGACCTCGTTTCTGCTTCTGCTGCTCTCGGTTTTTCTGGGCGGAGTGTCTCTCTGGAAGGACATCGACCGGAGGTATGCATACAGCATTCTCGGACTTCCTCTGCGGCGCAGCGACTATGTGCTCGGCAAATACCTGGGCATTGTTTCGTTTATTCTCCTGACGGCAACAGTGCTCGGCATCGTCGGAGCGCTTTTTTCGTATTCAGCCATTGGCGTCTATCCGCCCAATCGACCAGTCCTCTGGGAAAACTATGTGTATGCCATTTTTTTTGACGTTCTGAAATATGCGCTCCTTGTCAGCTTTGCGTTTCTCTTTTCAACGATCAGCACTTCATTTTTCCTGCCGATGTTCGGCGCAGTCTGTATCTTCTTTGTCGGCTCCTCGTCGCAGGAAGCATATAACTATGTGAACTCCCCGGAGGCAGCAGCCTTGCATCCGGCAGCCAAGAGCGCGATAACCGCACTCTACTATGTGCTGCCCAATTTCGGTGCGTTCGATTTCAAAACCAACGCCATCTATTCCATACCCATGGATTATCAGGGTCTCATGCTGACCTTTGTCTATTTCTGTTGCTACGTTTCGATTGTCCTTGGATTGGCCGTTATTCTCTTCAACCGCAGGCAGCTATGAAAAAGATGCTTTTATACCTGCTGGCATGCACTATTCTGCTGGCCGCGGTCATCCCGCCGTTTGTCGGATATCAGAAGCAAAAATCCTTTGCCGAGCAGCTCGGTGTCGTTCCACGCGGAGAGGTGCTCAGGTATGTGGCTGCAGACCAGAAGGAGTTTCTCGCAGCTTCCGTGGTTTTGAAAGTACTCATCTATTTTGGAGGAAGGAGTCAGGCACTTCCGAACCAGGTGCAGCTTCCGGTCGATTATCCGGGGATATCGCGCATTCTGCACAGTGCGGTCAAGCTCGATCCGCGCAATATGGATGCTCATTACTTTGCGCAGGCAATTCTCGTCTGGGATGTCAAACAGATCGACGTCGCCAACGGACTGCTGGAGTACGGCATGCGCTACCGGGACTGGGACTTTTATCTGCCGTTTTTTGTCGGGTTCAATTCCGGCTACTTTCTGAAAGACTATGAAAAAGCCGCCAGGATGTATCGGCGGGCAGCAGAATTGTCGGGGAATCCGCTGTTCATACAGCTTGCCGGCAGATATCTCTATGAGGCGGGCAGGACTGAACATGCCATTGTCTACCTGACGGCAATGGAAAAATCGACCCGGAATGAATCAGTAAAAAAGAACCTCCGTACTCGGCTGGAAGCGCTCGTTGCGGTAAGGGCAATAGAGAACGCCCGAGATCTTTTTGCATCGCGTTTTGGCCGTCAACCGCATTCCATCGGAGAATTGGTTCAACGCGGAATGCTTTCTTCCATTCCTCATGATCCCTATGGAGGCACGTTTTATCTGGATGAGGACGGTTCCGTCCGTTCGACCAGCAAACTGGCTTTTGGACATCTTAATCAACCATCGACCGAGGTTACACAATGAGTCACCCCCTGGAGCTCAGCTCAGTATCAAAACAGTACGTCTCCCGAAAACACCGGGTCGATGCTGTCCGCGAGGTATCTTTTGCCGTTGCCGCAGGAGAGATTTTCGGATTTCTCGGTCCGAACGGGGCAGGGAAAAGCACTACCATCAAAATCATCATGAATCTGATCCGGGCCGATCGAGGCACCGCAACAATCTTTGGAACACCGTCAACCAAGGCTGAAACCCGTCGGCATGTCGGTTTCCTGCCTGAAAACCCGGCACTGTATGACTACATGACGGGAGCTGAGTATCTCCGGTTCGTCGGCAATGTCCATGGCATGCCGAAGCAGCGCATCAGACAGCGCAGTGATGAACTGCTCATGCTCCTGGACCTTCTGCCTGCCGCGAAAAGAGCGATTCGCTCCTATAGCAAGGGAATGCTGCAGAAACTGGGACTTGCACAGGCAATCATCCACGATCCGCCGGTGCTCATACTGGACGAGCCGATGAGCGGACTGGATCCCTTGTCGCGGGTATTGGTGAAAGAACTGATCGTCAATGAGAAAAAAAACGGGAAAACCGTTTTTTTCAGTACGCATATCATTTCAGACGTCGAACGGGTCTGCGATCGGGTCGGCATCATTAGAAACGGCATTTTAAAAGCCGTGAAAGAAGTAGCGCCGCTGCTCAGGGAAGGCATCGAGGCATATCGGGTCCGTTTTGCCGAACATGAAAGCTCGGCGGAGCAGGAGATTATGGTTTCTCCTGACGATCTGACCACGCAGATGGTCGCAATTACTTCAACAGGGGGCACAATTAGACTGCTGGAGCCGGTCCGGAAGAATCTGGAAGACTTCTTCCTTCATATCATCCGCGAGGACTGACCTTGCGTCCGCAGTATCAGGTCGCACTAATTTTTACGCTGGTCTTCAGCGCATATTATCCCGTTATTTCTGCTGAAGTATGTCGGGTCGATGATGCCGATATTCTCGCTTCGCTGATTGCACGCAGCACATGGGACCCGCTCACGTTTTTTCTGCCGAAAAGCTCCATGGGGCTCTATTACCGCCCTGTCGCGCTATTCAGCTATTCTCTGGACATGTTCCTGACAGGCTTTTCACCGGCCGGCATGCATATAATCAACATGACACTGCATGTGGCAAACGCTGCCATAGTGTTCTTCATCGCACGCAGACTCCTCAAAGAATCCTCTGAAATATCCCTGAAACCACTTGTCTGTTCACTGTTGTTTGCACTGCATCCTGCCGCAACGGAAGCGGTCAGTCTCCTGGCTGGCAGGACAGATCTCGTTGCCTGTTTTTTTGTCCTGCTTAGCACCTATTGTCTCGTTGCATATAGAGAAACGCGACGCAGCTTTTGGATCGCCAGCGCACTGGGAGCCGCATTGCTTGGGGTCTTGAGCAAGGAAGTCGCATTTGCTTTTTTTCTTTCCATGAGCATGCTCCTCCTTCCGAAGGCACGTCAACATGGTGCAAAGGAAACTGACAAGAGAAAATACCTGACGGCCGCTCTTGTCCTCTTCCTCATCAATGGTGCGCTGGTAGGCGGGGTCATCCTGCTACGGAGTCTTGCCTTCACCAGTCAGCACGGGGGAATGCCTCTGACCATCCAGTATCTTCTGAATGACCCTGTTCAAACTTTTTTTCTGTTCCTGAGATCCATCGGTTTTTATGTTTCCAAATATATTGTGCCGTATCCGTTAAATTTCGCCATTGTTGAAGTCGATCCACTTTTTGAAATTGTCGGCATTTTTGTGACGTGTCTTCTGATCGCCTGTATTATGCTCCGGACCATTCCTTCCGTATTCTTTGCTCTCGGCATCATCATGCTGGTGCCGGCTCTCGTTTTGGTCTACAACAGCATTGCATGGACACCCTACGCAGAACGCTATCTCTATATTTCGATTGCTTTTTTCAGCATCTCCATCCCTTTATGGCTTTCATTTCCCAAAAGACTCGCAAGGCGCATCGTTATGCCCGCCCTTACGGTTCTGTTGGTTGTTTTTTCAGCTACGGTTTTCCTGCGGGCAGAGATATGGCAAACCAATTTCAGCTTATTCAAAGATACGGTTCAGAAATCGCCGTCAGCCCGTCAGGCTCTCATTCAATATGCATATAGCCTGCTTCTGGCAGGAGATGCTGCGCAGGCACGTCTGTACCTCAATGCCGCTGCCAAGCATTTTTCATTCCGCTATGATCCATCCCATGATCTTGTGTTGAGCCTGATTTTTTTCAAGGAAGGAAATATCGCTGAAGCCATTGAGATGAACACCGGCATTCTCAAAAAGACAGCGTTCATGAATCTACCGGCCCTGGAGAATCAGATCCAGTTTCTCGGCGCACTTCTGGATGACCGACATAATCGGCATGAAAAGATACGGATTCTTGCTGAAATCCTGCAGGCACAAAAACGCCTCGCCGAACTGACGATGGACCCGCTCCGTATGTATGAGGCAGCCAAACTCGCTGTGCAGCTAAAAAGAACAAATGACGCTCTTCAACTTTTTCAGCAAACAAGGCAGCTGCTTTCCAACAACCACCCGTACTATGCCTTCTCGTTGAAAATGCAGAGATATTTATGATGCAATATATCATTCTCCTCAGGCCGCTGCACTGGATCAAGAATTTTTTCCTTTTTGCCGCACCGTTATTTGCCGGAACGCTTTTCCGATATGAGAATCTTCTGACTGCCTTTTTGTCGTTCGCCGCTTTCTCGCTATGCTCCAGCGCAGTATATATCCTGAATGACCTCGCTGATGAAAAAACCGACCGTTTTCATCCACAAAAAAACAGACGTCCAATTGCCGCAGGCACGGTTTCAAGACATTCTGCACAAGTGCTGTCACTGTTGTTATTCTTTTCCTCGATTATCGCTGCGTACTGCACATCGCTTTTGTTCCTACCATTTCTCTTCGTGTATTTTGCTATCCAGATCATCTACTCGTTCCATGGGAAAAAAGTGCCGTTTCTCGATGTTGTTCTGATTGCTTCCGGTTTTCTGATACGCATGCAGGCTGGTGCCGCAGCCTTTCTGGTTACCGTTTCGAACTGGCTCTTTATCTGTCTGTTCTGTCTTGCCATGGTTCTTGCCACCGGCAAACGCTATTCGGAAGCAATTCTTCTGCAGCATACCGCTCCACAACACCGCAAGGTTTTTCTGACATACTCACCGAAGGTTCTCCTGATCCTATTCGTCTTTTCATGCGCTGCTTCAGCCATGTTTTATACCTTATACGCCGTTGCTCACCCGCAGTATCTGATTACTGTGCCTCTGGTTCTGATGGGGCTCGTGCGGTACTCATGGCTTACATCCCGCAATCGCGGAGAACCGGTTTCCGCGATTATTCATGATCGTTTTCTCTGTACCACTGTTATAATATGGCTGGCAGTCATTATCGCAACCACATAAGGCAGGAGAGGAATCCATGATATCGGCGTTCAGAGAACTATGGCAGTTTCGTGACCTGTTCTTCGTGCTGATATGGCGTGAAATTACTATTCGTTACAAGCACTCCGTTCTCGGCATTCTGTGGGCCGTTATTCAACCGATCAGCATGATGACGGTTTTTGTCATTATTTTTACCAAGATCATGCCAGTCACGCTCTCCGCTCATCCCTATCCGCTTTTTTTTTATGCAGCCCTTTTACCTTGGACTTTTTTCTCCACCTCGCTGAATTATGCAACGCCCGTGCTGGTTGATAATTATCACCTGATCACAAAAATATCATTCCCTCGGGCTTTGCTCCCACTCACATGCCTTGCTGTTGCCTTGGTCGACCTCCTCATATCGCTGGTCTTTTTCTTCATTTTGCTTATTATCTACAATATTCCCGTCAGTGCTTTCATGCTATGGTTGTTTCCGCTCATGGGGCTGTTGTTTCTCTTCACCTTCGGGACTTCGCTGGTCGTTAGCTCGCTGAATGTCTATTATCGGGATGTCCGACACGTGACGACACTGCTCATTCAGCTCATGTTCTTTGCAACACCCATTTTCTATTCGACAGTCGCGATTCAGCCTCCTTACAGATACCTTCTATTTGCAAATCCTCTGACATTCATCGTCGAAGGTCTTCGAACCTGCACGCTCGATCAAAAAGCCATTCCTTCGGGAGAAATGGCAGGAGCCACGGTCATCATCATGGTTTTTGTTGTTGCAAGCTGGTTATTTTTTAAAAGAATGGAGCGACGTTTTGCTGATGTCATCTGAACCGGCAGTAATCTTTACCAACGTCTGGAAGAAATATTCCAAGAACGCCTTCTTTCATAAATCGCTTCGCGAGGACATCATCAATATTTTTTCTCATTCAACAGATAAAAGTGAACTGAAAAGCGATGAATTCTGGGCATTGCGGAATGTCTCTTTTCAGATCAACAAAGGAGAGTCGGTCGGACTCTATGGCCATAATGGTGCCGGCAAAAGCACCATCCTCAAGCTGATCACCTCCATCACGGCTCCGACACTCGGAACCGTTCATGTCGATGGACGTATCGCACCCCTTCTTGAGATTGGAGCAGGGTTCCATCCGGACCTGTCGGGCATGGAAAACATATTTGTAAACGGTACTATTCTGGGCATGTCCATTTCAGAGGTTCGCAGGAAAGTTGACACTATCGTGGATTTTGCCGAATTGCGTGAATTTATCGGAATGCCGGTCAAGAAATATTCCTCCGGCATGTATCTTCGTCTGGCTTTTTCCATCGCTATCCACAGTCAGGCAGATATATTTCTTATCGATGAAGTGCTCTCAGTCGGCGACACCCAGTTTCAGGAGCGCTGCTTTCAGTGCATTCGGGAAATGCAGAAAGCAGGAATAACAATCATTGCTGTTTCACACAATGAAGATCTGCTGAAATCCCTCTGCCACCGGATACTCTACATTCACAAGGGAGAAATAACGAAGACGTCGGGCTAGACAGCCTTTTTTCTGAAACAGCACCCCCCTACGGTTAATCCTGCGGGAATCCCTTCAATGGAAGCTTCCTGAATCTCTCGCATCGCTATTTCAATATCGTGCTTCAAGGTATCTGACGCAAAAATATGGCAATCAGGAAACATCTGTTGCAAGCCTTTTTCGGACCATATTTCAACCCGAGCGGTGTCTTCCAGACTGCGCTTCCGGTCGTCAGTAGTAACATCAAAGGTAAGCACCAGGAGACCTCCGGGTTTCAGAACCCGGATCAATTCTGCCAGTGCACGATCTTTGTTTCTGAAATGCTCGACAACACTCACGCACACGACGCATTCGAACTGCTCATCATCATAGGGCAGATTGAAAACCGAACCGGTCCGAAAGGAAATGGAACCAGAGTACGTCCGCAGGAAACTCCCCCCCATGGGTTTTCCGTGAGGCGAATGCTCATTATAATCATAATCGCATGAAAATACCTTTCTTTTCCCCTCCGATGCAAGATAAATCTGGAGGGCTCCACGACCGGCACCGACATCAAGCACCCGCGCTTGTTCAGTATGCGTCATATGGTTCTCAATCATGCGAACAACGTACGGATATTCCCAATTCTTCGACCCATGAATATACGCCCCCGTCTCGCTGTTCAGAGCAGATACATTCATCTGGCGAAACGTCAGTCCGGCGCTCGCATAAATATCTTTCAGGCAATCCCTCTCTGCAAGCAATGCTTTTTCAGAAAAGAGGGAAAAGTCGAGGAGCTGAAGAATTGATCTGTCTGCTTCACGTTGATTGATCGATGCGAGCACGCCTATCAACAGCTCAATAACCATGGATGCCGTGATTTCATTCATACACGCAGGCAGATCATGCCCTTTGGGACATTTTCTGTACCAATCAAGCGTCGACCACCAGCATGCAGTACAACGATCTGAAGCAATATTGATATTGTCATCATACCCATAAAAACCGACTGCCGTCGGACCGAACACGACAAGACTCCGGGTTCTCATCGCCTTCGCAAGATGCACCAAGCCACCCTCCGTGTCCATATGAAGAAAGGAGTGCTTGAGTATTGCACCAGCCTCCATCAGACTGGTCTTCCCACGGAAATCCAGAACCCCGGGAATCAACGGGTCGGTCGATACACCAAGTTGAACAACCGGAATCCCCCGGGAACTGCAAAAGGCAACAACCTGAGCCCATCGGTCGCCAAACCAATTCTTTGTCTGAAGCCCGCTTTCCGTCTTGTGGCGCGGATTCATCTCGGAATCAGCACCATGATGAACCGTCAGGTAACACGGCGGTAACTGCTGGAGACAATCCAGCGAACGTTCGTCAAGAGGGATATTCAGTTGATCAGGAGTTATCGAAAGCCCAGTACAGGCACTTCTCAGTGCAAAGTCACTCATCCCGAATTTGGCATACAGATCGCAGGTATGATGGGGAAAATTATAAAAATTGAACGAATATTTCTGAAATGCGCGCTCGACCTGTTTTTTATATTCGCCGAATGAATCATCCCGGAAAAAAACTTTTACTACATAGCGATCGAGAAAACAGATATCCAGATGTGCTTTGACGAGACGACTGCACAGGATCGGGAAGACTTCTTCGGTCAAGTAAAGATTATCCCGAAAACTGAACACATGGGTAACATCATGATTGTGTCGCAAAAGCTCAGCTTGTGATTTGGAACGAACAAAAACAAAAATTTCAGCTTCCGGCCATCTTTTCCTCACAGCAGAGGCAAATGCCGTCAGCAGCACTGCATCACCGATGCCACCGACGCGGACGATACCGATTTTGAGGACACCCGGATATTTTTTGAGCGTATTTACAATATTTCTGTCTTCAAAATACCGGTACAAGGCCAGATTGGTTACCCGGATGGCCTTGTGCGCAAGAATGAGAATACTGTCAATGAGGATGGCTGATCCAACTACAAACGATCTCCCCACGGTTTTATAGAAACCGAAAGCTCTATAATACTCACGCGCAGCACACCACAGTTTTCCGAGTCCTGTCATTGCATCCGTTCCTCTTTTTTCGCCGTTTTTTGCTGAATCAGCCAATAAAATCGAATCCGTTTTTCAAAATAACGGAAGATTTCCAGTTATAATAGGGCATTTAAACCTGAGAAAACAATGAACTCTATCAGAATAATCTATCACCGTTTGTACCTCCCATGAAAAGAGCGCTCCTATTTTTGGACAAAATGCTCGGAAATGCTGCGATTAGCGCATGTTCCATTCTCAGGAACAAGACTGTTCGTTGTGATGCTCCTGAGCGGTTTTTGTTCATCAGGCCGGGAGGAATCGGCGACGCGGTCCTGTTGCTTAAAGCAATACAGACACTCAAGACAGCGAATCCCATAGCAACCATAGATGTGCTTGCGGAAACGCGAAATGCTGATGTGTTCAGCCTTCTATCTTCAGTACATACAACTTATCGATATGATGTCCCAAGGGAATTTCTCTCCTGTTTGACCAATCGCTACCACGCAGTTATTGATTCCGAACAATGGTATAAGCTCTCCGCTGTCGTCGGATCCATCGTTCGCGCCAGCGTTCGAGTCGGTTTCAGCACCAATGAGCGGAGACAACTGCTTGACATAGCACTTCCATATGCTCCCGACGAATACGAGGAGAGAAGTTTCTTGAGACTTGTGAAGCCTTTTGTTTCTCCATCATTGCAGCATAACGGTGCGCCGCCTATGATCAGGTGCAGTAGCAATTTCGGACTCCCGAACCCTCTTTCGGATCGCACTATCATTGCAGTTGCTCCCGGGTCCACCGTTGCTGAAAAAGTCTGGTATCAAGAGCGCTACATTTCCGTCATCACCCAACTATCACAAAAAAAACTCTCAATTATTCTGCTCGGCGGAAAAGCTGATACCGCGATGGCACGCGAAATAGCCGCACAGTGTCCAGACTGCATCAACCTCTGCGGAACAACATCACTTACTGACGCAGTCTCGGTCCTGCAACACTGCCAGCTGCTCATTAGTCCTGATTGTGGAATAATGCATCTTGCATATGTTGCAGGAATTAAAACACTCTCTCTGTTTGGCCCAAGCAATCCCCTGAAATGGGCTCCTTCAGGGCCGCACCACAAACAAATCTGGAAAAATCTTCCCTGCTCACCTTGTTCACAGTTCGGTACCATCCCCCCCTGCCCTCACAATGGTGCCTGCATGAAACAGATATTCCCTGAAGAGGTTGTCGCAGCAGCACTCGAACTGCTTGAATAGCCCTTTGCTGGCATACTTTTTTCCTCCTCTGAAATACGGTCTTTATGGTAACCTACAACACTTACGTACCGAGAGCTTTGCTCGAACTACACACGATCATCTCCGATAGATCATTCGCAGGGGGAATGGAATGCACCGTATCGGTCTTGATGTTGGGTCTGTTGCTGTCAAGGCTGTTGTCATTGATGACAACGGCACTATCGCAGAACGGGTTTATGAACGTCATCTCGGTCGGCCGATTGAGACCAGTGTTGCTGTACTCACCGATCTGCTGAAAAAACACCCGGGAGCATCGCTTTCCATCACCGGCTCTGCCGGAAAGTATATCGCCGCTACGCTCGGCATTCGCCATGTCAACGAGATTGCTTCACAATCGTTTTCCGTCCGGAAACTGCATCCGGAGATCAGAACGATTATCGAGCTCGGCGGGGAAGATGCCAAGTTGATTATTCTTGACGACGGGAAAATCAGTGATTTTGCGCTGAATTCCGTCTGCGCGGCTGGCACCGGTTCGTTTCTGGAACAACAGGCGGAACGGCTGAAAATGTCCATCGAGGACTTCGGAGCCATGGCCGCCGAGTCGAAGCGGCCGTCCAAGATCGCCGGACGATGCAGCGTTTTTGCCAAGTCCGACATGATTCATCTCCAGCAGATCGCCACGCCGGTAGAGGACATTGTCGCCGGACTCTGTTTTGCGGTCGCCAGAAACTTCAAGGGCAGCATTGCTCGCGGGATTGAGCTCCGAACGCCAGTGGCCTTTCAGGGAGGGGTTGCCGCCAATGTCGGATTGCGCCGGGCGTTCTGCGAGGTCTTCCGTCTTGACAATCTGTTCATCCCTCCTGACTTCGCCTATATGGGGGCCATCGGAGCTGCACTGCGCGATCAGGATGCCGGTATTGCGCAGGGCGTTGATGCCAGAGCGTTTCAGTCCCTCTTGCAGAACCGGGCCGCCGAGCACGGCCATCCGCGTCTGGTTGTTGAAAATGACGGTTTCAAAGAACGCCATCTGTCTGCAGACAGCGGCACTCCGCTCAAGCCGCGTAAAAAAAGCACCGGGAAAGACCTCCCGCTCTTCACTGCGTCCGCGGAGCGCATTCCCGCGTTTCTCGGCATCGATATCGGCTCGATCAGCACGAACCTTGCAATCATCGATCGTGATGGCAAACTCCTTGCCAAACGATACCTGATGACCGCCGGTCGTCCTATCGAAGCGGTCAAACAGGGTCTGCAGGAGATCCATGACGAACTGGGTGACACCCTCACCATCGTCGGGGTTGGCACCACCGGATCGGGCCGATACATGATCGCCGACTTTTTCGGGGCGGATGTCGTGAAAAACGAAATCACCGCGCAGGCGACTGCAGCATTGTTCATTGACCCGAATGTCGATACCATTTTCGAAATCGGCGGGCAGGATTCGAAATACATCTCCCTGCGCGACGGCATTATCGTTGATTTCGAGATGAACAAGGCTTGTGCGGCAGGCACCGGTTCCTTCATCGAGGAGCAGGCCGAGAAACTCGGCATTTCGGTCAGGAATGAATTCGCTCAACAGGCGCTTCCCGCGGAAATGCCGTGCAGGCTTGGCGAACGCTGCACCGTCTTCATGGAGAACTCCCTGATGGCCAACCTCCAGCGCGGCGCGGGCAAGGACAACCTGCTCGCCGGACTCGCCTATTCGATTGTCCAGAACTACATCAACCGCGTCGTCGCGGGACGTACCGTCGGCTCCCACATCTTTTTCCAGGGCGGGGTAGCGTTCAACAAGGCGGTTGTCGCAGCATTCGAAAAACACCTGAATGTGACGGTCACCGTTCCTCCCCACCACGATGTCACCGGCGCCATCGGCATGGCGCTCATTGCACGCGAAACCTTACGGAACCATCCGGACCTGAAGACCCAATTCAAAGGCTTTTCAGCAGCGCAGCAGTCCTATGCGATCAAATCATTTGAGTGCAAAAGCTGCCCCAACGTCTGTGAAATCAATCGCATCCAGGTTGAAGGGGAAAACGGGTATCTGTTCTATGGCGGCCGGTGCGAGAAGTACGATGTCCGCCGTGCGCAGAAGGCGACACTGCCCGACTTTTTTGTAATGCGGGAGAATGAACTCTGGAGAAGTCATCTGGCGTACCGTGACGCAGCAAAAAAGAGCCCGGACACAACAAGACGCCCCACAATCGGTATCCCGAACATCTTTTTTTTCCACGAATTTTTGCCCTACTGGTCCACGTTTCTCTGGGAACTCGGCTTTGAAGTCATTGTTTCTCCGAAAACCAACAAGCAAGTCATCAATGCGGGGGTTGAAAATATCCTGTCTGAAGCCTGTTTCCCGGTCAAGGTAGCGCATGGCCACAAAGCCTGGCTGCGGGACAACGGGATCGATGCCCTCTTCAGTCCGAGTTTCATCAACATGAACACAAAGGATAATGAGTACCCGAACGGACTGGCGTGCCCCTACACTCAGACGATCCCTTATGTGACAAAGGTCGCCATCGAGGGGATCAGGAACATAGCTCCGGCAATCGACTGGAGCCTCGGCGATCGGGCAGTGGCAAAAGAGCTCCACAAGAGCCTGGCCGGCTTCGGCATTTCCCGCAAGCAGATCGATTCCGCCATGGATAAAGCCCGCAAAGCGCAGGATGCTTTCAGGTCCGCGGTTGCTGGTCGCGGCACGACGTTTCTCAAGCAGCTGAATCTGGTGAGGTCGGGACTTGCACGTGAGGTGAGCGAGCCGCATCTGGCAGATTTGCCGCCCGATCAGCCGGTTATTGTGATCGTCGGTCGCGGCTATAACGCCTTCGACGCAGGGATGAATCTCGAAATCCCCAAAAAACTGGCCCAGATCGGCGTGCTCTCGATACCGATGGACATGCTGCCGCTGCAGGAGTCCCGTATCCGGGAGCGTTGGCCGAACATGTACTGGCGTTCCGGGCAGCGTATTCTCAAGGCAGCGCACTTCATCAGGAAAACGCCGGGTCTTTATGCCATTTTCATCGGGAACTTCTCGTGCGGTCCCGACTCATTCATTCTCAAATACTTCAAGGAAGAGATGGGAGACAAGCCGTTTCTCCACCTCGAGATCGACGAGCACAGCGCCGACGCGGGTGCGGTCACCCGCTGCGAGGCCTTTATCGACAGTATTCAGCAGCAGCTCCGCTCTTCGCAGCACCGTCACACTGCCCCCGCGCATCTATCGGGGCGAAAGAAGCAATCCGTGCCGAATATCAAGAGCAGAACGTTTTACCTGCCGCGCATGTCTGATCATGTCTATGGGATACAGGCCGCGTTTCATGCCTGCGGCATTCCGGCCGAAGTGTTGCCGCCCTCGGACCGCGATTCGGTCGATCTCGGCAGAAAATATGTTTCCGGCAAGGAATGCTACCCGTACCTCGTTACGGCCGGCGACATGCTGAAGCGGGCGCTCGATTCGGGGTTTGATCCTGCTGCCTCGGCGTTCTTCATGCCGTCCGGCGGAGGTCCGTGCAGGTTCGGCCAGTACAATGTCTCTCACCGGCTCATTCTCGACAGTATCGGCATGGACAGCGTCCCGATTTTTGCGCCGAATCAGGACGTCCAGTTTTACCGGTACCTCGGATCGCTCGGGAGCAGTTTCTCGAAACACGCCTGGAAAGGCGTTGTCGCATACGAACTGCTGACCAAGTGCGTGCATGAAACCCGTCCGTACGAAAAGACCGCGGGAGATACCGACGCACTGCACGAGCAGTATCACACGAAGCTCTTCAATGCCCTTGCAGCCGGCAACGGAGCGTTTGAGCCGCTTCTCGAACAGATGAAGCACGATTTCGCCCGCATTCCGCGCACTGATGAAAAGAAACCGGTCATCGGCCTGATCGGGGAGATATTTGTCCGCTCCCACAGCTTCTCCAACGAGGAACTGGTGCGCAAAATCGAGTCGCTGGGAGGAGAAGTCTGGCTCGCCCCGATCGGGGAGTGGATCGCGTATGTGAACACCGTTGCGTACAGGAAGGCCTTGATAAAAAAAGATTTCCCTGCTATCATAGAACTCTTTACGCAGCGGTTTGTCCAGCGGCGCATTGAGCAGAAAATGATGCATCGTTTCGACGATCTTCTCAGGACAGCTCACGAGCCGCATACCGAGGAACTGTTCGAAAAAGCGGCGCCGTATATTCACCATTCGTTTGAGGGAGAGACCATTCTGAGCATCGGCAAAGCGGTCGACCTCATCCAGAAAGGTGCTGCCGGTATCATCAATGCCATGCCGTTCGGCTGCATGCCCGGCACGATCGTTTCGGCGATCATGAAAGGCATTGTGCGGGACCACGGAATCCCGAGCATCAGCATTCCGTTTGACGGAACCGAGTCGCCCACGATCGAATTGCAGGTCGAGGCGTTCATGGAAGCGGTACACAGCAGGAAGTCGGAAGTGGGAAGTAGAAAATAGGACGTAACGAGAAGAAAAAGCAAGAAAACAAAAGATGCAGCCAGCCTCGTCCTCTCTGGGATGGCATATTTCTTACTTTGTACTTCTCACTTCTCGCTTTATGCGATTGGAGGTGATGGTGTGGGAAGTGTCGTAAAATGGCGCAAAAAGAAGATGCGGAAACACAAACACAGCAAGCTTCGCAGAAAAACCCGCGCTCAGCGGAGACGGTCATAGAACGTTTTTGATCCGGGTGGGCGCGTGCGGCCGGCAGTGCTGACGCGCTTTACTCGAATCGCGTAACCTGCACGCCTGCAAACGGCATGGTCGCAAGATAGCTGCGCAGCACTACCTTTTTGACCGTTCCTCCGCCGCCCTTGATTCCGGCAGCATGCACCAGAAACAGCGTATCCTGATCCGGCACCCTCCCTGCCGCCACAATGCCCATATGACCGATCACTTCATCCCGGACCCTGGACTTGGCTGATCGCACAAAAAACAGGATATCTCCCGGCCGCAAAATGCCGAGATTCTGCACGACCATCTCCCGGGAAGCGTATCGCACTTCCGGCAGGTCCCGGCTGCCGCGCATGCGCAGCGGGAGACCGAAAAGATCGGTGATCTCGCGTCCGAACTTGCCGCTCAACACCATATCCTCGCCATACGCATACCGGTCTTCATAATTGACGACCTGTCCGGCCTCCAGCACCCCCATCCGGTGAAAACGCTGGAACAGCGCGACCTGTATCGCATGCTCGGGCGTGGAGGCAAGAGCAAGCTCCACCGACCGGAAAACATGGTACATGCAATCGATCCGCTCATCGGCTACAATGACCCGACGCCGGACATATTCGCCCAACGGATCCCGGTCGTACGGCGTGCCGACAAACCGTTCTGCCCATTGCGCGATCCGCTCCGACAGCGGGAGCTGACCGAACTGCTGCTGAAGCAGAGCTATCTCGGCATCTGTCAGGGAGAACGCAAAACCGGAAGACGTCAGTAAACCGGAAAACGCGCAGCAGAAAAGAAAGACGAACACCATTTGGCGGAGCCGGGCTGGAAGACCCATTGCAGAATGCATGTGCTATAATAGTGTTCGGTCTCAATCCAAGTCAATGATTTGATTCAATAAATCCGTCCTGCCGCCGGCAGGACGCCAAGGAGTATGAATAACCGATGCCACTGAAATACCATCATTTTTTTACGTCGGTGCGGACAGAAAGGTTCCGGGTCAGCCATTCATGAGCGCAAACCGGAAAAGCGGCGTCTTCATCACGTTTGAAGGCATCGAGGGAAGCGGCAAAAGCACCCAGGCGAAACTGCTCGCCTCCGGACTCGCTGCCGCAGGCGTTGAAGTCATCGCAACGCACGAACCGGGAGGAACACTCATCAGCGACCGGATCAGAGCTCTTCTGCTCGATCCCGAGCATACCGATATGGACGCCACCACTGAACTGCTTCTGTACGCAGCAGCGCGCGCCCAGCATCTTGCTCAAAAAATACGCCCGGCGCTTGCGGCGGGCGCCGTCGTCATCTGCGACCGCTTCTCTGACTCGACGGTTGCGTATCAGGGATTCGGCAGGGGAATTGCCCGTGAACTCCTCGATGCGGTGGATGCGGTTGCAACAGGACGTCTCCGCCCCCACCTGACCATTCTCTGTGACCTCGATGTGCGACAGGGGCTTCAGCGGAACCGGAATGCGCGGAAACGTGACCGTCTGGAACTGGAAGCCGTGGATTTTCATGAAAAAGTCCGTGCCGGCTTTCTCGCTCTGGCGCACGACGATCCCGGGCGGTTTCATATCGTCGATGCTGCGCAGCCCCCTGACGTGCTTGCCGCGGAGATTCTTGCACGCGTGAAGAAGGTGTTATGGGATTCAGCGAAATAAAAGGCCATGAACGGCCCCTGCGCATCCTGCAGGGCACCATCCGCAGAAACCGCATACCCTCCGCCCTGCTTTTCACCGGAGATTCCGGGATCGGCAAGCGGTCGTCCGCGCTCATTTACCTTCAGGCGCTGAACTGCCTTGAGCGCCAGGACGGAGACGCCTGCGGGGCCTGCACCTCGTGCCGCAAGATCGCCAGCGGCAACCACCCTGACCTGCTGTCGATTCAGCCAGACGGCGGTGAAATCAAAATCGAGACAATACGCTCCGTCGAGGAGTTTCTTGCTATGAAACCATACGAGGGGCGGAAAAAAGCGGTGCTGATTGACGAGGCTGACGCTATGAACATCAATGCGTCCAACGCGTTTCTCAAAACGCTCGAAGAGCCTCCTGCGGACAGCGTGATCCTGCTGATCACCGCGAATCCGGATACCCTGCCGGACACCATCCGGTCACGCTGTTTTCAGGTCCGCTTCTCCCCGCTTCCCGCTGCTGCATACAATGCGGTTCTGAATGCTGCCCAGAGCACCGAGATTGACGATACCGCGCGCAGACTTGCCAAGGGGCGGCCGGGGCTCGCCCTGGCAGGAACCCATGGGGCCGATGCCCGGCGTTGCGCTGAACTCTATGCGGCAATGGCACGGGGAGAAACCAAGGACGCATGGGAGGATCGTCAGGACATGGAGCAGTGGCTCGCGCTGGCCCCGCTGGTCTTCCGCGATCTTGCCGTCGCACGTATCGGGGCCGGAGAACCGCTGCTGGTGACCGACGCGCCAAAAACGGAAGATATCGGGACTGTGCTGGAAAAGTATCGGGCTGTCCAGCGTGTTCAGACACGCTCGGCCTTCAATCTGAACAAGGGCATCACCTGGCAGTATGTGTCGGAGATTGTAAGAAGTAAGAAGTGGGAAGTGGGAAGTAGGGAGTCCGGAGCAGGAAGTCAGGAGGAATTATGACCGGAGTTGTCAGCATCCGATTCAAACCGTGCGGCAAGATGTACGATTTTTCGGTCGATGGCATCGAGCTGAGGGCCGGAGATCTGGTCGTCGTCGAGTCGGATTTCGGACTGAATATCGCCCGGGTCGTCCATCAGTACGGACCGGAGGCTGCCGCAGGGAGAGAACTGAAACGGGTTGTCCGCAAGGCAAACGAAGAAGACCTGAAACAGCGTGAGGACAACAAGACCCTCGAGCATGAAGCGCGGCTTTACTGCAATGAACGCATCATGGCGCGTGGACTGCCGATGAAACTGATCGCAACCGAGTCGACCCTCGACAAGAAACGGATCATTTTTTATTTCACAGCGGAAGGACGGATCGACTTCCGCGAACTCGTAAAGGATCTCGCTGCCAGGTTCAAGACCCGCATCGAAATGCGTCAGATCGGCGTGCGCGACGAATCGAAGCTCATTGGGGGACTCGGTGTCTGCGGCAGGGAACTCTGCTGCAAAACATTTCTGACTTCGTTTGAGCCCATCTCCATTCGCATGGCAAAGAAACAGGAGATGGTCCTGAATGTCGGAAAACTCTCCGGCCTCTGCAGCCGTCTGATGTGCTGCCTCCGGTATGAATATGACGGACCGGCATCCGGTGCCGGAGTCCCGGATGACGAGATCGCCCTGGAAAAAGAACCTCAAATGGAACCTGCCGAACCGCGACAACGGACAGAAAGGAAACCGCATCAGCGCGAGTTCAAACCCCGGGAAGCGGGACAGCAGCACCGTGAGCGTCAACAGCAGCCCGACCAGGAACACCCGAAACAGCAGACTCCCCCTGTCGTGGAGCAACCGACAGCGCCTCCTGTTTCGGACATTGAGCCTGATGAGGAATTCCCCGAAGGCGAAGAACCGGTTCCAGCGGAAAGCGCTGCACCGGATGCGTCGTCAACTCCGGCTGACAGAGTTCTGCAGGGTCAACAACAGCGACGGCGCCGCCGTCGCCCAAGGAGAAGGAGACGGAACAAGGAATGAGTATCCGAGAGCGTTTTTACATCACCACACCGATCTATTATGTGAACGATATTCCGCATATCGGTCATGC
>JAAYUK010000124.1 GCA_012517735.1 Nitrospiraceae bacterium
GTCCTCATGAATCTGGCGACCAATGCCCGTGATGCCATGCCGGCAGGAGGCAGGCTTTCGATCGAGGCGGGTCGAACCTCGCTTTCCGCCGACGAGGTGGAAGGACTTGCAGCCGGCGAATATGCCTGGCTGAGCGTGTCCGATACCGGCTGCGGCATTGCCCCCGAGCATCTGGAGAAGATTTTCGAGCCGTTTTTCACCACCAAGGAGGCAGGCAAAGGAACCGGTCTCGGTCTGGCGTCGGCATACGGCATCATGCAGCAGCACAAGGGAGCTATCAGGGTTGAAAGCCATGTGGGAAGCGGCACCACGTTTCTGCTCTACCTGCCGATGAGTTCCACCGCCGAAGAGGCGATGGGAGATCCTGCGGCGGTCCCTGTGGCGGGCGGTACGGAAACGATCCTGCTGGTCGAGGACGATGAACCATTGCGGCGTATTACGGCCAGGATGCTTTCCCTGCAGGGGTATACCGTCATCGAAGCCAAAAACGGTTCTGAAGCCATTACCGTGTGTGAACAGGCTGGGGGGAAAATAGATCTGATGCTCGCTGATGTCGTCATGCCGGAGCTCGGCGGGCTTGAAGCCTGGCTGGCCATTCGTGAACAGTATCCGGCAGTAAAGGCCCTTTTCATGAGCGGGTATATTTCCGATGAAAGCAAACATGCGGCGATGGAGCAGCTCGGTGTTTCCTGCATCACGAAGCCGTTCGATCCGCGCCGGATGCTTATGGCTGTGCGAAAGGAACTCGACCGTGACTGACGATGGTTCCCTGAAAGACGGACCCCCAGCCTCCGAGCTGCTTCGCGGCAGGGTTGCGCTGATCATCGACGACGACCCTGATTTCCGGGATGCTCTCGGTCTGCAGCTCGCATTTTTCGGATGTGCGGTCGAGTTTGCCGAAAACGGCGAAGCAGGGATTGCAAAGGCGTCTGAGGTCGCTCCCGATGTTGTTTTGCTTGACCTGCAGATGCCCGGTATGCACGGGCATGAAGTCTGCCGGCGTCTCCGCTCGGATATGCGGTTTGCGTCGATCCCGATCATTATCATCACCGGAGACGAAGAGCATGCATCGGTGTTGCAGGCACTTGAATGCGGAGCCAACGATGTGCTCCGCAAGCCGGTCGATCCGGTTGAGCTTGGGGTGAAGATCCGCAATCTTGCAGGTCTTCGCGTACTTGAGGAGCTGAGGGTCGAGCAGACAATGTTGCGCGATACGATGGCGATCATCGAGCGGGCAAAGCGCGAGTGGGAAATAACGATGGACTGCATCACCGATGCAATCATCCTCACGGACCGTCACGACAGGATTCTGCGTTGCAACGGCGCATTGAGCGGGATGGTGGGAATGTTGAGCCGTGATCTGATCGGGAAGAAGTGGCAGGCAGTCCTCGCCGGTGCAGGATTCGTATGCACCATGGACGAACAGGCGCAAATAGAATACCGCAGTCCTGCGGGCCTCGCATATGATCTTTCTGTTTCATACGTGCCGGGAATGCCCGGCCTTGCGGCTGCGGTCGTACGGCTCCTGGACGTTACCGCCATGCGGGAGGCGCAGCGGCAACTTGAGGAGAGCCACCGGCTTTTGACCGAGAAGAACACCGCCCTGGAGCAGGCAAACGCCGACCTGGTCACCATGCAGACGCAGATGATCCAGCAGGAAAAAATGTCGTCGATCGGGCAGCTTGCAGCCGGGGTTGCCCATGAAATCAACAATCCGATCGGGTTTATCAGCAGCAATCTCAATACCCTGCGCCGGTATGCGGAACGGTTGCGGGCGTATGTCGAAGCTGTGGATGCATGCTCCGGAGAGCTTCCCGATGCGGTGCGGGAGCGGCTGGCTGCAGCGCGCCGCGAAAACAGGATTGACTACATAGTGCCCGATATCGAAGCACTGGTCAGGGAATCGCTCGACGGCGCGGAACGGGTCAAGAACATTGTTCAGGATCTGAAGAGCTTTTCCCACGTCGATTCCGCGCAGAGCCGCATGGCGGATATCAATGCCGGACTGGAAAGTACCATCAATATCGTCTGGAATGAACTCAAATACAAGGCGACGGTCGAACGTACCTACGGCGACATCCCCCGAACGTTCTGCAATGCCGGACAACTCAATCAGGTCTTCATGAACCTGCTGGTGAACGCCGCACATGCGATCGAAACGCGGGGAACCATATCGGTTTCGACCTGGTCTGAAGCCGGGAATATTTTTGTCCGGATTGCGGACAGCGGCTGCGGCATTCCGCAGGACAGTCTGCAGAAAATATTCGAACCCTTCTATACCACCAAGGAAGTCGGCAAGGGAACCGGTCTTGGTCTCAGCATCGCCTATGATATCGTCAAGCGTCACCAGGGCGAAATCCAGGTCGAGAGCGAGCCCGGCAAAGGGACGGTGTTCACGGTTCGTATCCCCGTTGTCGAGGGTCCGGCGGATAAGGATAACGCCCGTGGTGCGTGACAGACAGAACGTCAATATGTCTGGCGTGCATGCACGGACGTTTCGTGCTGATGCTGCAGTCCCGATAGTATCAGGAGAGCAGACAGTAATAATCATCGTGGAACGATAACGAGGGACCGGTGAACCGGATCAGTGACGGCATGAACAACGTGGGACGCGTCCTGAATGCGATTGGACGGGCTGTCTATCTCAAGGATATCGATGACAGAATCGTGTATGTGAACGACGACATGCTCGCTCTGCTCGGGTATCGGCTGGAGCAGGTGGTTGGGCTCGGAGAACGGGATATCCTCGGCAGTGATAACGCCGAGCTGCTGGCCGAAGGTGCAGCCCGTCTGATGAGCGGCAAGGAAAAGGAGGTCAGGTCCGAAATCCGGGTCTGTGATGCGACGGGAACCATGCATCTCCTCAATGTCAGGCAACGGATGTACGAACCTGCCGGTGAGGAGGCGCTGATTCTCGTTGTCTTGCAGGATATAACCGAGGAACGCCAGATCGAAGAGGTCTTGAGGGGGTCAGAGGAATTCGCGCGCTCGTTTCTGGAGAGTTCACGCGACTGTGTTGCGCACCTCTCGACGGACGGCATGTTCCTCGGCGTGAATAATGCCGGCATGGATATCCTCGGGGCGGGAAACGCGGCCGATCTGGTCGGAACCGCATTTGCATCGTTCTGCACGGATTCCGAAGGGCTTTGTTCACGGATGTTTTCTCTGGCCGGTGCAGGAGAGCATGTGCGATTCGAGCAGCGGGTCAGCGGAAAAGGGGCGACGGATGTCTGGCTCGATATCCATTTGACTCCGATCAAGGATATTGACGGATCGGTGCGGAGCGTTCTCATGGTCGGAAGGGATATTACCGATCAGCGGAAGGTGGAGACCGAACTGCGCAAACTCATGCGTGCGGTCGAGCAGAATCCTGCCTCCATCGTGATTACCGACACCAACGGTATCATTGAATACGTAAATCCGAAGTTCTGCGAGGTCACCGGCTATCGCCGTGAGGAAGCGATCGGACAGAATCCCCGTGTGCTGAAGTCGGGCGAAATGCCGGTGGATGGGTATCGGGAGCTCTGGGCGACGATCACGGCGGGTGGTGAGTGGCATGGCGAATTTCACAACCGGAAGAAAAACGGCGAATTGTTCTGGGAGTCTGCATCCATATCCCCGATTCGTGATGCCGAAGGCACCATCACGCATTATGTCGCCGTCAAGGAAGACATCACCGAACGCAAGCGGCTTGAGGCACAGCTACAGCGCGAAAAGGACGAACTTGGGCGGGCTTATGCCGACCTCAAACGCTTGCAGTCGCAGTTGTTGCAGCAGGAAAAGATGTCGTCCATCGGGCAACTGGCAGCGGGCGTTGCGCATGAGATCAACAACCCGATGGGGTTCATCATGAGCAACCTGAATACGTTGAGAAAATATCTGGACCGTTTGAGCGGGTTTATCGGCCTTCAGGATGCCGCACTTCGGGATGTCGCAGCCTCACCCGCGCCCTCCCGTGAAACGATGAACAGGATCGCCGCGGAGCGACAGGCGCGGAAGATCGACTTCATTCTGGAAGATGCCGTCAATCTGCTGTCGGAGTCGCTGGACGGCGCGGAGCGGGTGAAGCGGATTGTACAGGATCTGAAGGGATTTTCGCGCGTGGATGAGGCGGAAAGCACAATGGCCGATATCAATGCCGGGATCGAAAGCACGCTGAATATCGTCTGGAACGAAATCAAGTACAAGGCGACGGTTCACAAGGAATATGGGGCTCTGCCGCAGACGAAATGCAACCCGGGCCAGTTGAACCAGGTGTTCATGAATATTCTGATCAACGCGGTGCAGGCGATTCCCGAAACCGGGGAGATTCGTGTCCGGACATGGGCGGAACGCGGCTCGATTTTTGTGGCGATCAGCGATTCAGGAACCGGCATGCCGCCGGAAATGGTGAACCGCATTTTTGAGCCGTTTTTCACGACGAAGGAAGTCGGCAAGGGAACCGGTCTCGGATTGAGCATCGCCTATGATATTGTGAAAAAGCACGGAGGCGATATCAGCGTGACGAGCAAGGCGGGACAGGGCACGACCTTTACGATCGCGATTCCGGTGATTGAGGGGTGAATGCATGAACAGGCCGGTGAAGATTCTCTGCGTCGACGATGAACAGAATGTGCTCAATGCCTTGCGCCGGTTGTTTCTGGATGACGATTATGTAATCCTGACGGCGAATTCCGGCCCTGACGGACTTGCACTGCAGGAGACCGAGCAGGCACAGGTCATCATTTCCGACTATCGCATGCCATCGATGAACGGCGTGGAATTTCTCCGGGAGGTGAACAAAAAATGGCCGGATACGGTCAGGATCGTGCTTTCCGGATATGCCGACACGTCGGCGATCGTGTCTGCGATCAACGAAGGACAAATCTACAAGTTCATTCCCAAACCGTGGAACGACGATGAGCTGAAGGTGACGATCGCCAATGCTGTTGAACGGTATGACCTTGCGAAGAGAAACCGGGAGCTCAGTGAGGAACTGACCCGAAAGAATGCTGAACTTGAGCGGCTGCTGCGCGAGCGGACGAGCACCCTGGAGCTGCGAAGCGAAATGCTGAAAAACTTCCAGAACATCATCGACGCATTGCCGGTCGGCGTGCTCGGCATTGATCGTGATCTGACACTGGTGCATGCCAACGAGGTCTGGTTTCGCACGATGTCCGGTGATTTTTCGATTCTTGGCCGCACTGTTACCCAGTTCATGCCTCCTGAAATCGTTCCTCTCCTGGAAAAAATACGGACCGACGGCCGCGGGCTGGTGAGAATGACGGTAAACGGAGTGCCCGGACGCCTTATCGGGTCTCTTCTTCACGGGCCGCAGGAGCAGGAAGGCATCATTTTTGTCTTTATCAGGGAGGACGATATCCTGTGATTCCGTCCATTTTGTTTGTTGACGACGAGCCGGGTGTTCTCGCTGCAGCCCGGCGCATCTTTCTTGACCAGCCGGTCAGCGTGGTAACCGCAGCAAGCGGCGAGGAAGCGCTGGAGGTACTGCGCAGTCGACCGGTTGCGGTCATCGTGTCGGATAACCTGATGCCGGGCATGTCGGGCATCCAGTTTCTTGAGCGGGCCAAAGCCCTGGTCCCGGATACGGTACGCATTCTCCTGACCGGGTATGCTGATGTGCAGGCCGCGATCGACGCGATCAACCGGGGCGGAGTCTATCGATTTCTTACCAAGCCGTGGAACAATGAACAGCTGCTGAAGGCGGTGCAGGACGGCATTCAGGAGTACGAGATGATTTCGGCGTTGAAGAATGCGGATGAAGCCAAGCTGCTTTCGCTTGCCCAGGCGGTTGAACTGAAAGATCCCTATACGGCCGGCCATTGCGAGCATGTCGCCGAATATGCGCTGGCCATCGCGGCTGCGTCGGGCATGTCCGGCAGCATACTGCGCGATATCAAATATGCGAGCTGGCTTCATGATTGTGGAAAGATCGGCGTGCCCGAGGAAGTGCTGAATTATCCCGGACGTCTCACGGACGACATGATGTCGATTGTCAGAAAGCATAGCGAATGGGGTGCCGATGTTGTCCGGAAGGCGGCGCTTCCGGATTCTGTGGTCAGGGCGATTCTCCATCATCATGAGAAATACGACGGCACAGGATACCCGCGCGGGCTCGCCGGCGAAGCGATACCCGTGGAGGCGCGCATTGTGACCATTGCGGATGTCTATGATGCCCTGGTCACGGATCGGCCGTATCGCGCCGCGTTGCCGAAAGCGGAGGCCCTGCATATTATCTGCAAAGGCCGGGCAACCTGGTTCGATCCTGCGCTGGCAGGGCTCTTTGTTTCGTTGATGGGAGGGGCGTGTGACTGAGAACGCGGTGCAGAATACGCTTGCTGTCCTGTTTGTCGATGATGAGGAGAATGTGCTCAGATCGCTTTCCCGGCTTTTTCTTGACGAACCGTTTGTCCTGCTGACTGCGGGCTCCGGTCAGAAAGGACTCGAAGTCCTGAAGGAGCATGATGTCGCGGTTATCGTGTCTGACCAGAGAATGCCCGGAATGAGCGGCGCCGAGTTTCTTGCGAGGTCCCGCGAAATCAGGCCTGATGCAGTGCGCATGGTCCTGACCGGGTACGCCGATGTTTCGGCGGCCATGGATGCAATCAACCGGGGTGGTGCATTCCGCTATATAACAAAGCCCTGGAATGATGAAGATTTGGTGCACGCGGTTCATGATGCGATTGAACGGTATCGGCTTGCCGCGGAAAACCGCCGGCTGACTGCCCTGACGATCCGTCAGAACGAAGAGCTGAAGAAATGGAGTTCTGAACTCGAACTCTATGTTCAGCAGCAGACCATTGACCTGAGCCGCCGGAACAAGGAACTTGAACAGCTTGCGGTGAAACTGAAGAAGAATTTCCATGACATGATAGCGGCGTTTCTGAAGATCATGGAACTGCGCGACAACTTTCTCTATCTTCATTCCCTGCATGTGGCGGAGCTGGTTGATGGCATGGGCAAGGCGATGGGACTGAGCGCCGATACCCGGGAACTGCTTGTCGTCGCTGCCCGGCTGCATGACATCGGCATGATCAGGACACCCGAAATGTCATTTCTGAAGGATATGAAGGATATGTCTCCGGATGAACAGCAGGAGTATGCCGTGCATCCGGTTCGGGGGCAGTCGGTTCTGTCGGTGATCGAGGACATGAAACAGACCGGCGCATGGATTCGGAACCATCATGAGTGGTATAACGGACAAGGATTTCCCGACCGGCTCCAGGGGGAGGATATTCCTCTCGGTGCCCGTATCATCGCGGCAGCGGATGCCTTTGATCTCATGCTGTGCCGTTGCGGCGGGAGCGCCAGGGCGGTTCCCGAGGTGCTGGAAAAAATACGGGCGCTGCTTGGTGTACGGCTCGATGCGCGTCTGTTCGAGCCGCTTGCCGCCGCTGCAGGGACCGTGTATTCCGCGGATGATGCGGTCGGCGCAGAGCAGGATGTCGTCGTGGAACTTCCGCTTGAAAAGCTGGTGGAAGGCATGATCCTGGCCCGCGATATCAGAAGCGGCTCCGGCCTGCTTCTGCTCGGCAAGGGGGGGACCGTCTCGGCACGGGCGCTCGAGAGCCTGAGGAGATATCATGCCGTCGATCCGCTCAAGGAGAAGGTGGCTGTGATTACACGTATGCGGAGGGCAGCACGATGAGTCGATTCCGTCTGAAACTGCGGGAGGCCGTTGAACGCCGTCGGCCTGCCACCGGCGCTGGGAAGACGCCTGAAAAGGGGACAGGGCATGACATCTGACAACATACTGTGTGTCGATGACGAGCCGTACATTCTTGACGCCCTCAAGCGGGTTTTTTTCGACAAGCAGGTGGTTGTCCTGACAGCGACCAGTGCAAACGAGGCTCTTCAGCTCCTGGCTGAGCACGAGGTGAAGGTCGTCATCACGGACGAATGCATGCCGGGCATGTCCGGCGCAGAGCTGCTTGAACTGGTTCGTCTGCACTACCCGGACACCATCCGTATCATGCTGACCGGCCATGCCAGCCTGACGGCAGCGATTGCTGCGATCAACAAAGGCGAAATCTACCGTTTTTTCCTGAAACCGTGGGATGATTCCGAACTGGAGTTTGCGGTGCAGGCTGCGCTCGAAAAATATAATCTGGAAGCCGAAAACCGGAGACTTCTGGCAATCATCCGCCGGCAGGCGCTCGACCTGAAGCTGCTGGAGCGGCAGTTTCCGGGCATTGCCGACCTTGACCGGGACGAACAGGGCAGAATCATCGTTTCCGAGATCACACAGGAAGAGCTTGAAAGGATCATCCGGGAATGCGAAGAAAAGTTCAGGTAAGATGCGGAAAGCGGCACAAACGTTGAGCGGCATGTGGTGGTGCGCTTCTTGCGCCTGTGTCGCTGCGGTTCTTTCTGGAACGGTTCCCGGTCAGTCTCCTTCCTGGTCGGTGAGAAGCGGTGCTCCGGGGTGAGAAACGGTCCAAGGGCTTTTATCGTGGTGTTGCCGTTGCTGTTGATGATCATGCTTTTTCCCCCGGAAGCAATCGCCGCCGAACTGACACCCAATTATCAGCAGTCGGTCATCCTGTCGCGACAGCATGCCGACAGCCCTTCCGGATGGGTGCCGGATCCGCTCGCTGGAGACAAACGGGTCCTTACCATTACCGGCAATCCGGCTACGGAAAATCCTGCCTTCGGTCTCAAATATGACAGCACCTACGGGGATGGCAAGGACTATCTCATTGTCCGGACCTTGACCAAAGCCTCGTATTATCAGAGCAATTATGTCAATCAGTCAGGATACCGCATTTTCGGCAATCCGACCACAGACGCGGCATGGGTAACGACCGGCAACGAGATGACCACGTTCCTCCGCCAGAATGGTGCGGGGGGATCCATTGTGAAGCTTCTTGAACGCGGTCTCGGCATGAAAGACGATGGGTCTCATACGGCGATTGTCGAGTATGCGGTCGTCGCCGACAACAACCATATCCTTCGGCCGACAAAGAACCCTGATATCAGGCAGTACACTACAAATCCCGCAGCCTATGGAACGTATGCGCCGTTCGCTGCGAAGCCTGCGGACATGACCCAGTCGGTATATGATGCCTTTGTCGGTACCGCGCTGCAGAAAGGCTATTATCAGTACTGGAAAGAGAAAGCCTATGACAGTGCCGCGACGAGCAGCAATGCCTTCCCCTGGACGCAGCTGGGATATACGTTTTTCTGGGGTAACGGAGCGGCTCTCGCCGATATCCAGGGGATGAGCGAATTCATCATTCCCGGAGGAACGTCCGTCCAGATTTACGCGATCTACTCTCCGCAATCCTATATCTATACGCTCAATAAAAACGGTGCCTTCAGCAGCGATGCAGATGCGCAGTTCGGCAACGGTTTCGCCAGTTTCAAAGTGACCGGTCCGTGCGACACCATCTGGGCAGGCCATGCATTTCAAAGAAATGTCAGCCATAATACTGCCGCCGGAATGCGCAATCAGATCATTATCGAACCCGGAGGCTCTATCGCCGGCGGTCAGGGACTCCTGATATGGTCCCTCAACTATGATGTTGAGAATCGGGGAACGATTATCGGCACTACCGAGAAGAAATTCGGGTTGAGCGACACCGAGAATATCGCCATTCTTTTCAAGGGAGACTCCAGCACCAGGTATGGAGTGCCGATCATTGCGGGCATCAATTCGCTGATCAATTTTGGAACCATCATGAGTCCCGGTATTGCGGTCAGGGCCGAGGCCGGAAATACGCATATCATCAATCGCGCAGGTGGTGTCATTGCCGGCGGAACCTATGCCATTCAGACCGGTGCCGGCAATGATACGGTGACGGTTACCGGGGGAACAATCGCCGGCAGGGTCGATCTGGGGACCGGCACCGACCGGTTCGACATCACCGGCACCGAGGGCAGTGCTACCCTGAACCTTGCGATCAGCGGCCTTACCTCAGGGCTCCCTCATGTGCTGGTAAGGGATGCGGGCAGGGGAACGGTAACGATTGCCGACAATACCCGACTTGCAGTCACTACGGTGGGGAGAAGCCTTGTCCGGAATAATGACCGGTTCCTTATTGTCGATACCGATGCGCTGGCTGTCAATCCGGCGTTGCTTTCCATCCAGAACGACCCCGCCCTTCCCATGGTCGGTTTCCTTGCTGCACAGGAGGGTAACCGACTCTATCTGGTGGCCGCAAGGGACAATAGCTATTATATGACGCGGAGCGGTAATGCTTCCCTGGGCAATCTTCTCGACACGCTTGCCAATACGGCGACGGGGGATATGGCAGACGTCCTCGGCGATCTCGACAAATCAGGCGATCCGCGGAATGCCCTCACATTGCAACCACTGGTGGACGGAGCTGCGATTCAGGGATCGCATATGATGATGAACAGGCATATCCGCGCGGTCTCTGATCGTATGGGGGAGCTCCGGTCCGTGCGTACGGACCGCGGTGGTATCTGGAACCAGAGCTTTGGTGCCGCAGCATACCAGAGGGCTGATTTATCTGCGCATGCCTATAACGCACACCTATGGGGAACGGTATTTGGTGCAGACCGGTATATTGCCGATCGTCTTTTGGCGGGTATCAGCGCTGGCTATGTCCGAAACCGGATGGTAAAGAATGATCCTGGTATCGGGGATCTGGAGACAGGCAGCTATCAGGTCAGCACATACGCATATCTGGACCATGCTCCTTTTTACGTCGATGCAGTCCTGTCGTTTGCGCATGACACCCATGAGACAGCCCGTCGCATTGCTTTCGGCATGACAGACCGGACGGCGAAAAGCCGGTTCAGCGGGCAGCAGTATTCCGGCTATCTGGAAACAGGCGTGGGTCTGGAGACGGGAACGTTCAGTTTTACTCCTTTGTTGTCGTTGCAGTATGCCCGTCTTTCCTTGCATGGTTATGAAGAGACGGGGGCGGGTGCGCTCAATCTTTCGGTTCACGGGCAGCAGTATACAAAGGTTCAGTCGGGTATCGGGGCGAAAGTGGCGTATCCTGGTGCACTGCCGACGGGCAAGATCGATCTCGAGCTCCAGGGAAAGTGGCTTTATGATCTTGTCGCCATACGACAACAGGCGGTCGCAACGTTTGCCGGCGGTGGATCCTTCTTTACCGGGGGTGCTGCCGTGCCGAGGTCGGGGGGCACGCTCGGAACGAGGCTTTCGTTAGCCACGAAGGGCAGCATGGTGCTGTCGCTTGCGTATGACTATGAATGGAAAAGCCGTTTTTCGGGGCACAGCGGCATGTTTGCTCTCCGGTACTCTTTCTGATCGGCTCCGGTCTGAAGCGTTTTCGGTCGAATCCGATGACAATTTTGGGATTATGCCAGCAAATGGCCGGCGGCGGAATCAATGAGCCAGAGAAGGGAACCGTCGGTCGGCATGACGAGGCCGGCAGGATATGCAGTGCGCGTTTCGGCGGACAGGATTTTTTTGAGAATGCCGGCTTTTGCCGCTCCGGACACGCAAAAGAGGATATTCCGGGCGTTGTTCAGAGCGGGCAGCGTGAGGGTTACCCGCCAGCTCCCGAGGCGAGGCGCATACACGGCGCACGCAGGCTCTTGTGACGCAAGCGCTGCAGTGCCGGGGAACAACGATGCGGTATGTCCGTCACTGCCGATGCCGAGAACAATGAGATCAATCCTCGGGGTGCTCCCGAAATGGGTCGCCAGCGTGGCACGGTATTCGGCGGCGGCGTCTTCCGGCGGCAATTCGCCGCGTATGCGGTGGATGTTGCCGGGGGGGACAGGCGCGCGGGAGAACAGCAAACGACCGGCCATGCCGTAATTGCTCTCGGGATCGCCGGGGGGGACGCAGCGCTCATCTGCCCAGAAGACGGAAATGTCTTTCCACGGTACCGCGTTTAATCGGGGTTCGTCTGCAAGCAAAGGCAAATAGAGGTTCGGGGTATTCCCTCCCGACAGTGCAAGCGATGCGCCGCCTCGTTGCAGGACGGCTTCCCGGAGAATGGAGACGATCCGGTCTGCGGTTGCGGCCCCGAGGGACTGCGCATCAGCCAGAACCGAAAGAGCTTCGCTCAGAGGGGCCTCCACGAGCGTCCTTCGCGGGCAAGAAGGTCATCGGCCTCGGCCGGCCCATTGCTGCCGGATGCATAATTCGGGAATCGTTTCGGGTAGATATCGGCTTCGGTTGCCTTGATAACGGGCGTGAGCAGTTCCCAGCTGAGCGTCACCGCGTCTGCCCGCACGAAAAGAAGCTGGTCACCCTGCATGCAGTCGAGCAGGACCCGCTCGTATTCGCTCAGTGCAACACTGCTCGGATAGGAGAAGTCCATCAGGACGGTATTGAGACAGAGCCGGGAGCCCGGATTCTTGACCTGTATGCTCATGCTCATTCCTTCATTGGGCTGTATTCTGAGGATCAGCGTGTTCGGCTCGATGCGGTCATGCATGAGCCGGGAAAACATGAGATGCGGGACCGGCTTGAAGAAAATGGCGATTTCAGCCCCGCGCCGCGCCAGCCGCTTTCCGGAACGAAGGTAGAACGGCACGCCTTTCCAGCGCCAGTTGTCGATCATGACGCGGAGCGCCGCATAGGTCGGAGTAGATGAATCCCGGGAAACGCCATGTTCATCGCGGTATGCAGGGACCTCCTTCCCCCGGATAGTGCCCTTGCCATACTGCCCAAGCACAATCTGCTCAAAAAGCCGGTCGGTCTGGAACGGGCGGATGGACTGGAATACTTTCATCCGTTCGTCATGGACACGGCTTGCAGTAAATTCGGCAGGCGGCTCCATGGCCGTAAGGGCAAGCAGCTGAAACAGATGATTCTGGAACATGTCGCGCAGGATTCCTGCCCGCTCATAATAGCCGGCCCGGTGTTCCACGCCGATTTCCTCCGCCGCGGTTATCTGGATATGGTCAATATAGTTGCGGTTCCAGAGCGGTTCGAAGATGGCGTTGGCGAAGCGGAACATGAGGATGTTCTGGACATTTTCCTTTGCAAGATAGTGATCCATGCGATAGATCTGGTGTTCGCCGAAGGATGCTCTCAGCATCTCATTGATGGCATGCGCCGATTCGAGATCGCGGCCGATCGGCTTTTCAATGACCACATGGCGAAACCCGGAATCCCGGCTTTCTGCCAGCCCCGACGCCCCCAGATTTGCGACCACATCAGGGAATACCGTCGGCGGGACCGCCAGATAGAAGATCAGATTGCCGGAGACGCCGAATCTGATGCTTAAATCTTCCGCACAGGCTTTCACCTGACGGTACGCATCAGCATCGTCATACGCGATGGAATGGTAGAAAAATGATGCCGCAAGGTTCTCCCAGATGTCCGCGCTGAATTCTTCAGGCAGGGCCTCCTGAACGGCATGGCGCATGGTGTCGCGGAACGCTTCGGAGGTCATCGGGGTTCTCGCGGTTCCGAGCATGAAAAAGTTGTGCGGCAGAAGATTGTTCTTGCGCAGGCGATAGAGCGCGGGAGCAATCTTCCGGTGGGTCAGGTCGCCCGAAGCACCGAAGATGACCAAGCCGCAGGGAGCGGGGATATCGAGGGAGCAGCTGTCGCCCGCGCGGTGAATAATGGTGCCATGAATATCGGAGATGGGAGAGGCGATCACGGTTGCTTCCCCGCTTTCAGCGCATGAGTTGCATGGCCGCCGAATTCTTTTCTGAGCGCTGCGGTAAGGCGATCGCTGAACGCATTATCCGTGCGGGAGGCAAAACGCTGGAAGAGCGCGGCCGCAATGACCGGCACCGGAACTGCAGTGTCGATTGCCTGCTGAACCGTCCATCGTCCTTCTCCTGAGTCATCCACATGACCGCTGATTGCGGAGAGGCGGGGGTCAGCGATAAACGCCCGCTCTGCAAGCTCCATAAGCCACGAACGTACGACGCTGCCCTGATTCCAGAGCCGGGAAATGGCCGCATAATCGAATGATCCAGCATAGGGCGAAGCATCAAGCAGGGCGAAGCCTTCGCCGATCGCCGACATCATGCCGTATTCGATGCCGTTATGGATCATCTTTACAAAGTGTCCTGCGCCGGCTGGTCCGCAGAACAGATACCCGTTTTTCGGCGCGAGGGTCCTGATCAGCGGCAGCACTTTTTTATAGAGCTTTTCCGCTCCTCCGATCATCAGGCAGTAACCGTTGTTCAGTCCCCAGATGCCGCCGCTGACACCCGCATCGAGATAACCGATACCGAGCTGCGCGAGCGCTTCGGCGCGTCTGATGTCATCCTTATAGAGGGAATTACCACCGTCAATGATGATGTCTCCCTTGTTGAGCAGAAGGGCAACCTGCTCGATCGCGTCATCGGTCGCTTTTCCGGCAGGCAGCATGATCCAGATGCGGCGGGGCGTTTTGAGGCGGCGGACCAGTTCTTCCATGCTGTATGTTGCAACAGCGCCTTTTTTTGCGAGCGACTTCGTCTTTTCGGGAGAGCGGTTGTAGGCGACTACCGCATGACCGCCTTTGATCAATCTCAGCGCCATGTTCATTCCCATGCGTCCCAGCCCGATCATGCCGACCTGCATTGCAGCCTCCCGCAAGAACGATCTTTCCTTGCACTTTAGCAAAAGGGTCGGGCTTTTGCAAATCGTCTGAATGGCAGCCCGGAATCAGCGTGCAATCGGGTTCTTTTGACACGTATGCGGGAAATCCTTACAATTAATACTTGTGTCACTTGGTGACAGAGTGAAGTGTCGTGTGTAGTTTTATCTACCGGCAACAGGTTCGGTCAGGAGTTGGATGAACGGGAACTGTTTTGTCTCTATCGATTTTGACGGGACGATTGTTGAACATGATATCACCGATGCAATCATCCAGGAATTTGCCCGGCCCGGCTGGGAGATTGCCGAACGACTGTGGGAAGAGGGTGCGATCGGGTCGCGCGAGTGTCTGGCGATGCAAATGGCGCTGGTCGATCAACCTCTTCAAACCATCTGTTCTTTCATTGACCGGTTTTCGATCGATCCCACTTTCCCTGCATTTCTCTCCGGCCTGCAGGCGGCCGGCATTCATTGCGCGGTCATCAGCGACGGGTTCCGGATAGGTATCGAACGGCTTATGAAGAATGCCGGGATCGATCACCTGCCGCCGATCTTTGCGAATGACCTCGTTGAATCGGATTCGGGGCTTAAGGCGGTGTTCCCGCATGCCAGCAGGCATTGTTCCTCGGGCGTCTGCAAATGCACGACGGCTCACCGGCTCTGCGGTGAACGGCGGGTTGTTCTGATCGGCGACGGTCGAAGCGACTTTTGTCTCGCGGAGAAGGCCGATTATGTCTTCTCGAAGGGTAGGCTGCGTGCATTCTGCACCGAGCGAGGACTGCCGAATACGGCGTTTCAGCGTTTCAGCGATGTCGCTGCCGTGTTGTCGAGCGTATGTGAAAATCTGCCGCTGCCGGAGACTCCCAGTCGCCTGACCGTGGCCATGAGAGCGAGAACAAGCGCATGCATGCTGTGACATCCCTGACTGAGCAGGAACTCCTTGCACTGGAAGCGAAATATTGTTCGTATGGCGATACGGTGCATTATTCGAACAATCCGAACATCTTTGGGCGATGCGAAGGCTCCTGGCTCTTTGACCTGCAGGGAAAACCGTATCTCGACATGCAGATGTGGTATTCCGCTGTCAATTTCGGTTACAGGAACCAGGA
>JAAYUK010000125.1 GCA_012517735.1 Nitrospiraceae bacterium
AAAAGTTTGATGCTTCATTCCCAGTTCAGCCTGCGAATCCAAGCTAGGCGCAGATTTAGCTAGATGGCAGGGGGCGGAATTATCATCTATTTGATTGCCGAAGTAATAATAATCCGCTTGATAATTTCGTCTACTTTATTGGCTATTTCAGATGCTGCTGTGACCATTCGCTTCTCCCGGAAAGAGTATTGGCAATTGCGTGGTAGACACTTCCCTCAAACATCGTTTTTGTCCGCAACTACGTATATCCCGATCATTTTCTCCTCGAATTGGGGGTTTCCATTTTTTTGTAAATATATGGTAACAAATTATTTTAGGCGAGTCGACAGGAAATTACGATTTATCAGCGCAATGCGACATTCGTCACAAAAGAGGGTTTCAACAACAAATTACGAATACCCACAATTTTCAGCACCCCTTCGGCAAGCACCTCGTAAACTTCGCCTGGCTGGAAAACAACGGCGCATGTTCTTATGCGGACATGTACCTGCGCACTGACGACCCGCCGGCCACCACCACCGAGTCGATCGCAAAGGCTTTCATGCCGCTCGATTTCGGCGAGTCCTGGGTCACGCCGACATTCTCACTCGGCGCAGATCAGGCGAAAGTGAACCGATCGTATCAATACTGGCATCAGCGCATCAACAACAGCGGATGCTGGAACAAGGTGCGCCTGGGGCAATTTGACCTTGGCACTGGCATGTGGCATGGGATATCATATCAGGGTTTGCTCGATGTGGTTGCGCTTGCCATGCAGGTGCATAACGGATCGAGCGCATGGGTAGTGCAGGACAGCATTTCGACCACGCAGGAGTCCTCATCGAAAAAGTCGTTCATGCGTATCTCGATGACCAGCACGACGAAATGGTACGTCAATACGGGCGGCTGGATGGTCGGAACAAGGGCCTCAAACGGCATGCTGGCCGACTATGTGGTCAATCCCATGCAGCAGCCGGGCAAGGACATCGCGTTTACGTCTGCGGCGTGGGGGCACAATTTGGTGATGGGGTCTGAAAAAATCTATGAAAAATCAATCACAAAGAAGGCGTGGACCGGAGCGTTCGTATTTGTTGCCAGTTTGGTTGTGGGGGCGTTGACGGGGGGGATAGGAGGACTTGCTCTATCGGCTCTCACGCCTGGCATTCTGGCAGGAGGTGCTATTGGAGGCCTCGGCGGGTTGATGGCCTCCGGGTTCAACCCGACGACATCGCAGGCGTGCTCATTCACACCGTTCAACAATACGGCAACGCAGCTCAAGCCCGACTACTCAAGCGACTTGGACAAGACGATGGTGCAGGTTATGACCTATTTCAAATGGCTCGGTCCATCCATCGAAACTTCGTCCGGACTGGCAGCGTATGTCATGGAACTGCATCCAAAGAAGATACTCGGATGCGGAGGGCAGGCATATGCAGACTGCGGGCAGATGGCTGATGTCATAGGCATGGATGACCCCCGCTTTGCCTCTCTGATGGAAACGATGTATCATCAGCCCGCACGCGAGGTGCGTGAGCAGGTGTATCCGTATGCGCCCCGGTAATGAGGCTTCAGAAAAATATCGGAACATCCCCTTTACAAAACGAAAGAAGCGGCTATATAGAAGCATCAAGAATGATGGAGGAAGCAAAAGATGAACAGAAAAATGAAGGCTTTTGCGAGAGCGGCGGCGCTGTTAGCCGCTGTGCTGATGGCGACTGGGTGTGCAGGGCTGAACAGTATGAACCAGGCGGTTCTGGGATTGGAGTGCGAGGGGCGAAGTGACTGCATGAGGCAGGCGGGGCTGCCTGGCAATGCGTCAGGGGACCCTAAGTTTTCAGTTGCGCCATATTCAATTGAAAGCCAGTCGGTCAAGGCGCTCGTTGGAACCCCTGCCATTGGCGGGGGAAGCTTCTCGGCGGACCTTGATGTGATTATCATGAAGGCGATCCGTGACGCATACCCGAGCGCAACCATTATCCCGGGGGGAGAAGTTGCGGGGAGCGTCTTTATCTCCCCTTTTGACGCGAATGTGCAGGCGTATGGGTTCGGTGGCCTAAAATGTGAGATTGACTTTAAGGCAAAATATGGCAGTGTTCAGTCTGACATTCATGCTCGCGGCACCGTTGGGCCGTCTTGGACCATGAAGGGAGCGATGGCCGATTCCTGTTCCGAGATGAAATCGGAAGTTTCTAAAGCCATCAAAGAATTTGTAGACGTCAATGTCTACAAAAAGGCCGTCGCCAAGCCGAACGAGTAACATCTTCGGGAGTGAAGCGCGCAAAGGCCTCGGTCAGTTCATGACCGGGGCCTTTTTCTCAATCAAGTGGGGGACAAATTCATCTCAGAAGGAGCGCCATTGCGCATACGGCTGGTCCGAATTTCAGGAGGCCATCGTGCTTGAAAAGACCGGGCCGTCATGGAGTGGGTCCCAAAACTGATTGCACATTTTGGCGGCGCGTGCCAGTACTATTAACCCGGCAAGCAAAAGTTTGATGATTCATTCCCAGTTCAGCCTGCGAATCCAAGCTAGGCGCAGATTTAGCTAGATGGCAGGGGGCGGAATTATCATCTATTTGATTGCCGAAGTAATAATCTCTCGGGGAATCAATCGTGCCGCCCAAACGCCTTGACAGCGCCTAAATCTGTTTCTATATAGAAGAAACAAAAGACTCACGGAGGGCGGAAATGAAGCGAAACCTATTCATCATAGCACTCGGCCTGGTTGTCGGCTTGGTTGCGGGATGCGTATCAACAGGCGGGGCCTTGCCCCCGGTGGCGGGGCAGGATAGCGGGTTTGCGGAACCGCGCATGTCCTCTGGGAATGCCGAGAGGTAGGTAAGATGTCGGGCTTGAGATATGAAGCAGAAAAGACGTTTGATAAAAGGCGAGGCGACGGGCTTCCGGGCAAGTGGTGGGAAATCCTCGCACTCGTTGTCATTGCAGTCGTCGCGGCGCAATCGATCTTTACCAGCCTGAACCCTGCGGCGCTCCAGAAGGCATTCCCCTACGCGGTCGTTGGTGTTCTTGTGTCATTTGCCGTTCTTTTCAGCCCGCTTCTTGAACACGTCTGGGGACCGAAGCTGCAAGCAAGAAACAGGGCGACTGCGTTATGGGCCGCCAATCGGGTTGGGATCTGTATTTTTTTAAGCTGCTCCCTGTATGTATATCAGGGAGCGGTTGCGTATGCGACGCTCGATATACAGCGGCTCATCTTCTATCTGTCGGCCGTGATCCTTTTCTGGGCGTACATTCTTCCGCGTCATCGCGGGATGGCGCTTGCAGGCCTGCCGATTAGCGTTCTCGTTGTTGGCCTGTTTGTGGTGCAGACATGTTACCCCAGCACCATGAGTTTGCCGGTCCAGAAACAGCATCTTGAGGTCGCCGCAAAATCGTTGTCATCCCTGAGCGCACTGTCGCCGATAGGCGGCTCCGTATTCGATTCGGCCGTCGTCATCCTGGTCGGGATGTCCCCAGTGTTAATGACGGTCTTCTTGAGCGCCATGTACAAGGTCCCGTTTGTTCTTCGCGGGGCGACATACAGCACCATAACTGCTGTTGCGTTTCTTGTCGCGCCTTATTCGGAAACGTTTCAGCGCATGCAGCCGGTGTTGCCGGCGTCGTTGACGACGCTGTTTTCGACCTTTACGGTCTATCACTGGCTTGTATGGGGGTGGCTGTTCATCCACCTGGTCGGATTGAGCTTGCTTTACTGGCAGCGCAGCAGAAAGGCTGTATCCACGCTTGCACGCGAAATCGGATCGGGACCCGTCAGGGCGAGGCCGCAATTGCCGGCGAACGCGCCGCTCCCGTATCGTGCCATATACAAGATGGCTGAGCCGACGGATGAGCTTTTCGAGCATTTGAAGCGTCGATTGCTCGGGCAGGAGGAGGCGCTCAATCGGTTATGGGGCAATGTTGTTCTTCCCATATGGACCGGCCGCAGGGACTTCGGCAATGCGCTTTTGCTCGGGCCGACCGGCGTCGGCAAGACCGAGACGGCAAAGGCGCTGGCAGATCATTTGTACAATGGGCGTCTCGCCCGTTTTGATATGAACCAATATACCTCGGAACATGATGTCACACGGCTTCTGGGGGCGCCCCCGGGTTATTTGGGATACAACGAGCCAAGCTATATAAGCCGGGAAGTCGGCGGGAAATCCCCCTGTGTGATCCTTTTTGATGAAATCGAAAAAACGCACCCGGTGGCATTGCAAATGATGCTTCAGCTTTGCGGCGAGGGGTATGTTATAGACACCCATGGCGCGCGGATAGACGCCACCGACTGCATCATCATTATGACGTCGAATATCTGGCCCGACCGTGCGGATATCCTGTGGCAAGTGCCCGCGCAGCAGTTGAAAAAAGAGCTGGGGGATTTTGTGCAGTCGCGCTATGCGCACCATCAGAACCAGAGACTTTTTGCGCCGGAATTTATCGGGCGGCTGCATGAGGCGATTGCCTACAAACCGTTCAGCATCGAGATAGCCGAAATGGTGGTGCTCCAGATGTCCGATCGCACGAGGCGGGACTATCTCGTCGACTTCCACGAGGCATTTGCCAGCGTTCTGGCGCGCTGCAGCAATCTCCGGGATGGATGCCGCGGGCTCATGATGCTATATGAAAACACCGTTGGGAAAATGACAGCCCAGCGACCAATCAAGGCGGGGTCGCTGATTTCCGCAAAGCGTGAGGCCGGGAAGCTCATCGTTCACGTGAGCTTTGAGGGCGAAGTTGTCGATCAGGAAGAAATGACGCTTGGCAGCGCGCCGGCCTTTGAGCCATCGGTACTTGAGACGCTTGCCGAGAAGGTTCGGGGGTCGGTCAAGGGGCAGGACGCGCAGATTGACGAGATGGTTTCGCTCATCCGGGTTTCGGCAGCCGGACTGCGGGCCAATACCGGAAGGCCGTACGGCGTATTCCTTCTTGCTGGGCCGACCGGCGTCGGCAAAACCGAGACGGCAAAAGCACTTGCCCGCGAGCTGTTCGGCGGGCGCATGGTAAAGCACGACATGGGCGAGCTCAAGAATTTCAACGATGGCGTGAAGTTCTTTGGCGACCGCTACAAGCCGGGGACGCTCACGACGGCGGTTTCGGAGCTGGGAAGCTGCGTAGTGCTGCTCGATGAGATCGAGAAGGCGAATCCTGAAGTGTTCGATTCGTTCCTTTCGCTGTTTGACGATGGGCACATGAGCGATGCGGCATCGGGCGTGTCGGTTTCCTTCAAGGAAACGATCGTGCTGATGACCACGAACCTTCAGCCGGACTATGCCTTTGCGCAGTCTCAGGCCGGTGCGATTGACCTTTCCGTACCGCTCGGCGGGGATGTGCGGCGCAACCTGTTTGCCTATTACTTCCGGAAAGAGCTGCTCGGGCGCATCGATCAGGTGATCCTGTACAACGATTTGAGCACTGAAGCGGTTGCTGAGATTATGAGTGCGCGGGTTGAGCGTGTCCTGAAGACCCTCCGCGAGGACAAAGGCGTTGAAGTAACGGTTCAGGAGGCGGTGTACGATACTTTGGCCGGCAGACTGAAAGCCTCCTCATATGGCGTGCGCGGCCTAGATGTGTTTCTCAGGGACGAGCTTTTCAGTGTTCTGGCGACCAAGACGCTCACTGAATCGAAGGTGCGCCTTGTTGTCCATGAAGGAAGTCTCGTGGCAGAGGCTGTTGAAGCAGCATAAACAACGGTTCCTGTCTCATTCTGCAAAACCCGAAACGCTTTGTTATTTAAGGGCATTTCGGGTTTTTTCATTTTCTGTCCGGCATGTCTCATTTTCAAAAGTATATTTAGTTATGAGGATACTTATTGCCGTTATTATCAGTGCAGCAATGGTGTGCGCAGGGACCGCTTTTGCTGCAGACAAGGGCGCCCGCAAGCACGCTCCGCTACAGGTGATCAAGACTGCCCCCCATGGGCAGTCACAGGCCGGCGCTACAAGCGAGCCGTGCCAAGAGGAGTCAGAGCGGTTTGCCTGTAAAGACTGAGCCTTGGTCGGAAACCAAGGAAACAACGGTGATCGAGGCCCGGAATGTTGTAGCTGCCCCCCTGTCGATTGGGCACGCTTACGAGAGTCCGGGAGATAAGGTCCTCTGCCGCACATGATACACGCGGTAAGTCCTGTCGTGGATCCTTGAAGCCCCGACTGATTGCTCATCTCAGTCGCGGGTAGTTCACTTCAAATCCTTCAGCAGGACTCGGCAAGGCGGCAGGAAAAACTCCCCCCATCTTTTTTGTCCTTTGGAGCACATTTGTGCGGGAAGGGCTGCGCCATTCCGACGTGATCCAGTACCCTTCCGGCAACAGGGGAGTCCTGCCTGTCGTTCTCAAATAATTCTGTTAAGCAGGCGTTCATTTGAAGCGTACAACTGGACAGTAGGAACCTTCATTCCAGCAGATCCGGCTCAGCCTGATGAGTCCCTACAAAATACTTCAAATGTCCAGTGGGGAGGTCAGCGAGCCGGAGACTTTCCATCCATCTACGCAGCGACCAATTCGTCACGGACTGTTTTCTGAACCACCCCATGCCTAAAGGCAGGGGATGGTTCAGGGCCAAATTCTGATTTCCATGCGAGCGGCCAAGGGACCGCTCGGGTGACCATAGTCACGGCATATTGATTAGTGGGTTTTCTTAGTAGGGATATAGGGTCATAGCAAACGTGACTATGGCTACCTGAATCCCCGCGGGTTTATTGGAGGCTCTACAATATTGTAATGCTATCTGTTTGATTCATGTCGAAAATCTGTCTCCTCGTGATATCGCAACCATGCGAAAGGCCGCTGGCGTGAGCCAAGCCGTTTTTGCTTGTTATCTGAACGTTTCGGTCGGTTTGATAAGCCAATGGGAAAGAGGCGAAAAGCGGCCGCAGGGGCCATCGTTAAAACTTCTGAATATCGTCAAGAAAAAGGGGCTCGACGCGATCGCCTGATGGCCGTCCATTGATTGCCGAACGATAGTGACCGAAAGCTTCGCAGTTCGCATGCCCCTGGCTTCAGACATGGGGATAGCACTGTACGGCATCCGGGCACGATTATATAGCACAGTGTTGTATAATAAGACGTGCAGTATAAAAGCAATAACAACGTAGTCTATTCCTGCAAGTACCACGTGGTATGGTGTCCGAAATACCGCCGTGAAGTGCTGGTCGGAGATGTTGAGACTCGCCTGAAGCAAATCATCCGAGGCGTTGCAGAGCAACGACAAGCCGAAATCATCGAACTGGAAGTCATGCCAGATCATGTGCATCTTCTGATTGAAGTGGATCCGCAGTATGGCATTCACCGATTGATCAAGCAGGTGAAGGGCATCAGCTCAAGGGTATTGAGATCGGAATTTCGGCAGTTGCGCAGTCGCATTCCGACTCTCTGGACCAATAGTTATTTTGTCTCTACTGTTGGTGGCGCGCCACTGAAAGTTATCAAGCAGTACATTGAATCCCAGAAGGAGGTCTGAAGCGTGGCAAAAAGAGACACCACCCCATCATTTGTAGTAGAGCTACGTCTTCAGACCTCCCCGTCTGATGTTCGCGTACTCAATAAAGCCATGGAAGCAGCACGGATGCTCTATAACGCCTGTCTTCAGGAATCCCTGAAGCGCTTGTCTCTCATGAGACAGTCCAAAGCATACCGATCCGCACTCCGCATGCCTAAGGGTCCGGAGCGCACCGCAGCATTCAAAGCGCTCCGCGAGCACTTCCAGTTCAAAGACAGCGCTATCCAGTCGTACGGCATCAGGACCAAGAACGCTTGTCACATTGGCGATCATCTGGATACCCATGTTACACAGAAGGTGGCAACCAGAGCATTTGAAGCTACTGCAAGGTATGCGGTCGGCACAGGCGGGCGCCCCCGGTTCAAACGATCCGGCTGGCTCAACTCGCTTGAATCCAAAACCAACGCATCGGGTATCCGGTATCGGGATGGGTTCATGCTGTGGAGGGGACTTCAGGTGCCCTGCATCATCGATCCCAAGGACGAAGTTGTTGCCCATGGATTGAACCGCCCAATCAAGTACTGTCGTCTGGTCAGGCGGCTGATCCGGGGAGAGCATAAGTTCTACG
>JAAYUK010000126.1 GCA_012517735.1 Nitrospiraceae bacterium
GCCATCGAGCATAATGAGGACCTCGTCTATGATTACACGATGAAGCATAACACGGTTGCGATCGTCAGCGATGGAACCGCGGTGCTTGGGCTGGGCGATATCGGACCGGCGGCCGCCATGCCGGTCATGGAGGGCAAGGCCGCGCTCTTCAAGGAATTTGCCGGTGTGAATGCGGTTCCGATCGTTCTGTCAACCAAAGACCCGGATGAGATCATCGGCATCGTCCGTTCGCTGGCAACGCCCTTCGGCGGCATTAACCTTGAGGATATTGCTGCGCCGCGCTGTTTCGATATCGAGGAACGGCTCCAGAAGGAGCTTGACATCCCGGTATTCCATGACGACCAGCACGGCACGGCGGTCGTCATCCTTGCCGGCCTGCTGAACGCCGGTAAACTCCTCAAAAAAGACATCCGGAAATTCCGCGTCGTCATCGCGGGCGCCGGCGCTGCGGGCACCGCGGCAGCGCATCTGCTCCTGAAATACGGCATTCATGACGTCATCGTTACCGACCGGGCCGGAGCGGTGTATGCCGGCCGCAAGGAGCATATGAACCCCGCGAAAGACGCCCTCGCGGCGGTGACGAATCCGCGGGGATTCCGCGGCACGCTTTCTGAAGCGCTTGTCGGAGCGAATGTCTTTGTGGGGGTGTCGGGACCGAACATCATCACCAGAAGCGATGTGAAACACATGGCCAAGGATCCGATCGTTTTTGCGCTCGCCAATCCCGATCCCGAAATCGCACCGGAAGAGGCGCATTCCGTTGCCAGGATTCTCGCCACAGGCCGCTCGGACTATCCGAATCAGGTCAACAACAGCCTCGGATTCCCAGGCATCTTCAAGGGGCTGCTTGCTGTCCGCGCCAAGTCGGTCAACGATGAAATCAAGTTTGCCGCCGCACGGGCGATCGCCTCGGTCGTCAATCCTGAAGAACTGAACGAAGACTATATCATTCCGAGCATCTTCGATAAAAATGTGGTGCATGCCGTCTCGCATGCCGTTGCGGCCGCCGCGATAAAAACCGGTGTTGCTCGGGTGAAAGACCCGCTGCATGCCCTCACCTGCGGTTGCAAAAAGTTATGAAACATAATTTTTGTTATACATCGGGAGGAATCTGAATCGATCAAAAAACCTACTTTTCAGAATTGCAGACCATGGCATACTCATTGCTTTAGGTTATTACTGTTATTTAATGACCGTGGAAGGAAGGGACGGACTCTCCGCCCTCCCGGTCAGAGCAACCCTGAAATACCACGAGGAGAAGAATACCCATGGCACCTGCGTCAAACGGATGTACCTGCTCCTGTCTCAAGGTCTTTGCAAACCCCGTCGCAAAAAAGATGCTGATGGCAATCACCGGCATCGGTCTCGTTGCATTCCTGTTTGTTCATCTGATTGGCAATTTGTCGCTCTATGCCGGACCAGGCGGCATCAACGCCTACGGTCAGACCCTGCACTCCTTGCCCCCAGTCGTGTGGGCTTTTCGCGCTGGGCTGATCCTGCTTCTGGTTGTGCACATCTGGCTCGGCATCAAGGTAACGCTCGAAAACCAGGCAGCACGGCCAACCCCGTATGCCCAGCGCACCTATCTGAAAGTGACGCTCGCCTCGCGCACCATGATCTGGACCGGCGCGATCATCGGCGTCATTCTGGTGTACCACATCCTGCACTTCACCGTGCAGATGATCTGCCCGGAAACTGCGGCAAACACCCTGAAGGACACGCTCGGCAGACCTGATGTATACACCATGGTGGTGTCCAGCTTCAGGAAAATCGGCATCTCCCTTGTCTATCTGGTCTGGATGGGCGCTGTTGCGCTCCATGTATCGCATGGAGTGCACAGCAGCCTCCAGACGATGGGACTTGCGGGTGAGCAGACCCTGCCGCTCTGGACGCGCCTTGCGCTCTGTGTAGCAGCATTCGTGTTTATCGCGTACACCTCGATACCGGCCACCATTCTTGCCGGCATCGTGAAATAAGGAGGAACGACCGTGATTCTTGATGGAAAATGCCCATCCGGTCCGCTTGCACAAAAATGGGACAAGCATCGCCAGGACATGAAACTGGTCAATCCGGCGAACAAGAGAAAATTCCGGATCATCGTCGTCGGAACCGGCCTTGCAGGCGCATCCGCAGCAGCAACACTCGGGGAGCTCGGCTATAATGTGGACGCCTTCTGCTATCAGGACAGCTCCCGCCGTGCCCACAGTATTGCAGCGCAGGGCGGAATCAATGCCGCCAAAAACTATCCGAATGACGGCGACAGCATATTCCGCCTCTTCTACGACACCATCAAGGGCGGTGATTTCAGGGCGCGCGAAGCCAATGTCTACCGTCTCGCGCAGGTGAGCAACAACATTATCGATCAGTGCGTAGCGCAGGGGGTCCCGTTTGCCCGCGACTATGCAGGATATCTTGACAACCGCTCGTTCGGCGGCGCGCAGGTCTCCCGCACCTTTTACGCCCGGGGGCAGACAGGCCAGCAACTGCTGCTCGGGGCGTACTCGGCCCTCTCCCGCCAGGTGAAAGCGGGAACCGTAAAAGTGCATACCCGCACCGAAATGCTCGATCTCGTCGTGGTCGACGGCGAAGCAAAAGGCATTACCGTCCGTGATCTCGTTACCGGACAGATCAGCTCCTATGCTGCGGATGCGGTCTGCCTCTGCACCGGCGGCTACGTCAATGTCTATTACCTTTCGACCAATGCGCAGGGATGCAGCGTCACCGCAACATACCGCGCATATAAAAAAGGAGCATTCTTTGCCAATCCCTGTTTCACCCAAATTCATCCGACCTGCATTCCGGTATCGGGCGAGCATCAGTCGAAACTGACCCTCATGTCGGAGTCGCTCAGAAATGATGGGCGGGTCTGGGTGCCGCTGAAAAAAGGCGATAAGCGCCCTCCCCACGAAATTCCGGAGAACGAGCGCGACTATTATCTTGAGCGCAAGTACCCGAGCTTCGGGAATCTCGCGCCCCGCGACATTTCGTCACGCGCTGCAAAAGAGGCGTGCGATGACGGGCGCGGCGTCGGCCCGGGAGGGTTCGGCGTCTATCTCGACTTTGCCGATGCGATCAAGAGGCTCGGCGAGGACAAGATTCGGGAGCGGTACGGAAACCTGTTTGAAATGTACGAACGCATCACCGATGAAAATGCCTATAAACAGCCGATGCGCATCTATCCTGCCCTGCACTACGCCATGGGCGGGCTCTGGGTCGACTACAACCTGCAGTCGAACATACCGGGGCTTTTTGTTCTGGGAGAAGCGAATTTCTCCGATCATGGGGCAAACCGTCTCGGCGCAAGCGCCCTCATGCAGGGTCTGGCGGACGGCTATTTCGTGATTCCTTACACCATAGCCAACTATCTCGCGCAGACCAAGCCGGGGAAAGTGACTACCGATCATCCCGAGTTCAGGAAATCGCAGGAAGACGTAAGCACCCAGATAAAAAAACTGCTTTCGATCAACGGCAAAAGAACCCCGAAAGAGTTTCATCGCGAACTCGGCAAGGTGATGTGGGAACACGTCGGTATGGCGCGCAGCGAACAGAGCCTCAAAAAGGCGCTGCATCTGATCCCGGAAATACGGGAAGAATTCTGGAAAAACGTGAAGGTCGTCGGCAGCGGGGCCGAGCTGAATCAGGAACTGGAGCGTGCCGGCCGCATCGCCGATTTCCTTGAGTTCGGTGAACTGCTTGCCCGTGACGCCCTGAACCGCAACGAATCATGCGGCGGTCATTTCCGCGTCGAGTACCAGATGCCCGACGGCGAGGCAAAACGCGACGATGAAAATTACAGCTATGTCGCTGCCTGGGAATTTAAAGGGCTCGATTCCGCACCGGAACTGCACAAGGAACCGCTCGTGTTTGAAAACGTACATCTCGGAATAAGGAGTTACAAATAATGAACCTGAACCTCTATGTCTGGAGACAGAAAGGCCCCAATGCGCCCGGGAAACTGGAACAGCTGCAGGCAAAAAACATCAGCCCCGACATGTCGTTCCTCGAAATGCTCGATGAGGTGAACGAAGATCTGGTCAGGAACGGCAAGGAACCCATCGCTTTTGACCACGACTGCCGCGAGGGCATCTGCGGCACCTGCTCGCAGGTGATCAACGGCATTCCGCACGGCCCGCAGGAGCGGACTACGGTCTGCCAGCTGCACATGCGGAAATTCAAGGACGGCGACTCCATCTACATCGAGCCGTGGCGCGCCAAGGCATTCCCGCTTATCAAGGATCTTATTGTTGACCGCAGCGCGCTCGACCGTATCATTCAGGCAGGTGGTTATACGTCGTGCCATACCGGTGGCGTTCCGGACGGCAACGCGATCCTGATTCCAAAACCGGACGCCGACACCGCAATGGATGCCGCCGAGTGCATCGGCTGCGGTGCGTGCGTGGCTGCATGCCCCAACGGCTCGGCCATGCTCTTCACCTCGGCAAAAGTAAGCCAGCTGGCAAGCCTTCCGCAGGGGCGCGCTGAAGCTGCACAGCGCGTCTGTGTGATGACTGAGGCTATGCTGAACGAGGGCTTCGGTAACTGCAGCAATCACTACGAATGCCAGGCCGCCTGCCCGAAGGGCATCAAGGTGTCGTTCATCGCGAAACTGAACCGGGAGTTCCTGAAGGCACAGATCAAATAAGCATATCCTGCTATTTGCCGAAATCGGAAAAGACGGGGCATTCAAGACCCCGTCTTTTTTTGAGCCGGGAATTGGAATTTTTCATGACAATTTTGGGTTTATTCCGCACATCCGGGGCATGCTGAACGCTTATGCCTTGGTGATTTTTGAGCTGACGATCTTCCGGGCGCCGAATGCATTGCGGGTGTCCACAATACGGCGTGCATGCTCTTCGATAAAACAATAGTCGAACGCCGAATGATCGGTCAGAAGCAGCGTCACATCAGCTTCTTTCAGCACGTCCTCGGTAAGCGGAACCGACGCTATGTCCATATCGGGATAATGCCGAAGACCTCTGCAGACAGGAACATGCGGATCATGGTAAACAACCGTGCTCCCGCGATCCCAAAGCAGCTCCGTAATCTTCAGTGAGGGAGATTCCCGCTTGTCATCAACATCCTTCTTGTACGCCATGCCGAGAATAAGAATACGTGACCCTTTCAGCGCCTTGCCGGATTCATTCAGCACTGCAGCCACTTTTTCGACGACGTGCATGGGCATCCCCGTATTTATTTCACCGGCAAGCTCAATGAAACGCGTTGCAAAGTCGAACTCACGGGCCTTCCAGGTAAGATAGAACGGATCGATCGGAATACAGTGACCGCCAAGCCCCGGTCCAGGATAAAATGCCTGAAACCCGAAAGGTTTCGTTTTTGCAGCTTCGATCACTTCCCAGACATCAATATCCATCCGTTCAAACAGCAGTTTCAATTCATTCACCAGGGCGATATTGACAGCACGATAAATGTTCTCGAGCAGTTTTGCAGATTCGGCAACCCTGGTAGAAGAAACGGGAACCGTCGTATCAACGACCATGTCATAGAGCGCCTTTGCAGCTGCGAGGCATTGTGCGGAATAGCCGCCGACAATCTTGGGGATATGCGCGGTATGGAAATGCGGATTATTCGGGTCTTCCCGCTCCGGTGAAAATGCCAGAAAGAAATCCTCGCCAGCCTTCATCCCGGTCTGCTCAAGAATCTCTCGCATCTCACCGTCGGTTGTGCCCGGGTATGTGGTGGACTCAAGCACAATGAGCTGTTCTTTCCGAAGGTACCGGGCAATGGTGCGCGTCGTATTCAGGACATAGGAAAGATCAGGCTCGCGATACTTATTGAGTGGAGTCGGCACACAGATGATGATACAGTCCATTTCCGACAGTCGCGAAAAGTCGGTCGTCGGCATGAATGTTGGGCTGCATTCCTGTATGAGGGCAGCATCAATATGCTTGATATAACTTCCGCCATTCTTGAGCGTTTCGATTTTTTCCGGATCAAGATCAAAACCGGAAACCCGAAACCCAGCCCGACAGAACGCGATCACAAGCGGGAGGCCGACATACCCCAAGCCGATAATTCCGACGAATGCCTTTTTCTCCCGAATCTTTCCGACGATATCCATGCCGATCACCCTTCCCGAGACGGTCTGAAACAGTATAGCAAAAAGAGCACATTACCCCAAACCCAACTGCATGATTCTCGTCGTAACATGGGACAGAGCGGCTATCTCGATTGGTCGATTGAACTGTGCCGGCGCTTCAGCAGAGGCTTCAGCAGCAGCGGCAGGAGCAAGGCGACCGACGCTATCACGATTCCGATAACCAGCCCTTCGATATTGCCATGCAGGATCAGCTCTCCCATGGAGCTGCCGAATGCAACATAGGCAATGCAGGCGGGCAGCATGAAAACGAATGAACTCCAGACATAATGGAAAAAGGAAATAGGCGTAATCCCGAAAAGGAAATTCAGCACAGGAAAAGGAAATATCGGCACCAGCCGTGCGAAAGCGACCGCTTTCCACCCATGCTGCTCAACCCTGGAAGAAAGGGTCTGCCACCGCTCACGCCCGAAACGGTTCTTCACGGCATCATGCATTACATAGCGGGCGAGCAGAAAGGCAACCGAGGCCCCCACAGTCGCCCCGGCAATCGAAAAGACAACGCCCCAAAACGGTCCCCAGAGAAAGCCGGCACCCAAGGTCAACGGAAGGCTCGGCAGAAAAATACTGGGGCCTATGGCATACACCAGCATGAAGAGCAGCGGCGCCAGAACCGGGTGTTCATGGAGAAATGCAACAAGGCCGTCCATCGAGATGTACCCGTGCTGGCGAAGCAATGCGCTGAGGGCAATAAGCCCGAGCAAACCGATTCCCACCAGAAACTTCGGGCTCAGAATACGCATTCTTAGTCCCACTGCAAGGCGATTGAACCACTTGCGGCCGGAGCTGATCCGCCCGGTACAGGGCGATACTCCGGGCAGGTACTCAAACAGATGATGTGCTGAGTATGACTGCTTCTGAAACGTGCTCCTGCAGCCGACACAATAGGTAACAACCGGTTTATCAGGAGCATTGCGCAGCGCCTTTGCGGCGAATGCAGCTGACAGTTCCGGATCGAGCACATGCAACCCTCCACCGCATCCGCAGCATGCAGGGGGAAGATTATCATACGAAGGCTCATGGGCACAGCGTGACGCCTTTTCCCGCAATCCCGCAATACGCACTGAAGGACACGGCTGGTGCAGGACCATTGAATACACTTCCTGCGAAAACCGCTCCGGCGGAATAATCTCCAGCGCATGCTGAACCGTAATGTCCGGCACGAGACTCGCGAGAACCTTGGCACAGTTCACGCACCCTGTCACAACATGGGTAACGCCGCACTGCCGGAGCCGTCTGCC
>JAAYUK010000127.1 GCA_012517735.1 Nitrospiraceae bacterium
AACCCGGAATTGTCATTGGATTCGATCGAAAGCGCTCCGAGCATGGCAGGACTGGCAACAGAGCGGATTTATTCGGCGAAGCGGCACATACAGGACGTATGTGCGAGGCGAATACCTCGGAGGACGGCTGGACGCCGTCCGAGAATGAGCGGCGTTGCCTGTCCTGCCGGCCTAATGACAATTCTCGGATAAAGCGGATTCAGGCAATCCCGCCGGGGAAACGCACGGCATTATCCCCCAACCGGTGTCTTTCGGGGAGTCGTCTGATTCCAGCATTTTGAGGTATTATTAAGACCATGGGTTCGCGGAAATTCTATCTGTTTGTCATGATCGCGCTGGTAATTCTCCTGGGATTCATGTCGTACCAGGTGATCAAGCCGTTCCTCATGCCGCTGGCATGGGCAGTGGTGCTTTCGATCCTTTTTTATCCGATTTACGCCTTTCTGCTCCGCCATCTGAAGTATCGGGCGGTTGCGTCGATCCTGACGGTCATTCTGATCTGTTCCCTGATACTCGGGCCGTTTTCGTATGTCGGGTTTGCTTTTATCGATGAAATGCGCAGCCTTTCCACTTCGTTTCAGCTGACTGACCGTCTGGCACACCACCCGTATATGCAGTGGCTGTATGCCAAGGTCATCAAGCTGTTCGGCATTCCCCAGTCGCAATTCGACAAGGCAATTATCGAGAATCTCGGACATTTGCGCGACATCGTACTCGATAAGGTGACCAGCGGATTCGGTGATGTGGTCTCATTCATCGTCAATTTTCTGCTGATGACCTTTGCGGTTTTTTTCATGCTGATCGATGGGCCGCGTTTCCTCCAGAAGGGCAAGGACTTCATGCCATTCAATGAAGACGAGAAGCATCGTCTTGCGGACCAGATCCATGATATCGTTGTATCGACGATTTACGGTGGAGTCATTGTCGGTCTCATTCAGGGAGGTATCGCCGGTGTCTCGTTTGCGGTGCTTGGCTTCAAGGCGCCGGTGCTGTGGGGGTTTGCGACGGCAATCGCCTCGTTCATCCCGATTCTCGGCGCCTTTGCGGTCTGGGGACCGGCGGTTCTGTATCTCTTTGCGACCGGCGCAACTTACAAGGCTGTGGCGTTGCTGGTGGTCGGGGCTTTCGGTATCAGCATGATCGACAATATCCTCAAACCGCTCATCATCGGCAATCGGGTGAAGATGCCGATGCTGGTCATCCTTTTCAGCGTTCTCGGCGGCATCAAACTGTTTGGGCTCATCGGTCTGATCATGGGACCGCTGGTGATTGCCCTTTTTGTTTCCGTACTCGAGATATTCAGAAATTTCGAGTATGGCTCTCCCCCCCAATAATGCGGCTGTTCTGGTGTCTCATCATCCTGCTGATTTCGGCATGCAGTCCTTCCCAGCGTCAGGATGGTTATGTGCACTTGCGCCTCATGGCGAATCCGACAACGCTCGATCCTGCGCTCATTGTTGATGTCCAGTCCTCGATGATTGCAGCAAAATTGTTTAACGGACTCGTGCGGCTCGGCGACGATCTGCAGGTGATTCCTGATCTTGCCGAGCGCTGGATCGTGTCTGCCGATGGACGGCGTTATCGTTTCCATCTGCGTCGGGATGTGCGTTTTCCCGACGGCCGTCCCGTGGTTGCGGACGATGTCCGGTACTCGTTCGAACGGGTGCTGTCGCCGAAAACGAAGTCGCCGAACACCTGGATTTTCCAGCAGGTGGAGGGTGGCGAAGCATACCGGAGCGGAGGGGCTGCCGGTGTTGCCGGATTTCGCATCCTCGATTCACACACCTTCGAGATTACCCTGAAGCAGCCGTTCTCCCCGTTTCTCCGCATGCTGACCATGCCGCCCGCCTTTGTCGTGCAGCGTGAAGATGTCGAGCGGAAAGGACCGGAGTTCGGACATGCTCCGTCAGGAACCGGACCATTCGTCCTCAGCCGGTGGATGCCGGGCCATGAGATTGTGCTTGGCAGGAACCCGGAGTATTTTGACAACACGGCGAAAGTGGCAGGGATCGTCTACCGGGTGATCCCCGAAGACCTGACGGCGCTGACCGAATTTGAGCTGGGCAATCTGGATGTGGTTGCACTTCCGGCGTCCGCTTATGCCAAATTCATGAACGATCCCAAGTGGCAGAACCGTATCATGGTGTTTCACGGCATGAATACATACTATCTCGGCATGAACTGCTCCAGGCCGCCGTTTGACGATCCGGGAATGCGGCGTGCTGTTTCCCAGGCGATCGACCGGGAAAAAATCCTTCGAACGTTTTATGAGGGCAGGGGCAGACTTGCCCGGGGACCGGTGCCTGATCTGCTCCGGGCATGGCAGCCCGCTTCTCCGTATGCGTACGATCCTGCCGCGGCGAAGAATCAGATCCGTCTGCTGGGTGCCGAAGGCATGACGGTTTCGCTCTATGTAACGGCGGACCAGGAAGTGGTCGATATTGCCGAAATCATACAGGCCGCGCTGAAGAGGGCGGGTCTGCGGGTGGAGATCAGGCAGCTGGAATGGAGTGCCTACAAGGATGCGATTAATCGCGGTCAGGCAGACCTTTTCTGGCTCAGTTGGTGGGCGGATTATCCTGACGCGGAGAACTTTCTGTTCCCGCTCTTTCACTCCGCCAATCACGGGCCTCAGGGAAACCGCGCGCGTTATACGAATGCCGCGGTCGACCGACTTATTGCTGCCGGGCAGGGAGCGGTGACCGAATCACAGCGCTCGGCAGCGTATCGGGCGGCCGAAACGCTGATTGTTCAGGACGCTCCCTGGGTGTTTCTCTGGCACAAGAACGATTATCACGTTCTGCAGCCGTGGATTCTCGGGTACCGCGAACGGCCGATTTATTCGATGGACAAGGGGCTCGATATCGAACTGGTGGTGCCCGGAAAGCAGTAAGCGTTCAGGACCTGATTTTTTTCGGGATCTGATCGTCTTTTTCGGGTTCTTTTGCGAGTACGTCATGGAGCACCTTGCTGACATCCTCGGCCCGATATGGCTTGAGAATGACCCCCTGAAAGCCGAACTCCTGAAAGAACGCAAGAATCGGATCGTTCGAATACCCGCTCGAAACAATTGCCCTGACCTTCGGATCGAAGAGCAGCAGATGCCTGATCAGTTCTTTGCCGCCCATGCCGCCGGGTATGGTCAGATCCATGATGACGGCATCATACGGTTCTTTGCGCTCAGCCGCCTGGCGATACATTTTGAGCGCTTCGTCCCCGTCTCTGCACAGGCTCGGCGTATATCCCAGATAACTCAGGATCTCCCCGGCAATCTCCCGGATGATATCCTCGTCATCCATTACCAGAATGCGGCCCTTGCCGCGGTGGAGCACCTCGGGCAGGGTCTGTTGAACAACGGGAACGATCTGATCCGAAGCGGGCAGATAGATCGTGAAGGTCGAGCCCCGGCCGAGCGCCGACTGCACGGATACATGTCCGTTATGGCGCTTGATGATGGAGTATACGGTCGACAGCCCAAGTCCGCTGCCCCGCGTCTTTGTGGTGAAATAGGGATCGAAAATCTTTGGCAGCAATTTTGCCGGGATGCCGGTTCCTTCGTCGGATATCGCAACGAGCACATATTTGCCGGGACGAAGGGGCAGGCTTGAGTGTTTGCTGATGACCACGTTTTCAGCCCGAATCCTGACGGTTCCCCCTTCGGGCATCGCCTGGTCGGCGTTGATGATCAGGTTGTTGACGACCTGGTTGATCTGTCCCGGATCAACATCGACCGGCAGCAGATTTTCAGGAATATCGAACGTGCACCTCACGTTGGATCCGCGAAGTGAGAATGAGGCCGAGTCCATGATGATCTGCTGGATCGAGAGGGTTTTTTTGACCGGGGCGCCGCCCTTCGAGAAGGTGAGCAGTTGTGCCGCCAGTTCCTTGGCGCGCTCGGAGGCCTTGATCGCTTCCTCGATTTTGTGGACTACGCGGTCTTCAGGGTTCATGAGCATATGCGCCAGGGAGAGATTGCCCAGAATGCCGGTCAGAAGGTTGTTGAAGTCATGGGCGATTCCTCCGGCAAGAACCCCGATTGATTCGAGTTTTTCATTGCGGAGGATGTCTTCTTCCATCCGTACCTGTTCCGTGATGTCCCGGAAAACGAGAACAATACCGGAAAACGAGCTTTCCCGCTCCTTGATCGATGCGGCATACGCGGAAATCATTCGCTCGCGGCCATCTTTCGTGACGAGAATCAGATGGTTGGGGAGCGACTGGAACTGGTCCGCCCCGGCTGCATCGGCAAACGGCAGCTCGTAGGGCGCACGGGTTCTGTCCTGCAGGCACTGGAATATTTCATGAATCGAGCGGCCGAGCGCCTGCTGCTGCCGCCATCCGGTCAGGTATTCGGCTACGCGGTTGATCAGCACGATATTGCCGTCGACATCGGTCGTGATGACGCCGTCGTTAATCGAGCGGAGCGTAACCGCAAGCCGTTCCTTTTCCGCCGCAATCATCTCATCGGCACGCTTGCGCTCGCTGATGTCGTGGGCAAAAGCGAAAATATACTCTTTCCCGGCATAGCGCCGGAGGTTGGTGCGGACTTCGACGGGAAGCTCCCTGCCGAATTTTGAGAAGAGTGCCGATTCGTGATGGGTCGAACCTTTTCTCCGAAGGGCATCGATCATGGCATTCCAGCCTTCTTCGGTTGCGCGCGGATCAGTATCGAAGACATGCATGAGCTGCAGCTCGTCCAGTGAGTACCCGAGCGCCCGGCGCCCGGCTTCATTCACATAGAGATAACGGCCGCTCAAATCGTACCAGAATATGGCTTCGGAGGCGTTTTCGATCGAAAAACGGGCAAGGCGGAGAAATTCCTCCTGATGTCTGCGTTCGAGTTCCGCTGACGCCCGCGCAGCAAAGATCTTGAGAACCGATTCGATCAGTCTGGCATTCTGCAGGGGGGTGCGGGTCATCACGGCCATGATGCCGAGGACGTCTCCCTGGGCGCTCAGCAGCGGGATGCCGACATAGCCCTGGATACCCATGTTCGTCAGAAAAATGCCGTCAGGAAATGCCGCGTGCACTTTATCAGGATAAGAGCAGGCCGCACGCTCAAAAATGGTGTGATAGCACGGGGTTCCTTTCAGATCGTAACTGAAGTTGTTCTGAATCCCGCCGTCACCGTATACGGCGACGGTTGCAATGGTATCCGCTTCTTCGCCGACCCGTTCGCCGATCATCGCATAATCGGCCTGGAGCGACCGGCAGAGATACTCGACCAGCAGCAGGAAGAATTCGTCACCGATTGCCGCGGAAGCGCCCCTGGTGATATTCAGGATGATCTCTTCGAGCCGTATCTGCCCAGAAAGGTTTCTGAACTGCACCGCCACGGTATCAGGACCGGTTTTGAAGGCATGCGCTTCGAGGATACCCTGGAAACGGACAGAGTCGAACGGGATTCCTTGTTCGTGCAAGACATTTCCCTCGAGGATGACCTGACGGTAACGATCAGACAGAGATGTCCCCGCGAGTTCGGGGAAGGCCTCTTCGAGGGGTTTCCCGACAAGGCGGCTGTGATCTGTTCCAAACAGCTCGTCCGCTGCGGGATTGCCTCCGATAAAGGTCAGTGTGTGGTCCGGTTCAAGCCGGTACAGATGGATGGGGAAGGGTGAAGCATCGTACAGCGTCCGGAAGCGCTCCCGGCCAAGCGCCGCAGCGGCTTCGTTTTCCCGCAACTCGGTAACATCCTGAAAGATGGTCAGCAGACAATCTTCATTGTCGAAACGGAGCCGGGTGCTTCCTGCAAGCACGCTGACCCGACTGCCGGTTTGCGAAAGGAGTTCGAGCGGAAGGTTTCTGACTGATCCGAGGGTTTGCACCTGATGCGCAAGCAGTTCGTGCTGGACGCGGTCTGTGAAAAGGTTGATATCAATGGTGGTGCTTCCGGTAATCGTATCCGCCTGAAATCCGAAAAGCTCTTCAAAAGCATGATTGATTGCAAAAACCATTCCGTCGGACATGCGGGTAATGGCCATGGGGGCCGGGGATTCCTGAAAGAGCTTTTCGAACTGTTTCCGCTCATGAGCAAGTTGGCATTGCAGCTGTTCCGCTGTCAGTTCCGGAGGCAGGGATGAAAAAGGATGCTGTTTTTTCAGGGATTTATTCTGTTTTTTGGTTTTTTTCGGTTTCCCCATGACGCTACCGCTTTTGTCGTTGTCGATGCATTAAGTTATCCCGGTTTGCACCGGCGCTGCACAATAGTATCTCAACGGGCTTCTTTTTGCAAGCAGTTTGACGTAAGATTGAATTGTCAGGACCGTTGCTCCCTGAAAAAACTGAGATTCGGCGAAAGGAGTTGTTTATGGCACATCTTTTGTACATCGAAGCATCGCCTCGGAAGGACCGTTCGGTCTCGATCGAGGTTGCCCGCGCATTTCTGGATGGCTATCGGACTGCACATCCGGGTGACACGATCGAAACGATCGATCTCTGGCATGCGAAGCTGCCTGAGTTTGATGGAGAAACCATCAATGCCAAATACGCGATTCTCATGTCCAAAATGCATACCGATGAACAGAAGGCTGCGTGGCGGCCGGTGGAGGAGCTGATTGCACAGTTCAAACGTGCGGACAAATATTTGGTATCCCTGCCGATGTGGAACTTCGGGATTCCGTATAAACTGAAACATTACCTCGACCTTCTCGTTCAGCCGGGGTATACGTTCAGCTATACCCCCATGGAGGGGTATCGGGGACTCGTGACCGGGAAACCTGTCGCGTTGGTGTATGCCAGAGGCGGCGCGTACGGGGCGGAAACCGGGGCGCAGGGGTACGATTTCCAGACTGCCTACATGAATCTCGTCCTTCAGTTTATCGGTTTTACCGATATCCGTCCGATCATCGTTGAGCCGATGTTGATGGCCGAGGTCCATGACAAGGTGAGGATCATTGCGGCTGCCAGACAGCAGGCGGAGGAGATGGCAAAGACCTTCTGAAAAGCAGGGACCGGGAAGCAGGGCGATGGAGGCGGTATTCCCGTTGTCATCGCCTTTTTTCTGTGCAGTTCATTCCGACTTTCTCCGCTATTTTCGCGTTAGCGGCCTTGACCGCAAAAGGACATAGACCGCACCGAGCCCTCCGTCGTTGGCGCGGGCGGTCACGTATGCTCTCACATGCTTTGCAAAACGTGTGCTGAGAAGGTTCGTAACCCGCGATTTGAGTACCGGTTTGTCAGCCGAGCGCAGGCCTCTGCCGTGGATGATCTTGACGCATCCCAATCCTTTCTGCAGAGA
>JAAYUK010000128.1 GCA_012517735.1 Nitrospiraceae bacterium
ACAACGGCAAACCCGGCTCCCTTGGGGCTTATGGGGTTCGGCATGACCACGGTCCTGCTCAACATTCACAATGCTGGCTTTTATCCGGTCGATAGCATGATTCTCGCGATGGGCATCTTCTACGGCGGCGTCGGCCAGATCATCGTCGGCTGCATGGAGTGGAAAAAAGGCAACACGTTTGCCACAACAGCATTTACCAGCTACGGGCTGTTCTGGCTGACGCTCGTTGGGCTCTGGCTGATTCCCCTCATGCAGCCCGCATTTGCCGCGCCAGTCAAACAGTCGTCCATGGCCTGCTATCTCGGCATGTGGGGTCTTTTCACGCTGGTGCTCTTTTTCGGCACGCTGCGCCTCAACAAGGCGCTGCAGGTGGTGTTCGGATCGCTCGTCATTCTGTTTTTTCTGCTGGCGGCGGCGAACGTTACCGGAAGCCATGCGATCCATACGTTTGCCGGCTATGAAGGGATTTTCTGCGGTTTTTCCGCAATCTATACCGGACTGGCACAGGTACTGAACGAGGTGTACGGCAAAACGGTCTGGCCGCTCGGTCCGGTCGGGAACAGGCACTGATCAGCGTTTTCAGCGGTACTCTGGGCGCGCTGCATACGCGGCGCGCCGTTTTGTTCTGCCATAATCAGAACACTCAGCCGCCCGTCTGTTCGCACTGCCGGCATGCGGAAGGATATCCGGCCAGGATGTGATACAATTCTCACAAATGGGACAGTCTGGCACGCAAAGCGATCCCGGAAAGTTTCTCAGCCTGTTCGAAAATATGGCTGACGGAGTTTTTTACCAGTCCGCCGACGGCGCGTTGACTGAAGTCAACCGTGCGGCACTGGAACTGTTCGGGCTGACCCGGGAGGAGTTTCTCTCCCGCACATCGTACGACCCCGGCTGGTATGTGATTCGTGAGGATGGCACAGAGGTTCCTCCGGATGAGCATCCGTCAATGCAGGCGTTCAGGACCGGGAAGCCGGTTTCGGGCGTCGTGCTGGGGGTGAGGAATTTTCGCAGCAACGACATCGTCTGGCTGATTGTCAATGCTGTGCCGATGACCGGAGCGGAATCGGGCAGGGTGGAGCAGGTCTTTGTAACGCTTCATGACATATCGAACCGGCGGCTGCTCGAAGAACGGCTGCGGTCCAGTGAAGAACGGCTTGCACTCGCGCTGGAGAGCGTCAATGAAGGGGTCTGGGACTGGGACCTCGCAACGGGTTCGGTGTTCCGGAACGATCGTTTCTATACGATGCTCGGGTATGCTCCGGGGGCCATCCCCGAAACCTATCACGGTTGGCGCGCCTTTGTGCATCCCGAAGATATTTCGGGCGCCGAAAATGCCTTGCGGCAATGCCTTTCTTCTTCTTCTTCTTCTTCTTCTTCACTTTATGAAACAGAGTTCAGAATGCGCGATGCGGAAGGCGCGTGGCGCTGGATATTGTCCCGGGGGCGGGTGGTTGCGTGGGGTCCCGACGGCGCTCCTGTCCGCATGATCGGCACGCACACCGATATCACAGAACGAAAAGAGAGCGAGAAGGCATTACAACAGGCTGCCCATGAATGGCGCTTGACGTTCGATGCCGTCGGCAGCGGCATCTTTCTGCTCGATACGGAGATGAAAATCATCCGTGCGAACAAGGCCTTTGCCGCTCTGGTCGGGGGGCGGGTCGACGGTATCGCAGGTTCATGCTGCTGGGAACTCGTGCATGCCGAGCGGCAGCCGCATCCTGATTGCCCGATGAAGCGGATGCTCCGCACCGGAAAGCCGGAGAGTGCCGAGATTACGGTTGGAACCCGGAGGTATTACGCCACGGTCGACCCGATCTGTGACGACAACGGGGTCGTCATCGGAGCGGTCCACGGGATGCGGGATATAACTGAACGTGCTGCCATGATCGAACGTCTGGCTCAGAACGAATTATTGCTCAGCAATGCCGAACGTCTGGCCCATATCGGCAGTTTCCAGTCCGATGCGGAAACCGGCGCGATGGTCTGGTCCCGGGAACTCTACCGGATACTGGAGGTTCCCGAGTACCTGCCTCCGCTGACATTTGAAGCGATCGCCGCCCTGGCGCATCCCGAAGATGCAGTTCAGCTCACGCAGCTTGCCGGGGGAGGGGCTGAGGTGCGCACGGATGTCCGGCTTACGCTTCCGTCAGGAGCGCGAAAGACGCTCCGGCTGGTAGCGCAGCCGCTGCTGGATGAGCAGGGTCGCACCATCGGCACGAGCGGCACCCTGATGGATGTAACGAACGAAGCGCGGGCCTCCGCAGAACTGCGTCGCAATGAAGAACGGCTCTCGGCGCTTCTCCGGATTTCGTCCATGGAATATGCTTCCGAACAGGAGCTGATCGAGTGGAGCCTTGAGGCGGTCGTCACGCTCACCCAAAGCGAAGGCGGCTATTTCCATCTGTTCGACGAAGAGACCCAGTGTATAACTCTCACGGCCTGGTCATCCGCGGTTCGTCGAGACTGCTCGGTATCGGCCGACACTCACTATCCACTGGCGCGCGCTGGAGTCTGGGCCGACTCTATCCGCAACCGTGATGTCGTTATCCATAACGACTATGCGGCTCTGCGGGAAAAGAATGCCTTGCCGGACGGTCATTTCCCCTTGATCAGGCACTTGGGTGTCCCGGTGTTTGACGGAGAGCGTATTGTGGCAGCTGCGGGTGTTGCAAACAAGGAATCCCCGTATGATGAATCAGATATCAGGGACATGCTCGTATTTCTCGGCGATGCCTGGAAAATCATTGCGCGCAGACGGGCGGAGCAGCGGCTTGCAGAGAGTGAAAGCGCATACAGAAGCATTTTTGAGGGTTCGCTCGACGGCATTTTCCGGATTTCCGCCGACGGCCGCATTGAGCGTGCCAATCCTGCCTTCGCCCATATCCTGGGTCATGATTCGCCGGAAGAACTGATCGGCAAACCGGTTGTCGATTACTGGGACAATCCTCATGACCGGTCGGTCTACCTGGCTCTGCTGCTCGATAAAAAAGAGGTAAGAAACTATCCTTTTCTCCTCCGCAGGTCCGATGGGGCTGTCAGGCATGTCAAGGTCTCCGCAACCATGGTCAGAAACGGCCAAAACGAATACATCGCATCGGAAGGTATTCTGCGTGACATTACGGACCAGGTCCTCATGCAGGCCCAGCTGCAGCATGCGCAGAAGATGGAGGCGGTCGGGCGGCTGGCCGGCGGAATCGCGCATGATTTCAACAATATTCTTTCGGCGATCTCGGGGTTCGCCTCACTGCCCCTCATGCATGGTCAGGTTTCGGATGAGGAACGCTCTACGCTCCAGCAGATACTTGCGCTTGCAGACAAGGCTTCGATCCTGACCAAGGGACTGCTGGCATTCAGCCGCAAACAGATTTTGTCCATGAAGGACATCGATCTGAACCGTATCCTCGATGTTTCCGCAAAACTCATCGGGCGGCTGATCGGTGAAGACATCGCATTGTCGGTGCGGAAGGCGGACGTTCCCCTTCCCGTCCTTGCGGA
>JAAYUK010000129.1 GCA_012517735.1 Nitrospiraceae bacterium
GACGATCAATCCGTATCCGCAATTGAGACTGCCCGGATCGATACCGAGAATCTTCATCGGTCAGGATGAGGCTCTAGCGGAACTTGCCTTGCGCGGGGCTTCGAACAGAATTTCCTCAACCATCTGGCAGATGACATGGCCGAGGGTGATATGCACTTCCTGCACGCGGGGGGTATCATCGGATCCGACAACAAATGCATAATCGCATTTGGACGCGAACTTTTCGCCCTTGCCACCGGTCAGGCCGACGGTCTTGATGCCTTTCTTTCGGGCAACCTCGACCGCCTTGATGACATTCTTCGATCCGCCGCTGGTGCTGATGGCAATCGCAACGTCGCCCGAATCGCCAAGCGTCTTGACCTGACGGGCAAAGATCTCGACAAAATCATAGTCATTGGCGATGGAGGTCAATACGGCAACATCGGTATTGAGCGCAATGGCAGGAAGCCCGGGCCGATCCTTTTTGAAACGGTTCACGAACTCTGCAGCAATATGGGAAGCATCGCACGCGCTCCCGCCGTTCCCAAAGAGAATGAGCTTTTTGCCTTCGCTGAAGGCATCCGCGATCAGCCGGGAGACCTCGGCAATCAGGGAAACATGCTCCTTGACGAAGCGCTCCTTCACGGCCATGCTCTCTTCAAATGCCTTGAGAATTTTCTTTTCCATTGGGACTGTAGTTTACCGGAGGCCTGATGACCGAATCAAGGATTGAACACCGGGAAAAGCCTGTCGTAGGTCTCCCTGATGTGTTCGACAATGACCCGCAGCTCGCCGACCGATGTCATGAAGTTCGCATCGCCGCTCCACCGGGGCACGATATGCGTATGGAGATGTTCTTCAATCCCCGCGCCGGCGGCCTTGCCGATATTGATCCCGACATTGAACCCCTCGGGGCGGAAAGCCGTTCTCAGGCAATCGACGCAGAACTTCGTGAGCAGGTTCATCTCGGCAAGCACCTCATCCGAAAGCCCGTCAAACGTGGAGGTATGGAAATACGGCACCACCATGAGATGCCCGTTGTTGTATGGGTACTTGTTCATGATTACATAGCAGTTCTTTCCCCGATAGAGGATCAGGTTGTCGCGATCGTTCCGCTCTGCCGGCAGCGTGCAGAAGATGCATTCCTGTTCTTTCGGTCCGAGAATATATTCCATGCGCCAGGGCGCCCAGAGCACTTTCATGACTCTCCCTTCAGCATCCGCAAACGCGCAACTGCTTCCTGTGCTTCCCTGAGCACCTGGTGTTTATCTTCACGATATCGGAGCCAGTACGCCGGATGCGTCGTCGGCATGACCGGAATGTCCCGATACTGAAACCACTTTCCGCGCACCTTCAGGATCGAGAACTTCGATATTGGCGTGGACGGCTGCATGAGACGATAGGTCGCAATCTTGCCGAGTGAAAGAATGATTTTCGGAGCGATGATGCGGATCTGTCCGCTCAGAAACGGAAAGCAGGTGGACATCTCGTCAGGCTCAGGGTCACGATTGCCGGGCGGACGGCATTTGCAGACATTGGCGATATAGACCGTCTCCCGCCGGAACCCGAGCTTTTCGATCAGGCGCGTCAGATGTTGCCCCGCTTCTCCTACAAACGGCTGGCCCTGGGCATCTTCCTCCCGCCCCGGGGCCTCGCCGATGAACATGATTTCCGCATCTGGACTCCCCTCGCCAAAGACAATATTCGTCCGCTCGCGCGAGAGCTTGCAGCGGGTGCAGGAGCCGATCTCGTCGCGCAGCGCCTTCAGCGCCTCCGCTTTGTCGGAAGCACCAACCAATACCGGTGGCTCGGGCGAAGAGGAAACAATAGCGTCAGACGTCGGCTCCGCTCCGGGATCGGCAGCCTTCCGCAGCATTGCAGACGCAGGCTTCCCCGCAGCAGGAACCACCCGGAACGGCAGTTCTTCAAACCCGAGTTCACGATAATAGTCCAGGGCGTCACGAATCTTGTCTTTCATAAACCCCTTTCATTTCAAATTTCAGATTGATGATTGTTGAGTGAACCAACAAACAACAGAATGCCCTTATTCATTCATCAATCCGCAATCTTCAATCTGCAGTGCCTCCCTATTCACCGCTGTCCCCATTTGAGCTTCGACCGGAGTATCGCAAAATAATCACGGGGAAACGGCATGACGAACTGTGTTCTGCAGCCGCATTTCCGGATTGCAACCCGGTCATCCTTTTTGAGCGGAAATCCCTGCTGTCCGTCGAGCGTGAGATAAATATGTTCACTGGCGGAGCGAAGCGTGATCTCGACCGAAGAGTCGTCCGGCAGCACAATGGGACGATTGGTCAGCGTATGCGGACAGATGGGCGTCAGGACGATGCTATGCAGCGTGGGATAGATAATCGGCCCGCCTGCAGACAGCGAATACGCGGTCGATCCGGTGGGCGTAGCTACAATAAGGCCGTCTGCCTTGAACGTATTCACGTAAATGCCGTCAACCAACGCTTCAAGGTCCATGATCCGGGCGAGCGCCCCCTTGTTGATGACAACGTCATTCAGTGCGGTGAAATGCTCGACTCTGCTGCCATCCCGGAAAACGTCGGCTGCCAGCATGATCCGTTCCTCCACCGTATAGCAGCCGGCAAGGATATTTTCGAGCGCATCCCAAAGCTGCTCCTTGCCCACCTCGGTAATGAAGCCAAGCCCGCCGAGATTGACCCCGAGGATGGGAACCGGCCGTTCTCCGACCATCCGGGCCACCCCCAGCATGGTGCCATCACCACCCAGCACAATGATCAGGTCAACCCGACCCGGAATGTCAACGCCAAGACAGCCTTCGATGCCGAGCTCGTCGGCAATGTCGCGCTCAACCACCACCGAACATCCCCGCTCGGTAAGCCACGGGACAAGCTTTCCAACGATTTCACGGGGCTCAGGACGCCGTGGCTTGCAGATGATACCGATTCGTTTCATCGCGGATGATAATCTCCCGTTCCTGTTCTGACCGGATTGCAAGGCTGATCGTGAGTACATCATCCGGCCGCTCGCTCAGCCGCTCGGCCCATTCGATAATCGTCACCGTGTCCGGCCCGATATATTCCCAGATGCCCAGTTCGTCCAGATCGGCCGCACCCTCGATACGATAAAGATCGACATGCACAAGGCGCGGGACCGTCTCATACTCCGCAATCAGCACAAAACTCGCGCTGCAGACATCGCGGGGCGGAATGCCGAACGCAGCCGCAAACCCTTTCACAAAAACCGTCTTGCCGGCACCCAGATCACCTGAAAGACAGACGGTTGCTCCGGCCCCGCGCTCGCGAAGAACCGCCCCTATTCGGGCACCAAGCGCCTCCGTCTCCTCAGGGGATTTCGTAATGATACGAATCTCGCTTGCCACCACAACCCGACTATTTGAGCATCGCCCTGATCAGGTCTGCCTTGCCCACAATGCCGACGACCTTGCCGGCCGAGACCACCGGCAAAAGATGCACCTTCTGCTCGGACATGATGGTCGCTATTTCCTCTATCGTTGCATCTTCGGTAATGGTAATGACATCGCGGGTGCAGATTTCCCCGACCGTGACCCCCGCCATTTTCCTGAACTCCTTTTCCATGGCGCCGGGACTCCCGAGCATGACATACGCGTCAAACAGTCGCAGCACCGTCGGAATATGGAGGCGTTTGTTCTGGCTGATCAGATCGTTTTCCGTCACAATGCCGAAGAGGGATCCGTCATCTCCAAGCACCGGAACGCCGCTGATCCGGTTCTCCACGAGTACTCTGGCAAGCTCTTCGACCGTCATGGACGGTTTCGCGGTAATAACTGAGGTTGACATGATTTCCCTGGCATGCAACATGGTTTCCCCCTGAACAAGTAGTGCCGTCCGCCCGGCCGGACCGTAGCGTATTCTTATAATACGGCAGGCCGGACCGAATTGCAAAGAAACGCCTTCTGAACGATGAAGGGCTTTTTGGACTATAATGGAAGCATATACGGCGGAGGTGTCGTGATGCACGACGAAGACAAGTCCCGGGAAGAACTGCTGTATGATGTTGCCTACCTGCGGGTGCTGGTCGCTGACCTCGAAAACCGCCACCGGCAGACTGAAGACCTCCTGCAGGTCGTTACCGAGCAGTACAAGCAGATCACGGCTGCCGTGTCCGACTACATTTTCAGTGTTCATATCATCGACGGCGCGCCGGTCGAGACCGTCCACGGACTCGGCTGTTTCGCCATCACCGGCTACAGTCCGGAGGAGTTCTCCGCAAATTCGTATCTCTGGCTCAACATGGTTCATGAAGAGGATCGACCGGCAGTCCTGAAGCATGTTGCCAACATTCTCGCCGGCCATGAAGTTGCAGCCCTTGAACATCGAATCATCCGCAAGGATGGTGTCGTGCGCTGGGTACGAAACACGCCGGTATGCCAATACGACGCCGAGGGGAAGCTGATCGCCTATGACGGCCTGATCCAGGACATAACGGATCGCAAGCTGGCGGAGGAGTCGCTGAGGCGGGGCGAGGAGAAATACCGGCTGGTCGCGGATCATACCTATGATTGGGAATACTGGATCGGAGCTGACGGCAGCTACGTCTACATTTCGCCTTCCTGTGAACGCATCTCCGGATACCCCCCAGCGGAATTCATGCAGAATCCAGGATTCATGTCGCGCATCCTGCATCCTGACGACCGGGAAACCTACCGGCAACATGCAAAAGAAGTCATGCAAAAGGGGGTTCCCCCCTGCACGATGGATTTCCGGATCATCACTAAATCCGGCCAAGAGCGGTGGATAAGCCATTCCTGTCAGGAGGTGATTTCCCAGAGCGGTGCCTGGCTCGGTCGCCGGGGCAGTAACCGGGATATCACCGCGCGGAAAATGCTGCAGCTCCAGATCGACACCTCGCAGCGGCTGCAGGCGGTCGGCATTCTTGCGGAGGGTATCGCCCACGACTTCAACAATATTCTTACCGCGCTCATCGGCAATCTCTCCCTGGCCCTTCGCTCGATCGAACACGGAAAATCTCCCCTCGACCCGATCAAGCAAGCCGAAGAACTCTGCATGCAGGCATCCACGCTGGTGCATCAACTGGTCGCTTTTTCGGAGCGGAGGAGCGAACTGGTCAGGATAGACCATCCGGAAGAACTGATCTCATCGATTGTTGCGTCCATGCACCGGATGCCGGGCATACGGATCGACACCTCTTTCAGTCCAGGCCTTCCCCCGATTACGGCCGACGAACAGCAGCTGAGAGAGCTTTTTCGTCAGTTGGTCCTGAATGCGGAAGAGGCGATGCCGGGGGGTGGACTGATCACCATACAGGCCGGTCCGGTAACGCTTGACGCGGCCAATACCTATGGACTGGAGTCAGGGGACTATCTCCGGATCACGGTCCAGGATCAGGGCAGCGGCATTGCCGAAGAGCATCTGCCCAAGCTGTTTGACCCGTACTTCACGACAAAGGGAAGCTCGAGCATGCGGGGCAC
>JAAYUK010000130.1 GCA_012517735.1 Nitrospiraceae bacterium
AATCTCGGCCCTGACTTTTTTGGCCAAAACAACAGCATCCTCCGCATCAGAACGGGGGATGTCATAATAGACTTCACTCGGATAACGAGCCTCGACCCCATAGCCGGAGAGCAGTTCGACTCCTGTCAGCGCGTCGGGCAACGACGGGTCAACCGATGCCCCGAGAGATACGAGATCTTCAAGATCGTGGGTTCGCGGAAACTCAACAGCGTGAAAAGCCAGAAATCCTTTCAGATACTTCTCAGCACACTGCTGAGCATGAAAACAGATAGTATCGCAGGGAGGGTTCACCATCGAAAGAGTATGTTCTGCGGTAATCAGGTCGTTTTCTGCCTTACGGAACCAAGCATGAACCACCGGAATTCGGTTATCGTTCATAAAGGACGCGCCCGTAACGCGCGGCGGGATAGATAACGGTTCCAACGACATCACGAAAACGCCGAAACTCCTCAGGAGTTCTGACGATAATATCCTTCGGTACGCCAAGGTTTCTGAGCAGTTTGCGAAGCGGAATGGCACGCCTGTGCGGCAATTCGTCCGTGTCCATCACCACCAGCAAATCCAGATCGCTGCCATCATCCGGCTTGCCGTATGCATGGGAGCCAAAGAGAATGATCATCTCCGGATGAACGCTGTCAACGATTTGGGCAACTGCTTCACGAAGATAGGTATCAATCGCTATCATCTTCTCATTGTACAAAAAAAACGCTCTCGCATCCACTCTCGTGATTACCGAATGCTACCGCATAATCCGCTGACGTATTTTCTTCGCCATATAGGAAAGCTCCTCGCTTTTCAGCAGGTGAGCAACTGCAAGATACAGGCCGAACGAACCGACGATTGCGACGGTGAGATAGAGCGCCTTCAAACCGGCCTGGCCGCTGGTGGTCCAAAGCTCACTCTGCGTGCCAAACCACCCGGCAGCCCCCATAACCGCCGCGGCCGTAACTGTCTTTGCGAAGGAGACAACAATTCTCCGGGTACCGATGCCGCCGAGTTTCTTCCGCAAAAAATAAAAAAGCAGAATAAAATTTGCCGTTGCAGCCACGGAGTTCGCCAAAGCAAGACCGTTATGCTGCATCGGCCCCATCAGGGCAACGCTGAAGACGATGTTGATCACCACCCCGCATGTGGCGATCTTCACCGGGGTCTTCGTGTCCTGCATGGCGTAAAATGTGGAGGTTACCGTGCGCACCCCGACAATCGCCCAGATACCGAACGCGTAGCACATGAGCGCCTGGGCGGTTGCAACAGAGGCGCCATGGGAGAACTCTCCCCGCTGAAACAGCGTGTTGACGATCGGCATCTGGAGGGCAATCAGCCCGACCATGGCGGGCACGGTAATGAAAAAGAGCAGCCTGAGCGCAAAAGAAAAATCATCCTTTAGCAGGCCAAACTCCTTTTTTGCCGCATGTTCGGAGAGTGCCGGCAGAATCGCCATGCCCATCGCAACGCCGAATATGCCGATCGGGAACTGGATCAGCCGCATCGAGTAGTAGAGATAGGTAATACTGCCATCCTGCAGATAGGAAGCGAGAATGGTGCTGACGAAGATGTTGATCTGCGCAACCGCCATGCCGAAGGTTGCGGGAATGATGAGCGTGCCGATTCGCCTCAGCCCCGGATGTGCGAGAGCCTGCCTGAACGTCAGTCCCGTCTCTCCCGAACGCCCGAAAAAAGAAAAACCCTGCCGCCAGTATGCCGGAACCTGAAAGAGAAACTGTACCAGTCCTCCCAAAACAATGCCGACGGCGACCGAAATGATCGGGTTCGCGAATCGGGACGCAAGCAGAACAATGCAGATAATTGTTACGACATTCAGGAGTGCCGGGGCGAGTGCTGGTATAAAAAAAACGCCGCGCGTATTCAGAGCCCCCATGACCAGAGAAGCCAGACTGATGAACAGCAGAAACGGGAACATGATGCGCGTCAGCAGCACAGCATCGGCAAACTTGACGGGATCGTCAAGGAATCCCGGTGCAATCATGGTGACGATAAACGGGGCAAAAACCATTCCGAGAATACAGATGGAACCGACAGACAGCAAAAGGATCAGAAGCACTGCGCGCACAAGCCGGTTGGCGGCTTCCCTGCCCTCTTTGGTCTGGGTTTCGGTCAGCACCGGAACGAACGCCGACGACATGGAGCCTTCGGCAAACAGTTCACGAAGGAGATTGGGAATGCGGAATGCGACAAAAAAGACATCGGATTTGGCCGAGGCCCCAAAGTACCCGGCCAGAATCATGTCCTTGATATATCCGAGAATGCGGCTGATGAGCGTCGCGGCAGACATGACGCCCGCTGCCCGCGCGATTTTCCCTTGTGCGCTCAATGACAACCCCGGGGCTAACTTTTTACCGGCTTGGCATCCCAGATTTTTTCAGCGTACTCGCGGATGGCCCGGTCACTCGAAAAGAACCCGGCGCGCGCAACATTCAGCACCGCCATCTTCGTCCATCGCTCCTTGTCGCGATAGGTAGCCGACACCCGGTCCTGGCAGGCGACGTACGATGCAAAATCGGCAAGCACAAAAAACCAGTCCACATCGAGCAGCGTGCGCACAATCGGGTGAAAGAGTGAGGGGTTATCCGGCGAGAAGTGCCCCTCCAGCAACTGATTGATCGCCTGCCTCAGCTCAGGATCCTGTTCGTAAAACTGCTGGGGCTGGTACGCATGGCGCTGCGCCATGACTTCTTCTGCCGTCAGCCCGAACAGGAAGAAGTTCTCCTCACCCACCTCCTGACGAATCTCGACATTTGCACCGTCAAGCGTACCGATGGTGAGAGCGCCGTTCAGCGTGAATTTCATGTTGCCGGTGCCGGATGCTTCAAACCCGGCAGTGGATATCTGCTCGGAAAGCTCTGCAGCAGGCATGATCCGCTGGGCAAGCGAAACCGAATAGTTCGGCACAAAAAGCACCTGCAGCTTTTCGCGAACGGTCGGATTGTTTGCAACCGTCTCGGCGACCGCATGAATCAGCTTGATGATCAGTTTGCAGAGCCAGTATCCCGGCGCCGATTTCCCGGCGAAAAGGATCGTCCGCGGAACAAAGGTCTCATCGACGCGGCCCTCGCGCAGGCGGTTATAGAGCGTAATGGCATGAAGCACATTCAGCATCTGCCGCTTGTACTCATGCATGCGTTTCACCTGGCAGTCAAGCATGAAGAGCGGTCGGAAGGTATGATCGCAGGTCTGTCCGAGGTATGCGGCAAATGCTTCCTTGTTCGCATGCTTGACCTCACGGAACTTGCGGCAAAATTCGCTGTCGGCAGCAAACGGCTCAAGCGCCTTCAGCTCGGACAGATCTTCCATCCAGGCTTCGCCGATCGCTTCGGTGATCAGCGCAGAGAGACGCGGATTTGACTCAATCAGCCAGCGGCGGTACGTAATGCCGTTGGTGACATTCGTGAATTTTTCCGGCGTCATTGCATAAAAATCGGGGAATACCGTTTTTTTGAGAAGTTCGGAGTGCAGCGCTGAAACCCCATTGACCGTATGGCTCCCCACAATCGCGAGACGCGCCATATGGATCCGGCGATCTCCGTCGCCGGTAATGAGCGTCATGTTCTGCGCCCGCTGCGGCTCGTTGGGGAACGACGCCTGCACCTCGATCATGAAGCGGCGATCGATCTCCTGAATGATCTGGAGGTGCCGCGGCAACAAATGGGCAAACAGCCCTTCCGTCCAGGTTTCGAGCGCCTCGGGAAGCACCGTGTGATTCGTGTACGCAAAGGTCTTGCGGGTGATATCCCACGAAGTCTCCCACGGGAGTCCCTCTTCGTCAACAAGAATGCGCATGAGCTCAGCGATCGCTATGGTCGGATGGGTGTCATTGAGCTGAATCGCAACCTTGTCCGGCAGTTCCGCGTAGGTTTTATGGAATTTGCGATAGCGTCTGATAATATCGCGCAGGGTCGCTGCCACAAAGAAATACTGCTGCTTCAGCCGCAGCTCCTTGCCTGCCGTGGTGTGATCATCCGGATAGAGCACCTTCGAGATATTTTCGGTCTGGTTCTTGTCCTCCATCGCCTTCATGTAGTCGCCGCTGTTGAAATAGGAAAGGTTGAAATCGCGGGTCGCTTTTGCAGACCAGAGCCGAAGCGTATTGACGACACCGTTCAGATAGCCCGGCACCGGATAATCGTACGCCATGGCCATGACCTCTTCCGTGTCGGCCCATACCATGCGCAGGCGCCCGCTTCCGCAGGCGATCGGATTGACCCGGCCATAGAAGCGGACCGGATACAAGACTTCCGGACGCTGAAACTCCCACCGATTGCCGTACCGGAGCCAGTTGTCGGGCGTTTCCACCTGATAGCCATCCTTGATTTTCTGTGCAAAAATACCGAATTCGTACCGAATGCCATATCCATAAGCAGGGTAATACATCGACGCGAGCGAGTCCAGAAAACAGGCGGCAAGACGGCCAAGCCCTCCGTTGCCAAGTCCGGCATCCCACTCCAGTTCCAGGAGATCTTCGTAGGAAAGCCCGAATACATCGAGCGACTGTGAATACTGACCCATCAGTCCAAGATTGCTGATATAGCTGTTCAGAAGCCTGCCCATGAGGAACTCCAGAGACAGATAGTAAACCCTCTTTGCATCGGCATCATAGTATTGCTGCTGTGTCTTGATCCAGCGTTCGACAATCTGGTCACGGACCGAGAGTACCACCGCATCGAACTTGTCGCGCTGTGTAGCAGAAAAAGCATCCTTTGCCAGTGAATAGGTCAGATGATCAAGAAGGGACTCCTGAAAGATTCTGTTTGACCGCGGCATCGCAACCTCCGGACAATTTCTTTTACAAATCAAGTGCTTTACATTACCATTTTTGAGACGCCAATGCAAAAAATCCGGACAGCAATCGGGCTGCTCTGTGCTATCATGGGAGAAGCATGAGTGATTCTCCTCTCAAAAAAGCCCTGCGCATCCTCTTTACCTTCAACCTGTACGAACGCCTGAATCTATTTGAGACCTTTCCCTGGTTGAAACAGTTCTTCTCGCACCGCAGAAATCTGCTTCTCGTCAGATCGGCAGGGGATCTCGTCTTTGCAGGGATCATTCTTTCCGGGCTCTTCGGGCCGCAGGATCCCCAGCGCAATGTTGCGCTTTTCCTCGCCTGGGGCATCTGGTGGACCAGCGTCGTCCTGAGCTGGTTCTTTGTCGGCAAACTCTGGTGTGGCTTCTGCCCGTTTCCGGGCATCGGCAGGATTCTCCAGAAAGCCGGCATCGGCAGCCCTCGCCCCGTGCCGCCGTGGCTCCGCAAACATGGCCCATCGTTGTCACTGATTCTGCTCGGGGCGATCATCTGGGCGGAGGCGGTAACCGGCATGCGGTCATCGCCGTTTGCAACAGCCCTGCTGCTTCTGGGCATCCTGATGGGTGCCACGATCTTCGGCGCATTGTATCAAGGGCAGTCGTGGTGCCGCTTTCTCTGTCCCATGGGCAAGATTATCGGTTCCGCAGCAACGATTTCGATGATCGAGTTCCGGCCGGATGCAATGAGGTGCCGGAAATGCACAACATTTGCCTGCAGGAAGGGAAAGGAGGGAAAGCTCGGCTGTCCGGTCTACCTCGGTGCGTTCAATGTCCGGGACAGCGTCGACTGTCTTGTATGCGGACGCTGTGTTTCGACCTGTGATCAGAACTCCCCCCGCCTGAACCTCAGAAATCCGTTTTCCGAGATGCTCCTGAACCGGGGGAAATCTCTCGCCTATCGTTATATCATTCCGTTTCTGATGGGATCGCAGCTCGCCAGGTTCGCGCAGGGCAAGGAGTGGTACGAGGTGTTGATTCTGCAGTCCGGCGTTTCGCCCGCTGCGGCATTCACCCTTGTCCTTGCGCTCGGGTATGCGTTTTTCTGGCTGCTGATCCGCGCAGGCTCGCTGCTGCTGCCGTGCAACACCCGCCTCGGGCAGGTATCCACCATGGCGGCCGTATTCATCCCGATCGGGTTCACGGGCGAGCTGATGTACCGTCTCGAGTACTTTCTGCAGGATGCCGGTTCATTTCTGCCGACATGGGGCAGACAGTTCGGCGTCGATCTGAATGCGTGGGGGTTTACGGTCGCCACATCACACATCCAGTTCGTCTGCCTTGCGGTACTCGCGCTCGGCGCCATTTCGAGCTGCACAACGGCATTTCTGCTCAATCGGGCCGAATTTCACGGCACGCTCCCGATGCGCAGGTCATTCATGCTCGCCCTGATGTCAGCCGCTGTATTCGCCATCTATGTGTTCTTTTTTGTCGCCACGCCGGCCCCGCATCCTTTTTCCTGAACGCTCTGGTAAACTCATAGGATGCTCGCGAAGCTTTTGATAATAGGCATGGGCGGATTTCTCGGCTCAGTCACACGGTATCATGCGGCACAATGGATCGGGCAGTACTGGGGGCGCACCTTTCCGCTCGGTACGTTTATCGTCAACGTCAGCGGCTGTTTCCTGATCGGCCTGCTCATGCATCTGTTTACCGAACGGTTCATGGTCAAGCCGCAGTGGAGACTTTTTTTCGTTGTCGGATTCCTCGGTTCATACACCACGTTCTCGACTTTCGAGTATGAATCCGGAGAACTGGTAAAAGACGGCGAGATGCTGATCGCCGTCCTGAACATTACCCTCAGCGTTGTTGCCGGCTTCGTCGCCCTGAAGCTGGGAGAAGCGGTTGCAAAGTCCCTGTAGGAGGCGCTCATGGTCATGCCCGGCCCTGCAAAACACCTCACCATCTATATTGACGAGATCGACCGGCTCAAGGAGAAACCGCTCCTCGAAGCGATTCTAGCCTTTCTCTATAAAAATGGCATTTCGGGGGCAAGTGTTTTCCGGGGAGTTACCGGGTTCGGCGGCGATGGAGTCGTGCATCGCGCCCGACTTCTGGAGCTTGCAGAGAATCTGCCGTTGAAGATCGAAGTGGTCGAGTCTGCAGAAAAACTCGACCCCATCCTGCCCGATCTCCTGCAGATGGTCGGCAAGGGGCTTATCGAAGTGAGAGACACCACCATACTGAAAGTATCGGGCAAGGACTAGCTGTTCAGTATCTCACGGACCTTCCGGGAGAGATTCTGCATGCTGAACGGTTTCTGGATGAAATTCAGGCCGGCATCCAGCACCCCCCGGTGGACAATCGTGTTTTCCGTATAGCCTGACATGAACAGCACCTTCATCCCCGGCCGCAACGCGCAGAGCCTTTCACTCAACTGTTTTCCGTTCATTCCCGGCATGACAACATCGGTCACCAGCAACGCATAGGGAGTGTCGCTGTTCTGCACCACGCTGAGTGCCTCTGCCGGCGTGGCGGCAGCGGTCACTTCATATCCGAGGGTTTCAAGCGTCTTCGCGGTAACGCTCCTCACTGATTCGTCGTCCTCGACCAGCAGGATTCTCCCCGAACCATATACCGGCTCCTTCGGTTCCGATACCGCTGTTGCCTGCTCCTGATCCTCGGCAAGCGGGAAATAGAGCTTGAACGTGGTGCCCCGCCCGACTTCGCTGTATACGTTCACGAACCCGTTGTTCTGTCTGACAACGCCATAGACCATGGCGAGTCCGAGACCTGTTCCCTTGCCGACCTCCTTGGTCGTAAAAAAAGGTTCAAAGATATGGTCCAGGGTCGTGCGGTCCATCCCATGTCCTTCATCACTCACCGAGAGCCGCACATAGCGGCCCGGCAGGGCGTCGCCGTGCGTCCGGCAATATGCCTCGTCAAACTCGGCAATGGCGGTTTCGATGGTCAGTTTGCCACCGTCCGGCATTGCATCGCGGGCATTGAGCGCCAGATTGATGAGCACCTGATCGATCTGGGCAGGATCGATCAGAATGCGGGCTGGTTCGCCGCACGGGAGAAACAGCACCTCCACATCCTCACCAATCAGCCTGACAATCGTTTTTTCGGTTTCTGCGATGACCTCGTTGAGGGAAACAACCTTGGGGGCAATAATCTGCTGACGGGAAAATGCAAGCAGCTGACGGGTTATATCGCGGGCTCGGGTTGCGGCACGCTCGATCTGTTCGAGGTTTTCCAGAAGCGGATCGGTTGCCCCCACCCGCATCCGGATGAGGTCGAGTGAAATGAAGATGACCGCAAGCATATTGTTGAAATCATGGGCGATACCGCCGGCAAGACGCCCGACTGATTCCATTTTTTGCGCCTGGACCAGCTGCCTGGCAAGCTGCTCTTTTTCTGCCTCCGCCTGGAGGCGGGCGCTGATGTCAATACCGATGCCGATGAAATAGGATTTATCCGAGATGGTCACCGGAACTGCCGTAAAGTACATGGGGATGGTTGTTCCGTCTTTTTTCTGCAGGTTTGCTTCTGCATCGGCAAATCCATGCTGCATGGCATGCTCGACACGTTCAGAAATATACGCGATTGTGGGCTCATCCCCTTTATACCAATCGAGCAGATGCATACGGGAAAGCTCTTCAGCGGAATACCCGGTCATGGTCTCGTGCTGCCGGTTCCACTGCACCAGACGTCCCTGATCATCGTATACATAGAGCATGCCGGGAACACTGTCCATGACCGCTTCGAGAAAGCTTTTTTCGCGCAGCATCGCCAGCTCCATTTCCTTTCTCTCGGTAATGTCCGTATGCGTGCCGATAACGCGGAGCGGCTTCCCTTCTTCATCGCGGGCAACGATATGGCCCCGGTCGAGAATCCATTTATAGGTACCGTTCTTGCACAGCAGGCGGTGCTCGCTGACATAGGCCGGAGATTCGCCGCTGAAATACGACTCGAGAGCCGCATACGTTGCCGTGCGGTCATCGGGGTGAAGCCGGCTGTCCCACTCCGAAAGGTTGTTTCCGATTTCATCTTCCCCATATCCCAGCATTGCCTTCCACTGGCGGGAAAAAAAGACGGTGTTCGTCCTGACATCCCAATCCCAGACACCGTCACCCGCGCCTTCCAGGGCAAACTGCCATCGCTGCTCGCTCTCCTCCAGCACTGCCTTGGCACGTTCCAGCTCCTGGGTCCGGGCTTTCACTTCACGACGAAGGGCGATAGGCTGGCGCGCTACTCCATTCACGATCACTGAAACAAGCACGCTGAACATGAGCGCAAGGACGATCCCCCACACGGACGCAGGAGAAAAACGGTGCCAGCCGCCGGACGGCATCAGCGAAAGAATCCACGCTCCATCCGGCACGTCCAGTCTCGCCTCGACCGGGTCAGACAGCGGCCCTCCCGAAGACGCGAGAATATCCTTCCCCCCGGAATCGGGGTGCACACGCCACAGCTCAAAGCTCAAGCCGCTGTCGCGCAGTTGCGTCTCATGAGGCCCCGACAGAACTTCGGGGAAACGCACGAGCACAATCGTAAACCCCCAAAAATGCTCCTGTCCCCTGTCGTCCGGCAGGAAAACCGGCAGATAGCCGACCGCTCCGCGGCCTCCCTGGATCAGCGGAAATGGACCCGCAAGCGTCAATCGCCTCGTGTCGCGGGCAAGAAAGGCTTCTTTGGTACGCGCCGGATCGTTCAGGAGATCATGGCCGATGGCCTGCTCGTTGCCCGCACGCGGAACAATCGAGCTGACGATCCCCTTGGGGGCAAGCTGCAGGGAGGATACTTCGGGATACAGCGAAAGCATCTCCCGGGCTATCGCATCAAAGCCTTCGACATGCCCCTTGCCCTGGCGGACCAGCGCAGCGAGGGCATATGTGGCGGACAATGCCCGATTGAGCCGCTCTCCGACCGCAAGCAGATAGGTCTTGCCCATGACTTCGATGCGGGCGCGGTCGGCGGCACGGCGATGTTTTTCGAAGTATAGGACAAGGGCTGCTGCAACGAGCGCTGAACACAAAAACGCGACTGCGGTTATCAGCCATAAACGCACAACTGAGGAAGGGTCATCCGGCTTCATGCAACTCTCCTTGGCGTGCAGTGCGGCATCCCGGGAAACCATGCCAGACTGTTTCTTCAAGTGTATCACAGGCCGAACCGGAAAATGATGGGCTGATATCCCGTATTCCGAGAAAAGCGCCGCGTCAACGGATCATATGCTCCGGCTCAGGCGGAACGCTGCTCGCCGTGCGGGCACAGGCCAAGAAAGACTCTCGGGATTCCGGCATAGTCCGGAACACACCGGATATCGCGGAACCCACGCGCCGCAGCCAGAGCGGAGATCTCATCCGACTGGTCATACCCGAGTTCCATGATGAGCAGTCCGCCGGGCTCCAGATAACGCGGCGCTTCAGCGAGAATCCGGCGATAGTATTCAAGCCCGTCCGGCCCGCCATCGAGCGCGCCCAAGGGTTCGTGTGCACGGATTTCGACCTGCAGGCGTCCGATATCCGCTGTTCTGATATAGGGCGGGTTGGCGGTAATGCAGGAGAACCTCCGCCCCTGCACCGGACCAAACAGATCGCCCTCCAGAAACCGCGCGTTCCGGATCGCATTGTATTCGGCATTCCTCCCGGCATACGCAAGCGCCTGCGGAGAGATATCGACGCCGAACACGTCCGCGTCAGGGAAGGCGTGGGCGAGCGACAGCGCGATACAGCCGCTGCCGGTGCAAAGATCAAGAAAGGAATGCCGCAATGAGGCGTTTCCCGGATTCCGGATTCCGGATTCAAACTCCGGTCTTTCGGTCTCCAAACCCCTTTCTTCTGACTTCCCACTTCTGATTCTCCTGATCGCTTCCTCGACAAGCAGTTCTGTCTCGGGACGAGGGATAAGAACACCCGGACCGACCATCACGCGGAGATTCATGAATGTCAGAGAGCCGACAATATAGTGAAGCGGCTCGCCCGCGATGCGGCGGGCCGTCTGTTGGTGGAGCTGTGTGATCTGTCCGTCGGTCAATTCAGGAGGGGAAGCCAGATAGGCGGATTTCGAGAGGCCAAGCAGCGCACGGACAAGCCCTTCAGCCTCCTGCGCGGCATCGGCGATGCCAGCCACATGAAGCCGCTGTGCTAAGTCCTGCACAAAAGCGGAGGCTATCACAGTTCTTTGAGGCGTTCGGTCTGGTAGTGTGTAATGAGCGCGTCGATTATTTCGTCGAGATTGCCCTCAAGCGCCTGCTCGAGCTTGTGGAGCGTAAGGCCGATGCGATGGTCGGTGATGCGGTTCTGCGGGTAGTTATAGGTGCGAATGCGTTCACTGCGGTCCCCGGAACCAACCTGGGTCTTGCGGTCGGCGGCGCGCTCTTTTTCGAGGCGTTCCTGCTCGACTTCATAGAGGCGGGCGCGGAGGACCTTCATGGCCTTCTCACGGTTTTTGAGCTGCGATCGCTCGTCCTGACAGGACACCACCGTATTCGTAGGTATGTGCGTAATACGGACTGCCGAATAGGTGGTATTGACGCTCTGCCCGCCGGCCCCCGAAGAGCAGAAGGTATCTATGCGCAAATCCTTCTCTTCAATCTTGAGATCAACTTCTTCCGCCTC
>JAAYUK010000013.1 GCA_012517735.1 Nitrospiraceae bacterium
ATCTGAAAAACCTCTTCGCAGAAGGCTTCTTCCTCATATTCCGGAAGTTGCGCAGGCCCGCTCAGCTTTTTCATGACCGCAATGCTGTCGTGTTTTTCCAGATAGTCCACACGGAGTTTCGGGGCAAGATAGAGTCTGTCGTAGGCAAGCCTCCCCCGAAAGGAATAATCGGAAAGATCCCAGCTCTCGCGACTGGCGGTTATCACCGGCACACGGTCATACAGTGCCGTAAGCAGGGAGTTGAGGCGGGGGGTGACCGGCTCACAATGATCGATCAGCACAAAAAACGGGTGTTTGTGCAGATTCCTGAAGACAATCTGTTTCAACACCGGAATCGTGGCGCTTTTCAGGTCATCATACGTCCTGAATGTCCTGATGCGACCGAACTTGTCCGTGTGATGCAGGGGACCAAACTGCCGCAAGAGAACTGCTGCGGCATGGAGGACAATATCCCTCAGCAGGTGGCCGTTCCGACAAAAAATCGGGGTTATCGTGCCGTCGATCCACCGCCAGTTGTCGAATGCCCACTCCAGAAGTGCACTTTTACCGGAACCGCGCGGTCCATGGATATGCAGGTGCTTTCTCTCGCGTATGCTGGCAACCAGTTTTCCGGTCTCGCTGTCCCGACCCGCAAGCGACGATGTGCGTTCAAAATCACCGGCGGACATCGCTGGCATGCTCTCTCACTGCTTTGATCCTGCCTTCCAGCTCAGAATAGCGCGATTTGAGGGCCATCAGGCTTTCCGTGCGTTCCTGCACCTCCCGCTCATTGGTGCTTCTGCGCGCCATGCCCTGCGCAATCGCGGAGCCAATGCCTTCGAGCGTTGCATCGATTCGCTGGAGCATTTCCCATCGGAAAGCAAGTTTCGATTTTTCGATCTTCTGTTCGAAATCATAGCCGATGCGGGCAGCCTGCAGATCGATGACGCGGCTGAGGTACTCCTTCATTTTTTTGATGATGATCTTTTCGCCGATGAATTTCGGCAGCATAAGCGTCAATGATGATGTAACAATCTCAATGCCGTCCGGCTGCTCCCTGAACTTGTAATAGAAAACTGACTTTGACGACCAGGTGGCATCCGCCTTGACAATATCGAAAGGAATCCCGAACAGTTCCGCTGAAAAGGCGATCAGGGCATCGACCGTCTCATCGATCCTGACGACAAACCGCTGGCACGATGCCTCAAAAGCCTTCGCCAGTTTCTCGTCTTCACGGACACGCCATACCGTATAGGCGTCCCTGACCTCAGCAATAATCTGGTCCTCAAGACGTTGCCGTAATTCTTTCAGCGACAGGTCAGCATACTCCTTATAGTTGTTTTCGAAATGCTCGGAAGCCGAGAGATACAACTCCCGCCGGAATGTGGTGAGGTCTTCTTCGAGAATGGTGGTAACGATCTTCTTCGCTTCACCATCCAGCAGTATCAGGAAATCGTCTTTTTCAGTCGTTACCTCCAGCTTCTTCTGTTCGAAAACGCGTATCTTTTCCTGCAGCTCATCCAGCGGCGTAATGAGCGATTTCATCTCGAG
>JAAYUK010000131.1 GCA_012517735.1 Nitrospiraceae bacterium
AGCATTTGTGCGCCCACGCCGTAATCGCGCAGGTCGGCCTTGAACCCGAGCTTGATGTTCGCCTCCACGGTGTCGAGCCCCTTGTCCTGCAGTTCATAGGCCTTGAGCTTGTTATCGAGCCCGATGCCCCGGCCTTCCTGCCGCATGTACAGAATGACGCCCTTGCCTTCCTTTTCGATAATCGACATGGCGCGATGGAGCTGGTCGCCGCAGTCGCATCGGCGGGACCCGAAAACATCGCCGGTAAGACATTCGGAATGAACGCGCACCAGCACCTTGTCCTCCGGCCTGATCTCTCCTTTCACCAGGGCGAGATGAACCTGGTTGTCGATTGCGTTGGAATAGGAAATCGCCCTGAACGTGCCGAATTCTGTCGGCATCTGCACTGAAGCGGTTCGTTTCACGAAGCGCTCCGTACGCATGCGGTAATGTATCAGATCCTTGACCGTAACGATCTTGAGATGATGTTTTTTGGCAAACTCCATGAGTTCCGGCACCCTCGCCATGGTGCCGTCGTCGCTCATGATCTCACAGATGACGCCGGAAGGATTCAGACCGGCAAGTCGGGAAAGGTCAACCGAACCTTCTGTCTGCCCGGCACGCTGCAATACGCCGCCGGGCTTCGCCCGCAAAGGAAAAACATGCCCGGGGCGGGCAAGGTCCTCAGCCTTGGACTTCGGGTCAATCGCCGTTCTGATCGTCACGTACCGGTCGTGGGCCGAGATGCCGGTTGTCACTCCCTTTTTCGCCTCAATCGATATGGTAAAGGCCGTGCCGAACGAAGAGCTGTTCTGGTCGGTCATCATCGGCAGCTTGAGTTCATCAACCCTCTGGGGGGTCAGCGACAGACAGATGAGGCCGCGGCCATATTTCGCCATGAAGTTGATCGCTTCAGGGGTCACCTTTTCGGCGGCCATACAGAGATCGCCCTCGTTCTCACGATCCTCGTCATCACAAAGAATGACCATTTTCCCGTCGGCAATGTCTTTCAGTGCTTCTTCAATAGTATTGAAAGGATGTTTTTCCATGAATGGGACCTCCGTGCGGTATGCAACTCGGCGAGAACTCTTCTCGTATGTGTGCGGCGGAACGACGCTCACCCTCTACTATACCAGAAACCGGCCAGCGCTTTCAGTGCAAACCGCTGAAAAAAGAGGTTTTTAGGAATCTGTTCTGCTATAATTAGGGCAAAATGAGGTGCCATGGGGGTCCCGCATGAAGAGCCTTGCACTCAGGACTGATACCTTTTTTTCGATCCTCGATATCGTCCTGTCGACGCTCCATATTGACGAAATTCTGACCACAGTCGTAGCGGAAATACGGGCTGTCCTCGGCGCTGACCGTTGCACGCTCTATCTGGTGGATCATGAAACGCAGGAGTTGTATACCAAAGTGCTTCAGGCGCGCGAACTGGTCGAGATACGCCTTCCGATCACGACAACGAGCCTTGCCGGCTATACCGCCGCCACCGGCAAAACGCTGAATATCAGGGACGCGTACGATACGGATGAACTGGCTGCCGTTGACCCGAGCCTGTCGTTCGACCGGCGCTGGGACAACGCCAGCGGGTACCGCACCCGCAGCGTGCTCGTCGTGCCGGTGCCGATGCGGAGCAAAGACAGCATCATCGGCGTCTTCCAGGCGCTCAACAAGGAAGGAGGCTTCTCCGAAAAGGATGTTGAGTTGATGGAGCAGCTTGCCTACCTGCTCGGGATAGCGGTCACCAATGCGCTGCTCTATCAGGCGATCGAGGACGAGCGGAGACTGCGCGAATATATCATTGACGACATCGGCGAGGGGATCTGTATTATCAACACCAAAAAAGAGATCATTTCGGCGAACCGGTTTATCGAGGTGATGAGCGGACTCCGTTATTCCGCCGACGAGATGGTCGGAAAAAATCTGTTCGATGTTTTCCCGCACTTTGCCGAATCAGCGCTGGTCGAAAAGCTGCATGATGTGTTTGAATACGGCTTCCGGACCGAGGCGCTTCTTGAAATTCTCGAAGTCAAACTCATTCCGTATCTGGACGAAACCGGCAGGGTCAAGAAAGTGATCCTGATCTTCTCGAGGGTAAGCTGATGGAAACGCGGCCAAAGGGGAAAAGCTTCGAAGAACTGCTCATCGAAAAAGGGCTGACCACCAAGGAACGCCTCCGCGAGCTCTATACCCGTTCCGTGCGGGAGAAAAAGACCATTGAACGCCTGCTGCTGGAGAGCGGCGCCCAGGAAGACGGTATTGCCGCGGTCAAGGCGGAGTATCTCGGCTACCCGTATATTGATGTAACGACATATGCGCTCTCATCCGACCTCCTGAAGCACATCAAGGCGGCCTATGCAAAGAATTACAAGGTGCTGCCGCTGAAGTACGAGGATGATGTCCTGACCGTTGCAATGGTCGAGCCGCGCGACGTCATGGCCCTCGACGAAGTGGTGCGCCTTTACCGCGGAGCTCGGTATGCGGTCAAGAGCGTCACCGTCGTCATGACCACGATGCGCCATCTTTTCGCGGCGATCGACAAATTTTTCGTCACCCCCGGGAAAGCCCCCAAGGAAGAGGTGGCGATGGGAAGCATCCTCAGTCAGGTTGCCGAAAGCTACCGTCCGTCGGTCGAGGTCGCAAGCCTGGCAAAAGAAGAAGCCACCGAAAACAGCGCCCCGCTCGTCATGCTCGCCAATAAGATCGTGGAAGATGCGTTCCGCAAGAGGGCAAGCGATATTCATCTCGAACCGACAATTGACCACCTGCGGGTCAGATACCGCATTGACGGCGATCTTACGGAAGTCATGCGCGTGCCGAAATACGCCCAGGATGCCCTGATTACCCGATTCAAAATCCTCTGCGACATGCGGATCGACGAACGCCGACAGCCGCAGGACGGACGGATCGACTTTACCAAGCAGAACCCGACCATGGAGATCGATCTGCGGGTATCGTCCGTGCCGACGCAGCATGGCGAAGACCTTGTCATGCGGATTCTCGACAAAAAGAGTCCCATACTCTCGATCGATGCGCTCGGTTTCAACGAACACAATACCAGGATATACCGGGAAGCGATCAGAACCCCCTACGGCATTTTGCTGCATGTCGGGCCGACCGGAAGCGGCAAGTCGACCGCGCTCTATGCCGCACTGAAAACGCTCGATACGCCTGACGTCAAGATTTGCACCGCCGAAGACCCGGTTGAATACACGCTCGGCGGGCAGATCATCCAGAGCAACGTCAATCCCGCAGCCGGGTACACCTTCGCCAAGGCAATGCGGGCCTTCATGCGGCATGACCCCGACATCATCCTCATCGGTGAAATCCGGGATCTTGAAACTGCCAAGACCGCTGTTGAGGCCTCCCTTACCGGTCATATGGTGTTTTCAACGCTGCATACCAATGACGCGGTCGGAACGGTCACGCGCCTGACCGAAATGGGCGTCGAACCATATCTGGTCGCCGATTCTCTGGTGCTCGTCTGCGCGCAGCGTCTTGTCCGCCGCATCTGTGCAAAGTGCAAGGAATCGTATACCGTCACTGATGAGGAGGTCGAAATGTCGCACGGCGACATCGCGCCGGGCACCACGCTCTATCGCGGCAAGGGCTGTCCGGTTTGTGATGGGGTCGGTTTTCGCGGACGGGTCGGTATTTACGAGATTCTGCTCATGAACCGAATTCTCAGAAACCTGCTGATCAAGGGGGCCGGAACCGACGAATTGCGAAAAGCTGCGATCGAGAACGGCATGCGCACCCTCCGGCAGGACGCGGTCGAAAAGGCAATCCTTGGCGTGACTTCGCTTTCCGAAGTACTTTCATCAACGCTCGCTGAAGGGTAGCGGGCATGGATCCTCAAAGGTTCAGGACCGGCTCGTTCTTTGGCCTGGTTACCGGATTCTCCCGGCTCCTGACTGACCGGAGCCGTCGCCTGCACGCTTCGGTGTTCCTCGGCTGCTGCCTTGCTTTTTTTTGTGCAGCATTACTCCTGCTGCGCCCGGCATACCTCGAGCAGATCGAAAACCATACCCTCGATTATCGGTTCAAACTGCGCGGCCCCCTCGCCAATCCTGGCACGGTCGTCATCGCGGCAATCGACGAAAAAAGCATTTCCCGGCTCGGCAGATGGCCCTGGAGCAGGGAAAGACTTGCCCAGCTTGTAGACAGGCTGCACGGCTACGGGGCAGAAATTGTCGTCTTTGACATCATCCTGAGCGAAAAAGAGGCCAATGACCGTCGCCTTGCCCAATCGCTGGAGCGTGCCGGCAATGTCCTGTTGCCGCTGGTATTTGAGTTCGAAAAATCACCTCATCCAAAGCCCGCCGGGGATCTCCTGATGCCTGCGGCCTTTGTCTCGGTGGCCAACGCCGAACGCTTTGAGAAGCTGAACCCGATTCATGCCGAAAATGTGCTGATGCCGGTTCCATTGCTTGCCGCCCAAGCGATGTGGCTGGGCTATATCAATATGATCCCAGATGCCGATGGAGTCGTTCGATGGGAAATGCTTGCAATCGAGCACGATGGGTACCTCTACCCGCCGATTACCCTCGCGGCCGCAGCCATGTACAAAGGCATCCCGTGGGATCGCGTCGGAATCGATGCAACGCAGGCGGTTAACCTTGGCCCGGACCGCGTGGCGACCGATCAGTGGGGGCGCATGCTCATCAACTACTATGGCCCCGGCCACAGCTTCCGGCATATCCCGATCATCGACATTCTTGACGGGACGGTTGATCCGAAGATGCTGCAGCGGAAAATTGTGCTGGTCGGAGCGACAGCCGTTGGTATTTATGACCTGCGGGTCACCCCGTTTGATGCCGCAATGGCCGGCGTGGAAAAACATGCCAGTGTGATAACGTCGCTGCTTGAGCAACGCTTGCTTCGCAAAGCGCCCCTCTGGATGGACCTGGTTTTCCTCCTGCTGTTCGGCATCGCGGCCGCGCTGCTCATCCCGCGTTTCAGGGCCGTGCAGGCGGCACTGGTCATGGCGGCATTGCTCTTCTCCTGCGGCGCGCTTGCGGCCTTCCTGTTTACCGGCAACGGAATCGTCCTGACCATGATCTATCCGCTGCTGAACATTACCGGAACCTTTCTCGTAATAACGATTTACAACTACGCGGTTGAGGAACGCTACTCGAAACAAATACGGGCCATGTTCTCAAGCTACGTCACTGAACGGGTCGTCAACGAACTGATCAAAAACCCGGACATGGCAAAGCTCGGCGGGGAGCGGCGCGAGGTGACGGTGCTCTTTTCCGATGTGAAAGGCTTTACCGCGTTTTCCGAGCGCCATTCGCCGGAAGAGGTCGTCTCGATCCTGAATGAGTATCTGACCGCAATGACTGATGTCATTTTCCGCTGGGAAGGGACGCTCGACAAATTCATCGGCGATGCGATCGTGGTGTTCTGGGGCGCCCCCATGCCGCAGGAAAACCATGTCGAACGCGCGATCAACTGCGCCCTGCACATGCACCAGCGACTCGGCGAATTGCAGGAAAAGTGGAAAGCCGAGGGCAAGCCGGTCCTGAGCGCCGGGATCGGCATCAATACCGGAGAAGTACTGGTCGGCAATATCGGGGCTGAGGGCAAAAAAATGGATTATACGGTCATCGGCGATCATGTGAATCTGGGCGCCCGCGCCGAAGGTCTGACACGGCGTTATGACGTACCGATCATCCTGACCGAGTATTCGGTTGCCAAATTGCAGGCCCGCATGGCCGCGACCGGAGGCGAGCTGATCGGCCATTACTCCATCAGGGCACTTGAGCGTGTGATCGTCAAAGGCAAAGATACCCCTGTCGGCATCTTCGCCCTCTGCTCTCTCGAACACGGTTGCGCCTCGGAATTTTCGTCCGTCCTGCCGGAAGGGGCCGTCAAACTGGACGAAAAATAGTCGCGCCGGAAGGCCGATCCCTGCCGGAAAACGTTTTTCCTGTCGGCAATCAGGACGTTTCTATGGTAAACTACACAGTTTGCTGGATGTAAAATATTGAGCCATTTCAGGAGTTTTGATTGGTTTTCAGTTCCGTACTGTTCATATTTCTGTTTCTTCCGGTCTTTCTGACCATCTATCTCTGCCTCAAAAAAGAATGGAGAAACGCCTTCATCCTCTTTGCGAGTCTGCTGTTCTACTTCTGGGGAGAGGGAAGGTACATCATCATCCTCCTGATCTGTATTGTCGCGAACTATTATTTTGCTTTGCGTATCGAACGGTCCTCGCTGCTCGACGGCAATCGCATGCGTGCGCGCAGAATCCTGCAATACGGCATCATTTTCAATGTCCTGCTTCTGTTCATCTATAAATACACCAACTTTGCGGTTGAGGAGCTGAATTCGCTGTTGAAGGCAGTGCAGATTCCTGCGATTTCCATCTCGAAACTTCACCTGCCGATCGGCATCTCGTTCTTCACGTTTCAGGCCATTTCATACCTGATGGACGTCTACCGGGGAGACGTCAAGGCTACGAAAAGCCTTATCAATTTCGGCGCGTACAAGTCATTGTTCCCCCAGCTCATTGCCGGCCCGATCATTCGGTATCGGGATGTTGCCGGAGAAATAGCGGACCGGCGCATCACTCCGGAACTCTTCGTGTCAGGAATGAACCGTTTTATCACCGGGTTGGGCAAAAAAGTCCTGATCGCCAATACCGTCGCTGCGCAGGCTGACCTGATATTTTCCCTGCCGCCCGAGAGTCTGACGCCGGGAGTTGCCTGGGTCGGCATTCTCTGCTATACAATTCAGATCTATTTCGATTTTTCGGGCTATTCCGACATGGCGATCGGCATGGGCAGGATGATGGGCTTTCATTTCCTCGAAAATTTCAATTATCCGTACATTTCCCGATCGATCCAGGAGTTCTGGCGCCGCTGGCACATTTCCCTCTCTTCCTGGTTCCGTGATTACCTGTATATTCCGCTCGGCGGCAGCCGGTGTTCAAATGCCCGCACCAACATGAACCTGCTTTTCGTCTTTCTCCTCTGCGGGTTCTGGCATGGCGCCAGCTGGAACTTTATTGTCTGGGGCCTTTGGCATGGCGGATTTCTCATGCTGGAGCGCGTACGCGGAGGCGCCGTCTCAAAAGTACTGCGCGGACCGATATCCCATATTTACGTAATGCTTGTGGTCATGATCGGGTGGGTTTTTTTCCGGGCGGAAACGCTGACATATGCCATAGGCTACCTGAAGGTGCTGTTCGGACTGCAGGCAGGAGCGGAGGTTGGTGAGGCGCTCAGCTGTCCGCCGGATGTCTGGGTTGCCATCGTCGCGGGCATTATCGGCTCAGGGCCGGTGCTGCAGGCGCTTCGGGACCGCTTCGGTGGCAGTCTCGTCGTTACTGACAGCGCGGCACCGGCAAGGCAGTCGCTCAATCTCCCGCTTGCCGGCGCGCAGGGTATCGCTTTACTTGCGGTGTTCCTTCTTTCGGTCATGTCATTGGCGACCGGGACCTATAACCCCTTTATCTATTTCAGGTTTTGACCGCCATGAGAATCTCTCTCCCCCCATCACGTCGACGAACGCTTTGTTATGTGGTCATCCTTTTTTTCTTTGTGCTCCTCTGGGCGCCGTTGCTGCAGATGCAGTTCCGCACTATTCCCGAGGTAAAGCTGGATGAAAACCGGCGGCTTGCTCAGCTCCCAGGCCTGAATAAATTGTCGTTCCGGGGAACCGGATTCCAGAAGGCATTTGAAGAGTATTACATGGATCATTTCGGGTTCCGCAGCACGCTCATTTATGCGAACAATTACCTCAAGGCATCGCAGCTCAATGTCTCGCCGCATCCGAATGTGAGCATCGGAAAGAACGGATGGTACTATTTCGATATCCCGTCGCAGGGCCTGCTGTTCAAGGATTTCATGGGTCTTGTCCGCTATGACTCGGTTAAACTCGCACGGCTGGCTGAAAATCTCGACACGGTGCACACGGCGCTCGAACAGGCCGGTATCCCCTTCGTGTTGATGATAGCGCCCGACAAGCAGACCATCTATCCCGAATACATGGCCGACAGCGTGCCGAAGCGCCGCTCAAGAACCCGTCTGGATCAGGTGCTTGAATATGTACGGGAGAAAAAACCGCATCTGACCATTGTCGATCCCCGTGCGGATTTGATCAGGGCAAAAAGCTCTCTGCCGCAGCCGCTTTATTACAAGATTGATACCCACTGGAACGATTATGGTGCCTTTGTTGCCTACAGGAAGCTTATGGACGTTCTGGCGGATCGTGTTCCGGTTACAAAAGCGCACGACCTTGATCAATTTATCGTCAAACACGAGGTTATATCCATAGGGGATATTGCCAAGATGCTGTCCCTTGAAGGGCACTTCTCAGAGGACAAATGGATTTTCACGCTCAAGAAAGCCCCGAAACTGGACTTTTTCGACCCAGGGCATCAGGAGCCGAATACTCCTGAATCCCTCGGGTTCGAACAAAAAAAGAGCTCATTGCCGCGCCTGGTCATGTATCGTGACTCTTTCGGGGTTGCTCTTGTTCCGTTTCTTGCCCCACATTTCTCCCGCAGTGTTTTCATCTGGACATACATCATCGATTACGCACATGTCCGGAAGGAGAAACCGGATGTGGTTGTCCTCGAAATTGTCGAGCGGCACCTCGATCATCTGCTTGAAGAAAAAAGCATTTTCCGGCGCTGACCGTTCCCGCCTCCCCTGCTTGTAAAATCTGGTATACTTTGACTGACTACGGGGATCGGAGAGGCCATGAAGCTGCTCGAACGGATTCGCGAACGCATCGCCGGAAAGCAGAACGACTACATCCGCTACAACTTTTCGGCAGTCGAAAACGACATGCTGAAAACGTTTTTCGACCTTTCCCAGGAGTTTGAGGATCTCGATGAGTTTGCCGAGCTGTGTATCGGCATTCCGTCAGTATTCCTTGGTCTTCAGGCACGGTTCTATCTCATGCACGAGCGGCTCGATCGCCTTGCCCTTGTCTCCCAGACTGAACCTGCTGCAGAGCTCTTGTCCCCCCCGCCGGAAGAGGTTTTTGGATGCGGCGAAACTCCGATCCACCGGGACAGCTGTCTGCTGCTCGGCATCCACGGGAAAAGCGTTCTCATGGATCAGTTGCCGTTCAACGCCCGATCGGGACTCATTGCAGCCCTCGAGGTTTACCCGGTAGCAGCGGGGGACGAACACCGGATCTTTTTTCTCCGCAAATTTGCCAACCGTATCGGATTCAACCTCCATAACAGATTTCTGGCGATGAAGAATGCCCAGCATCTGAAATTCATCCGTACACTGGTCGCTGATATCGAGCACAATATCATCGTGCCGAACATGATATTCCGGCTCTATCTCCGCCAATTGCTCACCCGGGTCCATCAATGCGAGTCCCTTGAGGAAAAGCTCCGGGAGGTCATCACGGAAGGGACGCTCTCCGTCTCAGGGCTTCAGGATGTCCTGGATGCCATGCACGAGACCAATCGGGGGCTTGCCGCAGAGTATGGGCATATCGACCGCCATTACACCGATATGAGCCTGTTCCTCGAAACTCTGCTCAGGAGAAGCCATTTCGACCAGGGGCGGCTTATCCCGCGGACAAAACCCTGCAACATCAAGAAAGAGATTGTCGGTCCGCAACTGGAACGTTTCCGCGAGCGCCTCGCGTCGCACGGCATCGCGATCAACGATGAGTTCAGCGGAATTCCTGATGAAGAGATGATCGGCGTTGTCGATGTGGGACTGCTCTCCCAAGCATACGCAAATCTTTTTTCCAATGCGCTGAAATATACGGAAGCCATCGTGACGGAGTCGGGTGAAAAGAAGAAATACGTTTCCTATGGTCGCGAGGTGATCACGAATTTTTTTGGTGATGGTCGCGATGGGGTGAAATACAATGTGTTCAGCACCGGCAGTCATATCAGGCAGGAAGACCGTCCCCGTCTTTTTGAGGACGGCGGCCGCGCTGAAAATGCGCTCGATCGCCCCGGCACCGGGCATGGTCTGTTTTTTGTCCGGAATGTTGTCGAAATTCATGGCGGCGTTGTCGGATACGAACCGACCCCTCACGGCAACAATTTTTATTTTATCCTGCCGAAAGGATCGTCATGAAAATCGCGCTCAGCGGAGCCACTGGATTCGTCGGCACCCGCCTGAGGCAGGCATTACAGGAGGACGGTCACCTGATTGTTCCGCTGCGGAGAGCTGACTTCGGCGGAACGAGCTTCATGCAGAAGGCACTTTCAGAGACCGAGGCGCTGATCCACCTTGCGGGCGCTCCGATTGCGGCACGATGGACCGAATCCTATAAACGTGAGATCATTGCAAGCCGCATAGATACAACGCGCCTGCTGGTCGATACCCTGCGCGTCATGCCGTCCCCTCCGGGACTTTTTATTTCGACCTCCGGCATTGGCATTTATCCGCCCAATATTCCATGCGACGAAAGCTCAACGGTTTTTGCGGATGACTTTCTCGGGAAGCTCGCGCACGATTGGGAACGCGAAGCGCTTGCAGCAAAAGAGCTCGGTATCAGGACGATTATCTTCCGGTTCGGGGTTGTGCTCGGTATGGGCGGGGGCGTTCTGCAAAAAATGCTGCTCCCGTTTCGGCTTGGTTTCGGCGGCGTAATCGGTGACGGCTCGCAGTCCTTCTCATGGGTGCATGTGGATGATCTGATCGCAGCCTATCGCTTTGTCATCGCACAGGAACGGCTGAGCGGAATCTTCAATCTCACGGCTCCTCATCCTACGACCAATGCCGGCTTCACTCAGGCGCTCGGCAACATTCTGCAGCGGCCGACGGTGCTTCCACTCCCTGCATTTGTGCTGCGATTACGCTTTGGGGAAGGCGCCGATATCATGCTGAAGGGCCAGCATGCGCTGCCGCGCCGCCTTCTGGAAAGCGGCTTCAGTTTTGCTTTCCCCCATATTCATGACGCGCTGCAGAATCTCTGCGGGAAGAGCGTGGCATAATCCCGGAATTGTCATTAGCCTGGCTGGGCAGGCAACGCCGCTCATTCTCGGCCGGCGTCCAGCCGTCCTCCGAGGTATTCGCCTGGCACATACGTCCTGTATGTGCCGTTTCGCCGAATAAATCCGCTCTGTTGCCAGCCCAGCCAGGCTCGGAGCGATTTGGGTCGAGTCCAATGACAATTTTGGCGTAATCCCGGATGTGTCCTTGGCCTGATGTTGCACCCGCACGAAAAGAGAAGAGCGGCCTGATCTTCGGGCCGCTCTTCTTTTCAGCAACGATACCTGACGGTGTGGTGCTACTGCTCCGGATAGCGGAAGGGGCTCGCACGGAGCACATTGTCGACCTTCAGGGGAGCGCCCTTCAACGCAAAGCTGGCGAGCCCGCGTTCTTCATGTTTCTGCCCCGCTGCCATCCAGACACCGGTCCACGAAACATAGATGGTCACAACACCGTCGCGGATATCGACCAGCATGGGCCTGAATTCCATCTTGACCGAATCGAACGGCTTGATCATGGATGAGATCGACTGGAATCCCTCGGGAGTGGTATACGCCTGCAGTGCCGTCATGTTCCGGTTGACATATGCCTGCCGGACATTCTCGATCAGCGCAAACGCCTCGGTCGCCGTTTTCGAATCTGCTGAAACCGGCTTTACTGCTTTCTTGCCGCAACCTGCGACAAAAACAACAAGTGCTATCATCAAAAGGATCACATACTTTTTCATTACATCCTCCACGGGGAAATACCATTTGAATTATACTCGATTCAGCCATTTTCTTCACAGTGCCGGCATTGCTTGAGAAACCCGGCGTTGCATCGTATAATGCAGGCATGGAGATTATAAAAGGAGAAGGAACCATCCTGCTGGTCGATGATCAGGATCTGGTCATCGATGTCGGCCGCGACATGATCAGCATGCTTGGTTATACGGTACTGACGGCAAAAAGTGGTGAAGAAGCTCTGGCAGTCTTTCAGGAACACAAGGATGTCATACAGCTGGTTGTCCTCGATTACATGCTCCCCGGCATGAGCGGCAGTGAAATTTATGATCGTCTGGCAGCAATCCAGCCCGCTGTCAGAGTGCTTGTCTCGAGCGGCTACAGCAAAAACGGGGAAGCCGCAGCCCTTCTTGAAAAAGGATGTTTAAGTTATATCCAGAAGCCGTTCAGTCTTGTCGAACTGTCACGGAAAATTCACGACGCCCTGCACACTGCGGCTTAATAATCAACCCCCCTGATGCGCCGGTCAACCTCGTCTATCAGCCGTATATGCATGTAGATCGTATTGCCCTTCAGCCGATAGTTCACGTCCAGAACATCCGGCTTGCCATAGGTCAGGCGGAAAAAGAGTGGTCGTACCTCATAGCCGAGCAGCGTGCCGCGGGCATCGGAAATCCTGGTCAGTTGTGACGACCAGAAATCCGGCGCAAGCGAGAGGAAGGCCAGCGCCTGACGATACGCATCGGCAGCTGGCAGATGTCTGATGATACGATACTCGTCAACCGGGACATACGGCTCTATTATGACATCGTCCTGCTCGGCATCGAGGATCGCAATGCGCTGAATGCCGCCTCCCCAAGCACTGTCGAACAGAATCAGGGAAAACGTTCCTTTGATTTCAGCGGGCTGAGCTTCGGCGAACTTCAGCGGAGCATCAACCGCCTGAGCCGTTGGGATAAGAAAGATCATGACCGCAAGCATCAATGATAGAGCTATTGTCCGGACCATATGCCCTCCTCACAGGAAAGTTGATTGATGGCTGTTGTGCGTGTTGGTGTCTGGCTTCATTATACCGCAGAATCCGGGGGTTGCGATTCCCGGAACATATCCCTATAATCAAGGGCATCGATGTGTGCCGGCATTGGTCCGGCAAAGCTCACCAGACAAGGAGATGCATATGAAACAGTTTGGAATCACCTTTGTTGTGGTCATGCTCGCGGGATGCCTCTTGCTGACCGGATGCGGAGACAAACCGAAGGATGGCACCCCGGCGCCGACGGCATCCGCTTCAAAGATAAACATGCAGGATGGCCAGTGGGAAATTACGACGACAACAGAAATGCAGGGAATGCCTGCCGGCATGATGAAGCCGTACACATTCACCACCTGCCTTACCCAGAAAGATCCTGTTGCGAAACAGCAGGATATGCCGGCTGAATGCAAAATGCAGGACATGAAGACCGTCGGCAATACCGTTTCGTGGGCTGTGGTGTGTCCGGACAGCTCCAGCAAGGGATCCATTACCTATGCAGGAACAACCTACGATGGCCAGGTCGAATCGAAGATCAAGGTGGAAGGCAAAGAGATGGTTTCAAAAATGACCATGAAAGGCAAGTATCTCGGCCCCTGCCCGAATCCGGCTCCCGCCCAGAAATAAAGGCGATCTTCACCACGAGGCCCGAGGGGGGTCAACCTTCGGGCCTTTTTCTGCGCCAAAGCCTGCAGAATCGCATCATACTGAATTATCCCGCCCCGGTAGCGGACAGCTTGTCACGCCTGCTGCAGTGGGGTAATATCAAGGGAAGGACTTGCTGTCCGGTATCGAGCCATTGTACGGAGGAAGTTCATGCGCATCAGCACTGCTGCGATGTTGGTTCTTCTCGCAACGCTCACGTTCATGCCTGCAGAATCTTCTGAGATCACAACCATTGGCGCAGTCGAGGATATTCTTCTGATGCCGTGGGGAGTCAAGCTGCAAGCACGCATCGATACCGGAGCCGCCCTATCGTCGATTGATGCCTGCGACATCAAAATGGAGGGTGCCTATGTCTCCTTTTCACTTGCGGATCGCTGCGGTGGTTACAGAGTACGGTCTAAACTGCTGAAACTGAAAGAGGTCCGTACCTCTGAGGGGAAAGATATCCGGCCGGTTGTGATGCTGGATTTCTGTCTCGGTCCCCACCGCATCAGGAGCCGCGTTACGCTCAATGACCGTTCGGCAATGGAGTACCCGGTGCTGATCGGCAGAAATACGCTGAAAAAACGATTCATGGTCGATGTCAGCCGGAAACACCTTGCGCCGCCGTCATGCGTGAATCTTTTTCCGGGGCTTGCCCCTTCCGGCGCCACCGACAGGCGTATGTCACCCCCGGCCCCGTGAAAAGAACGGTTGCTGTCATTGTCACGCTTCTGATCCTGTGCCCCCTGGCACTCATCAGCTATCGGGTGTTGATACTCGGCTATCCGCTCTTTCCCGCAGCACCGCAGAAAGTGTGGCAATTGTCCTTCGATGCACGAGTGGGGGGGGAAACCGTCTCCGGCTCGCTTGAAGCAGGACTCCCCTCGATACATCAGGGGCTGGCTGTCCTCGGGGAAACCATCGGGGACGGTTCGCTTGAGTTCACCCTGCGCTCGGATGGCTCAAACCGCATCGCAGCATGGAGCGGCAGGCCGGACCCTGATGGGACGCTGATCACGTATCGTTCAACGTTCAGGATCCCGGCGGGCCGATCAGCGCCGCCTCCGGGAGCATCCGCATATCCTTCCGGCGTAACAGAAGACCTGCAGCGGTCTGCCGAAACCATTGTTGCGGATATCCTGCGACTGCCTCCCGCTGAGCGGCTCGCCGTGCTGGCGACACGCATCTCGCATGCTGCTCAGGATCGTGATCCCATCGTTCAGAACCTGATCCGCACGCTTGGTGGTGAAACAGCATTTCTGACACTTCTGCATGCCGCCGCTCTGCCGTCTTTTGCGGTTGAGGGCCTGAGCCTGAGCGAAGGGTCATATGGAAACACCATTCGCTGGATCGAGGTCTGGACCGGCAGCAGCTGGCTGCGCCTCGCACCCGAAACGGGTGCGTTCTATCAGCAATCCGCCCTCCTGCTTCCGCTGACGCATGGCAATGTCCCCGCCATTCAATCGCACGGATTCGATGTGACAGATATCCGCTGGACACTGTCCCGACAGGTCGTATCCCAGTGGGGGTTGCAGTACGATCGCATCGGGAAATCGAATCGTCTGCTTGACCAATGGTCATTGTTCCGCCTTCCGCAGGAATTTCAGGGCACCTTCCGCATTCTCATCCTTGTGCCGCTCGGCGCGCTGATGATCTGCATTCTGCGTAATATCATCGGATTCCCGACATTCGGCATCTTTATGCCGGTGCTCATGGCGCTGGCCTTCCGCAATACAGGGCTTCTTTACGGGATCGGCATCTTTGCGACCGTCCTGCTGGTCGGCTTTGCGGCGCGCAATTCACTGGAAAAGCTGCGGCTGCTTCTTGTTCCGCGCCTCTCGGTCATGGTGACGCTGGTGATTATCTGTTTTACCGTATTTGCCCTGATCGGCAACCGGCTTGATCTCCGTGCCTTCATGGCGATCGGCCTTCTCCCCTTCGTCATCCTGACCATGGCCATAGAACGCTTCTTCGTCATCACGGAAGAGGAAGGCGTCAAGGAAGCTCTGCGCACCGCTGCGGGAAGTGCGGCAGTCGCATCGCTTACCTATGCCATCGTTCAGTTCGAGCCGCTTCAGCTTACGTTCTTTGTGTATCCCGAATTGCTTTTGATGGTCATGGCGCTTCAGCTGCTGATCGGACGATATACCGGCTACCGGCTTTCCGAGTTTCTGCGATTCAGAAGCCTGCGGAGAACCCGTGCTTAGCATGCTCCGGCAGTTTCGCGCGGTCGGGCTGCTCGGCATGAACCGCAGAAATGGCGACTATATCATGCGCTGCAATCCCCGTGCGCGCTATCCGCTCGTCGATAATAAAGTGCTTACCAAGCGGCTTGCGGAACAGCATGGCGTACCCACGCCCACCCTGTATCACGTCATAGAGCATCACGGCGACATCGCCGGAATGAACGCTGCTCTCGGCGACCGGAAACGCTTCGTCGTAAAGCCGGCGCGCGGCACCGGCGGCAGCGGGATCGTGCTCATTACCGACCGGTCGGCTGATGGATTTGTGAACCAGAACGGCGACCGGATTTCTTCCGTTGACCTTGCCTATCATATCTCGGATATTCTCTCGGGGATTCACTCTCTTTCGGGACTGGAGGATTCGGCAATCCTTGAAGCCCTGATTTATCCTGATCCGGTTTTTTCATCAGTCTCCTATGAAGGCGTTCCTGATATTCGGATAATTGTCTATCGGGGCGTACCCGTGATGGGGATGGTTCGATTGCCGACCTCAATGTCGGATGGCAAGGCCAATCTCCATCGGGGAGCAATAGGGGCCGGCATCGACATTGCCTCCGGAAAGACGCTCTCGGCCGTTTGCCGCTCCGAAGTGGTAGCCGTTCATCCCGACACCGGGCATCGCGTCGCCGGCATTCAGGTGCCGCAGTGGGAGCAGGTGCTGCGCATTGCAGCCACCGCGCTGGACATGACCGGCCTCGGCTATCTGGGCGTGGATATGGTAATTGACCGTGAACGGGGACCTCTGCTGCTCGAGTTGAATGCGCGACCCGGGCTGGCGATCCAGATCGCAAACCGTGTCGGCCTCCGTCTTCGGCTCGACACGGTCGACGCGGAGTCTGCGGATGCCTTTGCAACACCCGACCGTCGCATTGCCTGGGCCCGGGAACGGTTCGGAACGAAGCCGGAAGCCGCCCCTTAAAACTGTCCGGTTGAAAGCATGACGAGCGTGCAGGCCTCGAGCGGCTCTATGCCTGCGGAGCGGAGCGGCCCGTATGCGGCCGGGTTTTCTGTCCCGGGATTGAAGATGACCCGGAACGGTTTTATGCGGAGAATGTC
>JAAYUK010000132.1 GCA_012517735.1 Nitrospiraceae bacterium
GTAATACAGAAATAATCCTGTTGTCACAGCCTGGTTACCGCAGTTCTTTCATACTAGAGAACACGCTGGTCAGTACAAAACAGAAAAAAAGGATAATCCATGACCGAATTGATGAGCATTGTGCACCACTTTCCGTACGCCAGTTTCTTTCTGCTTCTCGTTCTCGGCAGCATCGGACTGCCGGTTCCGGAAGAGGCGACCCTGCTGCTCTGCGGCTACCTTATCGCTCAGGGGAGTGTGGAGCCTGTTCCGGCGCTCCTGTATCTCTATGCAGGGCTGCTTGCGGGTGACTTCATGATCTATTATGCTGGCAGAACATTCGGCCGTAAACTCCTTTGCCACGTATGCGTCCAGAGAATACTTCCCGAAGCGACTCGTCTGAAAATGGAATCCAGGTTCACCAAACATGGGCTTCTACTGATTCTGTTCGGGCGGCACATCATAGGATTTCGGTCAAAGCTCTTTCTTGTGGCAGGAGCCATGGGACTGTCACCGGTGAAATTCATGGCGATCGACGCAGTGGCGGCGTTCATCAGCATGTGTATCGTGGTCTCGCTTGGCTATACCGGCAATGATCTGCTCAATGCCGCAATACAGACGCTCGGATGGTCTGCGGACCGGCTCAGTTCAGTCGGCATTGCAGTCTGCCTCTTCGCAATCACCGCCGCGATCGCGGCCCGGTGGATAAGGCTTCGTCGTGAATCCCAATGCCGGACGGTCTCAGCAGAAAGCGACTGCCGGCGTGCTGTTGCATCATGAACGGTATCAATTGCTCTCCTGGGACACTCTGGAACGAGTGTCAAATCGACATGCCGGGATGGTCCCTATGCAGAGGCCGAACGCGCTCCTGAATCTCCTGGCAGTCTGTGCAGAATTTGGCAAAAGGCACCGCCAAAAGCCGGTCATGAAGAATGGAATCTCCGCAATCCTCACAACACCCGAATGTGCCTTCATCAATTCGTTTGAGTGCGTCGTCTATTTCCCTGATGATCCGCGTCTGATAGGTAATACGCTTTCCACTCAGATGTTCGTCATGATTCGCCACCGCAAAATCCGCTGCATCCCTGCCGCTGCCGATCGCGTGCTGCAGTTTGCTGGTCTGCAACGCCCTGACCAAGTGTTGGGAATTGTCAGCCAGTTCTTTACGGCGCTGAATGAGTGACTTCCTGAACCACCTGTGCGTTTCCGGAGACATGATCCACCTCCCGTTTCTTTTGCATGTTCATTCTGCTTCTGATGATGTACGCATAATACGCTGCAGCCTGCGTTTGCTTCCTCTTGAGCGTATCAAAATCAACCTTGTAGAGACCAAAGCGTGAATCGAGTCCAGCCAGCCATTCGTAGTTGTCTATCAGAGACCACCAGAAGTAGCCGCGGACGTCCATGCCGCTCTGAATACACCGCTCAACCACATCGACGTGTCGACGCATGAATTGTATTTTTTTGTGATCGCGTCTCGTCGCAATCCCGTTTTCGGTAATGATCAGGGGAACTTTCAGGCGCGATGCGTATCTCAAAACCTTTTCGAGTCCGCCGGGATGAATTTCCCATCCCATGTCGGTCAATCCATGACCGTCAATATCATGATGCCGAAGTTCTATGCCCATCCGTTTGAACGGATTGAATCGCATATGAACCCTGGTATAATAATTGACACCGAAATAATCGAGTTTCCCCTTTATTGGGACGCTCAAAAGAATCTCCTTGCGGAATGGAAACTTGATACGCATTACCCCTTCGAGGAAACCGTCCAGAATCGAGTGGTTATAGAAATACTTGGCAAGTCTCGCGAGCAGCCTGTCCATGGGATTCCAGCGGGACCATGGAGCAAGCGCAGCCATATTGTGCGCAATACTTACCCGCGCTCCGGCGTGACGGCGGTGAATGCAGTCATATGCCTGCGCATGACAGATACAGATGTTCTCCAGCGCCCTCAATGCAAGAGCCGGGCTCTGGATTCCCGGAGGCATGCATCCTTCCAGGTATCCCCCTAACAGCAAAACATAAGGCTCATTAAACGTTATCCAGTAACGCACTCCCTTTAATCGCGCAACGATACGTTCGACATAACCACCGAACTTGACGATTGAGTCCGGCTCATGCCAGGGATATTTTTTGATGAACCAGAGCGGATGCGTGAAGTGATGGAGCGTGAGCATCGGTTCGATGCCCATCTCATTGAGAATGTCGATAATTTCCTGATAATGGGCGACGGCCTCCTCGTCCCACTCCCCCTCGTGAGGCTGGATGCGGCTCCATTCAAGGGAAAATCTGTAGGCATTGACGCCCAGCTGCCTGAGCAGCTTGAGATCTTCACGATACAGTGAATAGTGGCTGGTAACATCAGGTTTTTCGCTCAGGATGTCATCCCAGGTCGACCAGTCGGCATGAGGAGAGCCCTCCAGCTGGAATGCAGACGTTGCTACGCCCCAAAGAAAAGGCTCCTCCTGCATTTCCCTCTCCCCAATCATCTGCCGGTATCGTGAAGTCCCGCGCTGGTGCCCGCCGGGCCTGCGCCGCCAGTTTCGCTCTTCGGTCCCAGCAGACGACGATCCCGCACAATCGAAAATCCTTTCTGTTTTTTTGCCAGTTTCTTGATTTCAGAGGCAAGTGATGCAAGTTCGGCATAGGAACTGAACTTATTGACCTCCGTACTGACAATGGCTATCGAGAGCGAAAGAAGATCGAACTCCTCGCGTTCACCCTTGCGGTTCTGTGAGTTGTACGATCCCCGGGCGAAGTCCTCCGTTCCGTGATATTCCGGCAACTGCTCCTGAAAAGCATGAACAATCCGATGAGCGACATCAATGGAGTGCTGGGGACGTGTCAGGACAATAAAATCATCGCCGCCGATATGACCGACAAATCCCCAGCCGCCGTCGGGCACTTCCTCAACCGCCTGTGAACATATTCCGCCAAGACACCGGATAACCGTATCTCCCCGGTCAAATCCGTAAAAATCATTATAAGGCTTGAAATGGTCCAGGTCGATGTACAGGACATCGAAATGCATATTCTGGGCAAGATGCTTTTCTATTTCACGCCTGATGAATTCATTGCCCGGCAGACCGGTCAGTGGATTGGAGCCTTTTGCAATCAAGAGGCTTCGCTCGGTGATGGCGTCAAGAAGATCGCTTACCGCGACTATCCCGCGGTATTTTCCGTGACTCGTAATACAGATGTCGTCATACATCTGCTCGGCCTTTCTCGACTGAAGCATCTGGGCGACTTCTTCAAGCGAAATATTCGCCTCTACCGAAAGAAATGAACGTTCCATGAGGTCCGAGACCTTCTTGTGCGCATTAAGGTGCATGCCGTATCCGCACTTTCCGAGAATGTTTTTTTCGAGGAACCGGCTTCTGTGGAGCATACCGATGACATGCTCCTTTTTTACGACTGGCAGCCCCCGCAGGGATTCATCCTGAATAAAGCGTTCCACAGCAAAGGAGAAGGGGACAGCGGGATCAATGCTGACGTTCGTTCTGCAGATATCACCGATAGTAGCATAGTGCTGACCGGTCTGATTGGCAGCGGTTTTGCTCAACAGCTGACAGCCCGCTGCAACGATACTGGAACTATTGTCTGACGGAATTGTTTGCGAAGGCCGCGCAAGGAGATATCCCTGCAGATAATCAATCCCGAGATCTTTGACGATCGAAAGTTCTTCTTCGCGTTCAATGCCTTCAGCGATCATCTGAATACCGATTCGATGGCACGCCGTCGTAACTGCGTCAACCAGATTATATTTGATATTCGCCTTGTCTATATTGGAAATGAAGTGACGATCGATTTTTACAAAATCAGGCTCGATCATCGAGAGCATTTTCAGGCCGCCATGACCAGCTCCGAAGTCATCGATTGCGATGCGGTAGCCGCGGTTCTTGTAATAGGTAACTGCATCCCGAAATAGTTTGTAATTCGTTATGGAACTTTCCTCCGTTATTTCCAGGACAATACGTTCTTTGGGGATATTCCACCTGTCGGAAAAAAGATCGGTCAGCCCAGGATAGTGTTCTGCATTCGTCAGCACCTCCGGACAGACATTGAGGAATAAGTACAGTTCACGCTCCTTGACCCCGAGAAGCGCCGCTTCACGGAGCGCATTTTCACGGCAGTGGTAATCGAGGGTGCAGATAGTGTCCGTCAGTATGGCATGCCTGAAGAGCTCATCGATTCTTCCAAACGGATTCTCCGCAACCGTTCGTGTCAATGCTTCTACAGCAAACAGGCTCGCGTCACGTGCTGAGTAGATCGGCTGAAAATGAACCGTCAAAGCGTCGCCCGAGCACATATCATGAATCGTCCGGCGGATATTCTCTCCGGCTTCTGCAAGATTGCCGTTTGTCATTTCAAGTTCCCACTTCAATCGCTCAACCATCATTGCCTCTTCCGTTTGTATTCAAGGAGTCAGTCACCGTCCGCTGATCTCCCGCAGACAGACCTCGGCTTTGGACCGGTACTGCTCTATGGCCGCAATTACCTTCGGATCATATTTGCCGTGTTCCCGCATGACGATATGTTCAAGCGCATCGGAAAGCGTATCGCCATTTTCCATACGCACGGTCAGTGCATCCGCGCATCCGACGATACGGGCCCCCAGCGGTATCCGGGATCCGCGCAAGCCGCCCGGATATCCACTTCCGTCATACAATTCATGATGATGCATGATAATGCTGCTGAGGCTGTCGCAGGAATCCATCGTGCGATCAAGGGGGTCGATAACCTGTGCTCCGATCTGGGGATGCCGGCGGACAGCTGACTCCTCTTCCGGACTGAGTGATCCGCCGCTTTTCATTTTTGCAAGAAGTGCATCGCTCAGGCCGATCTTGCCGATATCATGAAGCAGGCCCGCAATATAGTAGTAATCCGCCTGTTTTTTCTTGAGTCCCAGTCCGTGTGCAGCCGTATAACTGATGATCCCTACCCGCTGCGAATGCCCATGCGTCCTGCTGCACTTTGCCAGCACGGCATTGACCATGGTCTCCGCAAAAATCCGCAGATTCACGACAAAACAGCCGGCTATATGCTCTTCAACAGCCGAGAGTGCAACAGGATCCTGATACCGCGAGGGAGGGGGAATGATTCTGCCTGGGTGAGAAGAAGCAAGCATACGTAACGGGAACCATCCTTTCCAGCGAAATAGACAATCCGATTATGACAGCTCCCCGTTTACCGGATGATGACGAAACTGTTACGTTTGAATAACATCAGCGGCAGGGCACTATAATAATCCGGAAGCGCAGGAGAACGCAGGACTGTTACTCCGGCAAGTCCTCAATCCACTCGAGGAAACGGCTTACCAGCTCAGGATCGAACCAGGTGCCCTTCCCTTCCTTGATAATGGTTACCACCTCCTCCCGGGGGAGGGGATCCCGATAGGGGCGTTTTGCAGTCAGAGTGTCAAACACATCTGCTATGGCGATAATGCGGGCTCCCAACGGGATCTGAGCGCCAGCAAGCCCGGCGGGATATCCGGTGCCGTCATACTTTTCATGATGATGCCTGATCATGGCAACAACGGAGTCAGGCAGGTCAGCCTTGCGCGCAACATCGGCCCCCCACTCGCTGTGCTTGCGCATGACACGCATCATTTCTTCTGGAAGCCTCCCCGGATAATTCAGAATGGCCTCAGGTACACCGATCTTTCCGCAATCATGAAGCCAGCTAGCGAATTTGATCTGTTTCAGATCGTCGCCAGCCAATCCGACCCGGGCGGCCACGGCGAGCGCATAACGCGCAACTTTTTCGCAATGACCCATGGTATGCTGGTCTTTCAGCTCTATCATCTGGGCAATCGAGAGCAGCTTGGCCTCATCGGCACAGCGAAGGGAACAAACCATGGCGTGCTCACGAATGGCATCCTTGATCATACCTTTCAGCTCCTGACCGTCCCAGGGCTTGGTCACAAAACGATATACAGCTCCCCGGCTGATCGCTTCAAGGGCAGTCTCGATGTATGCGTATCCGGTAATGAGTATACGCATACAGTCAGGATAAAGATGCTTTGCCTGCTCAAGCAGCTGAATGCCGTTTGTTTCCGGCATGACATAATCGCTGATGAGCACAGAAATTTCGCGGGAAGCAAGCACCTCGAGTGCTTCCGCAGCACTCGACACGGAGATGACCTCTATCGGATCCTCATAAAACAGGGCGCGGAAAGCCCGTAATATTGCCGGCTCATCGTCAACAAATAAAATGGTTGGGGTCATGCATCCTCCGGATGACCGGCACGCCGAACGGTAACGCTCTTTGTTAAACTATAGCACAGAATACGCGCCCATTCAGAAAATCGGGGCATGCGCACGCCATTCACTTGCAAAGTCACTCTTCGCTTCACCATAATATCCCAACACAATACCGAAGGAGGCACCGCATGGATGTTTTGCAGGCAATACGTGATCGTCGGTCAATCAACTTCTTTGACCCCTCAAGAACTATTCCGGACGAAACCCTGCGCGCAGTTCTGGAAACGGCAAATCTGGCGCCCTCTTCGATGAATCTGCAGCCTTGGCGTGTTGTTATCGTCAACACTCCCGAACGGAAGACCGTTCTCAGACAATGCGCATTCAACCAGCCGAAGGTTGAGGAAGCTTCGGCCACACTGATCATGATTGCCGATCCGGCATGCGTGGAAGCGAATCAGGACCGTGCGCTCCAGAGCTGGGTCGAGCTTGGATATGTCAAGCCCGAGGCGCTGGAAACCTATCGGGGCATGATTGCAGGGCTGTA
>JAAYUK010000133.1 GCA_012517735.1 Nitrospiraceae bacterium
TCATCCACCCCATTTCCTTTTGAATGTTCCATAAGAGAGGGGCTTGCAGATTTCTGCAAGCCCCTCGGTATGTTCAGCCGCTTTTTGCCGGATCGCCGGTTAGAGAGGTTTAATATAGGGGCCGAGCACCATATCCTTGTATCCCTTGCCTTGCGGAATGACAGGGTAAACCCCCTCATCACGGTCAGTCACGACCTCCAGGAAGCAGGGGCCGTCGGCGGCAAGAAATTCCATCATGGCCGGCTCCAGATCTTCACGCTTACGGACCTTCCGCGTCCATTTAAAGCCGCACTCCTTCGCGATCCTGGCGAAGTTCGCATCGAACCCTCGCTCAGAGGCGGTACACTGTCCGTCATAGAACACCTGCTGAATCTTCCGAACCATGCCGTCGGCATGGTTATTCAGCAGCAGCACCTTGATCGGTATGTTCAGCGAACCGATGGTGTGAATTTCCCCCATGTTCATCTTCAGGCTGCCGTCGCCGTCGATGGCGATAACCCGTGCATCGGGATTCGCAAAGTGCACACCGATGGACGCGGGCATCGAGAAGCCCATGGTTCCGAAAGCTCCGGAAGTAATGAACGACTTCGGCCGCTTTGGCAGGAGCCACTGTGCGGCAAGCATCTGGTGATTGCCGACCCCGGTGGTCACTTTCGTATTTTCGGTCATGTTTTTGGCCAACAGTTCCATCACTTCTGCCGCCTGAATTTTGTCTGACTCACGGTTATAATTCAGGCGGAAATTGCGCTTGAGAAAGGCAGCCCGTTTCTGCCATTCGGCGATATTCAGCTTGACTGGATTGTGTTTGGCGTACTCAAGCAGGTCTTCGAGCACGGTAGCTGCATCACCGATAAAGGAGAACTTCGGCATACGCGTGACGCGAACCTCCTGGACTTTTTCCGGATTAATGTCTATATAGGCAATGTCCGCTTTCAGCCCGGACTCGCCGACCTTCTGCACCACCCGGTCATTCCAGCGAACACCGAAGGCCACAAACAGGTCGGTTTCCTGGATAGCGGTATTGGCATAGGGAGTACCAAACATGCCGAGCATGCCAAGAGCGGTTTCCTTGCTCTCATCAAGAACTCCCTTGCCCATGAGGCTGTTGATCGAGGGGATGTTGAACATGCGGTTGAATTCCCGAATCTTTGCGCTTGCTGCCGCATTGTTCATACCGCCTCCGATATACAGGAGCGGACGCTTCGCTTTCTGCAGCAGGTTGAAGAACTGCTTGCACTGATTGGTGCCGAGGTGGGTTTCCTGGACGTATTTCAGGCGAAAGCGCTCAATGTCGACGCCTTTATAGACCCCGATCTTCCGCTGTACGTCGAACGGAAAATCGATAACAACCGGCCCTGGCTTGCCTGACTTGGCAAAAAAGTAGGCGTCCTTCACGGTCTCTTCGATGTTAGAGCTGTCGCTGATGAGAATGACTTTCTTGGCGGCTGCCGCAAAGACTTCCTTGACATTGATGTGCTGGAATTCGTCCGTGTCCATTCTGCTCTGGAGCACCTGTCCGGCAAAGACCAGAAGCGGGATGGAGTCGGCGTTCGAATCCGCAACAGCGGTCAGGGTGTTGGTGATGGCCGGTCCCGAAGTAACGATGGCAACGCCGACTTTGTCGCTGGCTCGTGAATACCCTGCAGCACTGAAGGCAGCAGATTGTTCGTTGGCATTGACGTTGATTGCGATCGGGCTCTGACCGAGCGCGTGGTAAACCGGCAGAATTGTTGCGCCCGTATACCCGAAGACCCGCGAGACTCCGAGATCTTCCAGACTTTTCACCATGATCTCAGCGCCGTTCATTTCCTTCGGCATGACAACCTCCCAAATACAAAATTAACAATGCAGAACAAAATAATGTCGGATCACATTAATCCCGGTCTGCAATTATTTTACGACGTTCTTCCCGGACGGCTTTCTTTTGCGTGACGAAGCTTTGAGGGAAGCGGTTCTGACCCGGATCGTATTGGCATGGGCTTCGAGTCCTTCCGCGTCAGCAATCAGGCTGACCGTTTCCGCAAGTCCTGAAAAACCGGTAGCATCGAACTGCAGAACGCTGGTGCGTTTCATGAAATCATACACGCCCAACGGCGATGAAAAACGTGCGGTGCCGCCGGTCGGCAGGGTATGGTTCGGCCCTGCGGCATAGTCGCCGAGCGGTTCAGGCGTCCATTGACCGAGAAAAATCGCTCCGGCATTGGAGAGCCGTGCAAGCAGCCTCTCCGGCTGGTCGGTGAGTACTTCAAGATGTTCCGGTGCGATGGCATTCGCTATCGTGCAGGCGACCTCGATCGACTCCGCAAGAATGATGGCGCCGAACGTCTTCAGAGACTTTTCCGCTATCTCCCGCCGTTTCAGCTGCCTGAGTTGCATCCGCAACGCGTCGGCGACCGCCTCGGCAAGGGCAGGAGAGTCGGTTACCAGGATGCTGGATGCAAGCTCGTCGTGCTCCGCCTGACTGAGCATGTCGGCAGCGATAAAAGCGGGATTCGCCGATGCGTCGGCAATGATGAGGATCTCGCTCGGCCCCGCGATCATGTCGATGTCAACCTCGCCGAACACCATTTTTTTTGCGAGCGCAACATAGATATTGCCGGGACCGACGATCTTGTCCACTTCGCGGATCGTCTCGGTACCATATGCCAGTGCTCCGATTGCCTGTGCCCCGCCGATACGATACACTTCCGAAATGCCGAGCATGCGGATGGCCGCCATCACGTAAGAATTGATCTCTCCCTGTGGCGTCGGTACGCAGAGTGCTATTTCGCGCACCCCGGCGACCTGGGCTGGAATGACATTCATCAATACAGTCGACGGATATGAGGCTTTCCCGCCGGGAACATACACGCCTGCGCGAGCGAGCGGCCTGACAATCTGGCCCAAGACCGCCCCCGGCTCGCTGACCGACCATGATTCCTCCTTCTGCTGTTCATGGAAATCCCAGATGCGCTGTGCTGAACGCTCCAGCGCTCTGACGACCGCCTTGTCGGCTTTTGCGGACGCTTTCCTGATCTCGGCGGCAGAGAGGTGAATCGGCAAGGTGTGTCTGTCGAACTTTTTCGTATATGCGAGGACGGCCTTGTCTCCGCGTCGGCGCACACCGGCGAGCACAGTCCGCACCGTTGCTTCAATCTGCGGAGTGACGCCCGCAGCGCGGCGGTTAAGGACGTTGAGGAAATGTTCGACTTCACGAGGTGTCTGCAATAGTTTCATAATGGTCTGATGTCTATTATACTCAGGCCCTTGGACAGATACAAATAGGGGGGCAGATTTCCTGTCTCAATCCGGTTGAACAAAACATTCCATCCGGGTATACTGATGGCGGAACGATGCTCGGGGAGAAACCCATGCTGGAAAAGCTCAAAAGCACCGCAAAAAAGGTAGTCCGCTATGATCCATTCGGGAGCATTGATTCGGCCTTGCAGGATCAGCAGGGGCGTATCGATGAACTGGAGGCGCGCCTTCAGACGCTCACGTCCATACAGGAGTGGTATGACATTGCGACCCGTCACCTCGACATCGGCGTGGCGGTTATCTCCCGTACCAGGCAAGTCCTCTGGGCAAATGCGTTTCTGACCGAACTGGTCGGCAATACCGAACGGGGATTCTGCCATGCGCTCCTGTGTGGTCTCAGCAAAAACTGCCCGTCTTGTAAAATGGACGAGATTCTCTCCGGTGCTCTTTCCAAAGCGACGTTTACGCTCACGCTCCAGTGCCGGAATTCGCGAACCGTAGATGCCGACCTGACCGCTCTTCCCATTTTTGATGCAGGCGGCTCCATCGTCGGCGTGATCGAGATCATGCTTGTGAAAACCCCTGCCCAGAAACTCGCTGACGCGATTGCCGCCTGCGGAGGAGTGATCCCGGCGGATTCACCGGCCGTGCTCCCGCAGAACACAGATGATGCGGACGCATATGCAGCCGGGCCGGCGGGCGACAATGAGTTGCTGCAGGGTCCGGTAAATGTGAATACGCTGATTGAGGAGTATCTGGCTTCTCCCCAGTGCCTGAAATTATGCGCTGAGCATCCCTATGTCTGTTTCACGAACAATCTCGAAAGCGAGCTTGCAGAGATTTCGGTATCGCCGGGCCGGCTGGTCAAATGTCTTTCGACCCTGCTTGCGACCGCAGCGGAACGGGTGAGCGGCATCGGCGAAGTCCATATCAGAACCCGGAATGTCGCTGCGACCGATCCCGCGATCACGGCCCACGAACTTGCATCAGGCCCGTACATTGCGATCAGCGTTTCGGAGAGCGGCGCGGCCGGAAGTGTCCGTGATGCAGGGATACAGCAGCCGGAAACGTGGCCGGGAAGCCCGGAGCTTGAGTCGGTCAGGAATGCGATGCGTGAACATCAGGGGCGTTTGGTTGTCGAGACATTGGCGGATGGGAGCGCACGGTATACCATGTTTCTCCCGCCGCAGTACGTGCCAGAAGCGCCGGTCTCCGATACCGCCGCGCCTCAACAACAGCCCTGTGTCGGAAAAACCGTCCTCGTTGTTGATGACATGACCGATCAGCGGGCACTGGCGACAACGATACTGAAGCAGCTCGGCTTTTCGGTTGCGAGTGTCAGAAGCGGGGCGGAAGCAGTCGACTATCTTACCCGTTCGTCCGTGGACCTGGTGCTTCTGAACATGATCATGTTCGGAACCGACGGCCTGCAGACCTTCCGGCAGATTGTCGAAATCAGGCCGGACCAGAAGGTGTTGCTCGTGAGCGGGTATTCGATCAACACCCGGCTCCGGCAGGAGCGGGAACTGCAGGGGCACACCTTCATCAAGAAGCCGTACCGCATCGAGGTTCTCGGACCGGCGGTCGCCCGGGAGCTCGGAATAGAGTCCGGAAAGCAGTAGCCAGACCGTCCGTCATCACGGCTGTGCGCATCGGCTCATCTGCGTGCGCTCTTCCCGGCATCCCGAATTCGTGCTTCATTCACGTCGAATATGAGATAATATTTTTTCCATGAGCATTGTCGCCAAAAACAGCAGGGCATACCATGACTATTTCGTCGAGAACACGGTCGAAGCGGGCATTGTGCTTGTCGGCACCGAAGTGAAATCGCTTCGCGCAGGACGGGCGAACCTTACGGACAGTTATGTACTGATCAAGGACGACGAGGTCTTTCTGCTGAATTGTCATATCAGTCCATACAGTCATGGCAATATCATGAACCATGAACCGACCCGGACACGGAAGCTGCTCCTGCACCGCAAAGAAATAGAGCGCCTGCGGGGAAAGCTGATCACCAAGGGCTATACGCTCATCCCGCTGAAGATCTATTTCAAGGGATCGTATGCAAAGGTGGAGGTCGGTCTCTGCAAAGGCAAGGCGCAATACGAGAAACGCGAATCGATCAAGGAACGCGAAGCAAAGCGCGAAATACACAAGGCACTGAAGGAGCGGAACCGCTCATGAATACGGTAAATGTAGCTGTGGTTGGGGCAAGCCCGAAGGAAGACCGGTACTCAAACCGGGCCATGCAGATGCTTGCGAGCTATGGGCATACGCCGATTCCGGTCGCACCTGTGCATACCGAAATCCTTGGCCGGCCGGTCTTCCGTTCACTGATCGATATCCAGCAGCCGGTTCATACCGTTGCCATGTATGTCGGTTCCGACCGGCAGGCCGGCATTATCGATGACATTCTCCGCATAAAACCGTTCCGGGTCATCTTCAATCCCGGGACAGAAAACCCGGCCGCATACGGGCCGCTCCGCTCCGCAGGCATAGAGCCGCTCGAGGCCTGCACGCTCGTCATGCTTTCAACCGGACAGTTTTAA
>JAAYUK010000134.1 GCA_012517735.1 Nitrospiraceae bacterium
CAATAGAGAGGTTGCTGAGGGTGCTGTTGATAGGAAGCGGGTCACTTATTGCATTCAACACGGGAGCCAATGAACTTGCGACCATTCTCGGGCCGGTTGTTCACGCCGAAGTTGTCGGCAAATACGAAGCATTTGCGCTAGGTACGGCGTTTGTATTCATCGGTGCCTATTTTTTGAGCTATCGGGTCGTTGATACGGTCGGCAAGGGGATAACCGCACTCGATCCGTTTTCCGGGTTTGCCGCGCAGTTCGGCGCCGGTGCGTGCGTACTGCTCTTTACGATCTTCGGCATGCCCATATCGACAACGTATTGTATTATTGGCGCCATCAGCGGTGTCGGGCTGGTCAAGGGCATGGGGACCGTCAAAAAGGAGCTGCTGTTCAGGATTCTGCGAAACTGGATTTTGGGGCCTGCACTCGGCTTCGGTATCTGCTTTCTGATTATCCGCCTCTTTTTTCTGTAGGGTCTTTTCTTTGCACAGCCATAGCGTATCTGGTAAAGTACCAAAATATCCACATCAGCAGGAGGAACCATGAGCAGAAAATATATGCTGTGTGCGGCGCTGCTGAGCGTTGCGATGATAGCGGGATGTTCGCAATCACACAAGGTAGCCAGCCAGGCTGATCAGGCCGATCTTGCAAAGCAGCAACAAAGCGATGCCGATACGTCGCGATCGCGCGGTCAGGCCGAATCCATAACCGAGCGCGATATGACCTCTGCGCAGCAGGCGGAAACGCAGCGCATGATCCGCGAATTGCAGCAGAAGATGCGGGATGTCTATTTTGACTATGACAGCTTCTCGATCCGCGAGGACGCCAGACCGGTGCTGAAAGACGTTGCCGCCGCGCTGGGCAAGGCCAGGGGAGTAAAGGTCGTTATTGAGGGACATTGTGATGAACGCGGCACTTCCGAATACAACCTTGCTCTCGGCGAAAAGCGAGCCCATGCTGCACGGGAGTATCTTATGGCCCTCGGCATTCCGTCAAGCCGCCTCGAAACCATCAGTTACGGCAAGGAAAAACCGGTCTGTACGACATCTGATGAGACCTGCCACGCCAAAAACCGACGGGCGCATTTTGTGCTGATTGAGGAGGGGCGCTGATGCGGCTGGTACGAATACTGACGGGATTGCTGATCGGCGCTGCCTGTCTGCTCCCGGGGTGCCTGACGACCGACGAGTCGAACGCGCTCAAGATGTCGGTGCAGAATCTCCAGATGCAGTCTGACGAGCAGCGCAAGGAGATTGCGGATCTCAAGATGCGGCTGGATGCGCTTGCCCAGGATTTGAACGCAGTCGGCGCGATCAAGGAGAATCAGTCCTCAGTCCTGACGAAGACCTACGATTTTGCGAAGGAGCTTCAGGCCTTGAAGGGGCGCTTTGAAGAGAGCCGGTATCAGAATGATCAGGCGTTGAAGGACATGGTTGCTGAGCGTGAGGCAATGAACGCAAAGATCAGCGCTTTGGAAAATGAACTTTTCAAAAATGGCGCGAAACCTCAGGCGGGCCGTGACAAGAAAATCGCCCAGGCTTCCGGAGGCCCTGCTGAAACGGTCCCTGCAGAGGGGGCCGGGCAGCCGGAAACGGAAAAAGCGGCAACAGACCCGCAGAAACTGTACGATGAAGCCCAGGCAGATCTCAAGGAAAAAAAATATGCGGATGCACGCGAGAAGCTTGAGCGGCTGCTGAAGGCATATCCCAAGCATAAACTGGCGGTCAGCGCCCGTTACTGGATTGGGGAAACCTATTTCGGTGAAAAGAAGTACGGCGACGCGATTGTCGAGTTCGAAGAGGTCTGGCAGAAAAACCCCAAACACGACAAGGCGCGCGTTGCCATGCTGAAAGAGGGGTATGCGTTTTACGAGACCAAGGATTGCCGGGCCGCCAAGGTCATTCTCCAGAAACTGAGCGAGAAGTATCCGCAATCGGAAGAAGCGAAACTCGGCGACAAGAAGATTGCGGAAATTGCGGGAGACAAGGCCTGCTACCCGAAGCCCGCCAAACCGGCAAAAAAGAAGAAATCAGCAACGAAAAAGAAGAAAAAGACGAGTTCCGAATAGGCTGTATGGAAGAGACCACGGAGATTCGGGGCGTTGCCGACCGGTATGATCGCATTATCGATTATCTGCGCATATCGATCACCGACCGCTGCAATCTCCGTTGTGTCTATTGCATGCCGTCCAAGGGTGTGCCGTTGCTTCGCCACACAGCCCTGCTCACCTATGAAGAAATTCTCCGGACGGTCAGGATTGCGGCCTGCCTCGGGGTGAGAAAAATCCGTATCACCGGGGGGGAGCCGCTTATCCGCAAAAATCTTTCCTGGCTTATTGCTTCGATTCATCGGGTTCCGGGGATCGAGGATATCAGCCTGACGACGAACGGCCTGCTGCTGCTCGATACGATCGGCGCACTTTCCTCAGCGGGCCTCACCCGCATCAACGTCAGTGTCGATTCCCTGATCCCGGAGCGATATGCCGAAATAACCCGCGGCGGTTCGCTCGACAAGGTGCTTGCGGGGATCAGGCGGGCTGCAGAACTCGGCATTCGCCCGATCAAGATCAATATGGTCCCGATCCGGGGGGTGAACGACGATGAGATTATGGCGTTTGCCCGTCTGACAAGAGACACGCAGTACGACGTCAGGTTTATCGAATTCATGCCGACCGGCGCCAACGATTTCTGGTCCCCCGATCGCGTGGTGACAACGGATCAGATCATGCAGCGGGTTCAGGAACTTGGCGCATTATCACCGATCCGCCACCGGAAGGATGGTCCTGCGCGGTATTATTCTCTTGCGGGCGCACAGGGGGTGATCGGATTCATCAGCCCGATCAGTCATCACTTTTGCGGGTCGTGCAACCGGCTCCGCCTGACATCGGACGGCAAACTGAGGCCGTGTCTCTTTTCCGAGACCGAGATCGATCTGAAATCCGCCATGCGGCGGGGCGCACCGGACAGCGAACTGGAAAGACTTCTCCGACTCGCCATCGAAGTAAAGCCTCAGGCGCATACGCTCACATCGACCCCGCTTGTTCGGGATCGCCGTCCCATGTCTGCCATCGGTGGATAACCGCCTGCCCACACCATTGACCGGCAACACGCTCATGGTGAACGTATTGTCCGGCGACAAAAGGGCGCAGCGGCTCGATCCCATTACCTCTCTGCGCTTTTTTGCTGCTGCAATGATCGTTGTCGGCCATGCGCATGCCATTTCCGGTTCGTGGGGCATCGCGACGGCGATTCCTCTTGAGCAGGGGGTATCCTTTTTCTTTGTCCTGAGCGGATTCATTCTGACCTGGAATTATCCGGTTCTGCGGGAGTGGCCTGCGATACGCCGTTTTTGGCGTGCACGGTTTGCGCGCATATGGCCGCTGCATGCGTTCACGTGCTTCATGTGGATTGCTCTCCTCTATCGGCCGGACCTGCAGACTCCTTCCGCCGCGGGGAAAGAGGCTGCAAAGCTGATCCTGAATCTTGGTCTTCTGCATGCGTGGTTGCCGTTCAGCGTGCTTTCCTTCAATTTTGTTTCCTGGAGTCTTTCGGAGGAATTTTTTTTCTATGCGATGTTCCCTTTTCTGATTGCCAGATGGCGAAAGCACTGGGCTCTCCTGATCGGATCTTCGCTGGCAGTGGTCATCGCGTTTATTCTGATCGTCCATTTTCTGGGGTTTGCCGCCAGCGAGACGAAAATCATGGGCCTCCTGTATTTCAATCCCCTTGTGCGCATTTTTGAGTTTGTGGTCGGAATTGCCACCGCCGGGATTATCAGGCACATTTCAGGCCGCATTCACCTGACGGCCACTCAATGGACTATGCTCGAAACGGCAACATTGGCAACCATCATAGCGGTCCTGCTGGGATTATATGCATTGCCCGGTGCCATAACCGCCCTCAGCCCGGCGGCTGCATATTATGTGGTGCATGAAGGGATTTCCGTTCTGTGGGCAGTCCTTATCGGCGTCTTTGCCGTCAGCACCGGCCTGATCGCGAAAATCCTTTCCCGACGCCTGTTCGTCCTCTTGGGAGAGGCGAGTTTCGCCCTCTATCTCTGCCATGCGATGATCATCAACTATGTTCAGGTCAATCATCTGCAGATTGCCGGGGTTCCGGGATACCTTCTGCTCTGGGGGGTCTGTCTTTCGGTGTCGTTCGCGCTGTTTTACGGAATTGAGCAGCCGGCCCGCCAGTGGCTGCTGAACGTGGGACAGAAGGACCCTGCGGACGAACGGAAAGAAAGAAGGCCGGGACCGAATTTCACCATTTGGACAGCGAATATTTTTCTGGCGGTGTTCATCATTGCCGCCGTCTCCCATCGAACCTTCTAGCGCAGTCCCCTTGATCAAACAGCAACGATGAACGGCGGGAGCCTTTTGCTTCTGACCTCTCCTTCTGAAAGTCATGAAAAAGTACGTGCTATACTAGTATGTTGTCATGAATAACGCGCAGACATGTTCCCCCAGCACGCCTTCCTTTGCCGGCACGTCGGACAGGGCTCTCTTCTTGGCGTTTGTCCTGCTCTTTTTTCTGCTCCCGATAGCGACCTCGCCCGCAGTGATTGCCGGCGTTCTTGCGCTGGCTATCTGGATTCTTTCGGGAAAGGTTGTTTCAGACCGCAGACGCTGGCTGCATGAGCCGTGGACCCTGCCGCTCGCCTTCTTTATCCTGCTTCCGTGGATAGGACTGCTCTGGGCTCCGGACGTGCTGGAAGGAATGCGGTTTGCATCGAAGACCTACTACTACTGCCTTGCCTTTGCCCTTGCGACTGTCCGGTTGTCTGATCAGGATATCGAGGTGCTGCTCAAGGCTTTTCTCGCCGGACTGCTGGTTGCCGCCTTTGCATCGCTCCTTCAGGTTATCGGGGTACTGCCGCTGGCAAAGAGCATCCCCTCCCTGATTTTTGCGAAACGCATTCATGGCTCGATGTTTCTGGTGCTGGGCCTGGCTTTATTGGCTACCTATCTCAAAGACTGCCGGGACACGCGGATGCGTGTGCTTCTCGGATTGCTGATGCTCTTTTTCGTCTTCATTCTCGGCATGAGCGGCGGCCGTTCCGGCTATGTGTCCCTGTTTCTGGTGTCTCCGCTGGTCCTGTATAAACTCACCGGCCGTTTTCATCTGAAAAAAATTGCGGTTGCGGCGGTGCTCATGATTGCCGTGCTGCTGTCGTTTGGCCCTGTCCGCGAGCGGTTTGGCGAAATCGGTCAGGAATTCCAGGAGTATCGCACCGGGAATCCGAACAGCTCCATCGGCATCCGCATGCATATGTGGAACGGAGCTGCACAGATCATGACGGAAAATCCGCTGCTCGGGGTTGGCACCGGCGGCTACCGGGCAGCCATGAAGCGCTTTGAAACCTCGGTGCAGGTCCTGGGCTATCAGGATGTAGACAATCCGCACAGCAATTTTTTCTATATGGGAGCAAGTTTTGGCCTGATCGGCGTTGCATCATTGATCTGGCTGCTCTGGGCCATGCTGCGCAAGGGCTGGCTGGCAAGGCATTCCCGGGCGGGGTTTGCCGTGCTCATTTACGGCGTCATGGCGATCCTGGTCGGCATTACGAGCACCACCATTATGGATTTTGCCACCGCCAACCTGATGAGCCTGATGATCGGCATACGGAGCAGCGCTTCTTCATGACAGCGGCCCTTTTTCGTGCATGTCCGGTCTGTGATAATCCGAACCTTGCGGAAACCGGCATGATGGTGCCCGGAGGGCCCGTTCTTCGCTGCGGCAGATGCACGCATCTGATGGCCGGATGTCCTGAAGAGCTCTTTGCGAATGCAAACGACAAGTGGGATTCTTCTGAAGGCACCATGCCGGATAAGCGCTCGGAGCGCCGGCATGTGGCGCACATCTCCCGCATCCTGAAGGGTGCTGCAGGTGCGCTTGCCGCAGAGCCCGCGGCGCTTCGGCTGCTTGATGTGGGTTGTTCGAGCGGGTCGGTGCTGAAGGTTGCGCGTGATCTCGGCTTTGCCGTCAAGGGGGTGGAGCCGGCTGCGCAGGCCGCTGCCGCCGCGTGCTCGAGCGGGTTCGATGTGTTTCGGGGGGTGCTGCAGGATGCACACTATGAGGACGGCCAGTTCGATCTCGTCACGCTGTTTGAAGTGATCGAACATCTCCGCAATCCGAAGGAGCTGCTTCTGGAGATACGGCGCATTCTGCGTCCGGGCGGGGTGCTCGTGGTAAGTACCGGCAATGTCGACAGCTGGACCCGTGCATGCCAGAAAGAACGCTGGCAGTTTTTCGACATCTACAAGCTCGGGGGACATGTGAGTTTTTTTTCCCTGACATCAATGCGCCATATTGCCCGGGAAACCGGTTTTGAGGTGGTACGCATTGCCACGAAGAACGTGCGGATCCGGGAGCGTGAACAGACCTCACTCGTGGTTTTCCGTCTGTTGAGGCTTCTGGATGAACTGCTGAACCAACCGTCGCGCTGGATGAACAGAGGACATGACATGCTGGTCACGCTTCGGGTTCCGGCACGGGTTGCTTCCGGGAAGGCGAATTGAATCCATGAACGCAAGCGTGCTGATCACCACATACAATAACGTACCGTATCTTTTGAAAGTTCTGGAAAGCCTTACCGTTCAGGTGACGTTTCCGCACGAGGTGATTGTTGCCGATGACGGATCGACTGAAGAGACGGCTGCAGCAGTCAGGCGATTCCGCGATCGAGCGCCCTTTCCGGTCGGGCATGTCTGGCAGGAGCATCGCGGATTCCGTGCGGCGCGCATCAGGAATGAGGCGATCAAGGCATCGACGGGAGAGTATATCATCCTGCTTGACGGCGATTGTCTGGTCGGGCGGCATTTTGTCGCCGACCATCTGAAACTCGCCGAGAAGGGCTGTTTTGTGCAGGGGAAGCGGGTTCTCGTCCATGAACGGGCGGCAGCGGATTTTACCCATCGCGAGGTGAATTCGTATGCCGCTCTCCTGAAACGCATGATGGCGGGACAGCTCGGCAACATGCACCATGCCCTGCGGGTGCCGGGAATTCCCGCAATCAGGAGCCGGCATCTCAAGAGCATCAAATCGTGCAACATGGGCTTTTTCCGGAGCGATGTCTGTAAAGTCAACGGGTTCAACGAGGATTATGTCGGCTGGGGACATGAAGATTCCGATCTGGCATGCCGTTTTTTCAAGATCGGTCTGGTGAAAAAAGTCGATATTGCGCGTGCCGTCTGTTTTCATCTCTGGCATCCCCTCTTCAAGGGAGATGACCGCGAGAACCTCGAGCGCCTGAGGAAAGCCGTGGAATCAGCTGAATACTATGTTGCCAACGGACTGGTCAAGGGTGCGGACCGGTAGCTGCTCATGAACACCTCTGCGCTCATATTCATGTATCACAAGATCGGCACCCCGAAAGGATCGGGGCTTCAGCGAAACCTCTATGTCTCTCCACGGGTGTTCCGCCTGCAGATGCGCTATCTGAAGCTTGCAGGGTTCAGGGTGGTTTCGATGGATGATATTGTCCGCCTGACACGCGGAGAGGATGTCGGTTCAAAGCCGGTTGCATTGACCTTTGATGACGGATTCAGGAATTTTTATGAACATGCCTTGCCGGTACTGCAGGAGTTCCGGTATCCGGCGACGGTGTATGCGGTTTCGGACCTCATCGGCCGGGACGATGCGTGGGAAACCTGCGGTGACGCGACCCGCGAACCGCTCATGACCGAGCCGCAACTCAGGGAATGCAGGGAATACGGCATTGAGATCGGCTCGCATACGAAAAGCCATCCACGTCTGACCCGTCTTTCCCCGGAGCGTCTGCGCGATGAGCTGCAGGGATCGCGGCAGGCGCTTGAGGAGCGGCTCGGTGCACCGGTCAGGCATTGTTGTTATCCCTACGGTGACTGCGATGCCGCGGTCGTAGCGGCAGCCGCCGGGGCCGGCTATGTCTCGGGAACGACGACGCAGCGGGGGCGCGTGCATGTCGGCGATAATCCTCTAACGCTCCGCCGCACATTCATCAGGAACGCGACCAATCCTTTCCTGTTCCTGCTCCGTCTGCATACCGGATATGAAGACCGGAAGGCCCAGCGCTCATGAATATCCTGCTGGTCAGCTATGCCCTCGGACGGACCCTCGGCGGCATAGAAACCCATGCGAAAATCCTTGCGAAGACGCTGCAGGGACATGGGCATCGGGTTGTTGTCGCCTGCTACGGGCCCGGCCATGAGCGCATCGGAGAGGAGCTTGGGATCAGGACATACGGCGTCACCATCCGGAACTCGGGCGACATGGCGGCTATCGCGAGGCTTGTTCATGTGATCCGTACCGAGCGCATCGACGTGGTCATCGCCAATTCAGGCCGGGAGTACTGGCCCTGTTCGGTTGCTGCGAAGCTCTGCGGCCGGCGCATTTTCTTCATCCGCCACCAGACCGACCGGATCCGGAGCACGACCCGCTGGCTTATTGCACATCATGTTGAGGCCGTTGTCGCGGTGAGCGGTGCCGTTCGCGATGTCCTGCTCAGAGACGGCGTTCCGGCGCATAAGGTGGTTCTCATCCCCAATGCCGTGCCGCTTGAGCGGTTCAATCCGGATCGTATCAATGCGGGTGACGTGCGAAAGGAACTCGGCATTGAACCGACGGACATCCTGATCGGCACTGTCGTCAAACTGCACACCGGTAAAGGCATTCTTGAGTTGCTTCACGCGTTCACCGTTCTTGCTGAAAGGTATCCGGCCCTGAAGCTGCTGTATGTCGGAGACGGGCCCGACCGGGGTCTTGTCGAGCAGGAAATTGCCGCCCGGAATCTTTGGGGCCGGGTGATGCTCGCCGGCCCCCGGAACGATATCGAGCGCATGTATGCCGCCATGGATATCTTTGTTCTTGCATCGACCTGCGATGAGGCATTCGGCATGGTGCTCATCGAGGCGATGGCCATGCGCAAACCGGTGATCGGCACGATGGTCGGGGGCATTCCGTCGATTGTTGAAGATGGGGTGAACGGCCTGTTGATCGCCCCCGGCTCTGTCGAAGCACTGGCTGCGGGCCTGAAGAGATATCTTGATGATGCTTCGTTTCGGGAATCGATTGCCCGCGCGGGGGAGCGAATGGTAAAGTATTCCTTTTCTGACCGGCTGCTTGGAGATCGTTTTGAGCAGCTTCTGAGCGGAAAAGGCCGGGAGCCCCGATGACCGTCGTTTCTACGGCAGCATCGGGGGAGTGTGCAGCGATGAACAGGGAGGCTTGTGCGTGAGCAGGGAAAAGCTTTCAGTCACGATCATCACCTTCAACGAAGAGGCCAATATCCGCGACTGCCTGGAGAGTGTGCGGTGGGCGGACGAGATTGTTGTTGTCGATTGCGGCAGCACCGACAGAACGGTTGAGATCAGCCGGGAATATACGGATAAAGTATTTCATAATCCGTGGCCCGGCCACAAGGAGCAGAAGAATTTTGCGATTGCGCAGGCCTCACACCTCTGGATATTCAGTCTTGATGCCGACGAGCGGTCAACCGATGGGCTGCGCGACTTTATCTGCAAGGAGCTCGAGCATCCGGCGCATGACGGATACCGTTTCCCCAGAAAAAACCACTTTCTCGGCAGATGGATCAGATACGGCGGGTGGTATCCCGACCGGGTTCTCAGGCTTTTCCGGCGCGACCGGGGCGCCTTCGGCGGAAAGAACCCCCACGACAAGGTAATCATCGAAAACGGCTCAGTGGCAGAGCCGGATGCCCCGATTCTGCATTACACCTATCGATCAGTTGCCCACTATGCGGAGAAGGTGAATTCGTACACGACCATCATGGCGCGGGAACGTTTTGATGCCGGAGCCTCGGGCAGCGCCGCGCTTTTTCTGGCACCGGTGAAGTCCGTTACCAAGTTTTTTGAGGTCTATTTTTTCAAACGGTCGATTCTTGACGGATTCCCGGGGTTGATCATTGCCATGGTATCGGCTTATGCAACGTTTCTCCGCTATGCCAAGATATGGGAGCTCTCACGCTCAGAGAAGCGATCATAGCCTGCCAGGCTTTTTTTGCAGCCTCCTGAACGTCGCTCAAGCCGGAAGGGCCGGATAACCCCTTTATGCAGAGACGCTAAAGAATGCTCCGGAAGTACTCGATAGTCCGCACAAGCCCTGCTTCAAGCCTGATCGTCGGTTCCCAGTGCAATGCGCTTTTTGCAAGGCTGATATCCGGGCGGCGCTGCTGCGGATCATCGGCCGGCAGGGGCAGAAAAACAATCGATGAACGGGAGCCGGTCATTTCAATGACTTTTCGGGCGAGTTCAAGGATGCTGAACTCATCGGGATTGCCGAGGTTCACCGGACCGGTCATTTCATCGCCGCTGTTCATCAGCGCAATGAACGCGGAGACCATATCGTCAACATAGCAGAAACTTCGTGTCTGGCTTCCGTCGCCGTAGATCGTGATGTCTTCGTTTTTCAGCGCCTGCACAATGAAATTGCTCACAACGCGGCCGTCGTTCGGATGCATCCGCGGTCCGTAGGTGTTGAAGATGCGGGCGACCTTTATTTTCAGTCCGTGCTGCCGGTGATAGTCGAAGAAAAGGGTTTCGGCACAGCGCTTGCCTTCGTCATAGCATGCCCGCGGGCCGATCGGATTCACGTTGCCCCAGTAGCTTTCGGGCTGGGGATGCACGGAAGGGTCACCGTAGACTTCACTGGTCGACGCGAGGAATATCTTTGCCTTGGTCCGTTTTGCCAGTCCGAGCATATTGATGCTGCCATGCACCGACGTCTTGGTGGTCTGGACGGGATCGAACTGGTAATGTATGGGGGAGGCGGGGCAGGCAAGGTTGAATATTTCGTCGACCTCCACATAGAGCGGAAAACAGATATCGTGACGCATGATCTCGAAGCGGGGATTGTCCAGAAGATGCGCGATTGAGGATCTCCTGCCGGTGTAATAATTGTCCACGCAGAGCACCTCGTGTCCTGCGTCGAGCAGCCGCTCGCAGAGATGCGATCCGAGGAATCCCGCACCGCCGGTAACCAGAATCCGTTTATTCATTGTTGCTCCTTCTCGCACCACTCTTGTGATCCAGGCGTGGTGCAGGCAGCTGTAGGGTTTGTAATCGTGATAACCAGTTCATTATACCAAGAAGCGACGGATCACCGCGTCCGCAGGCTGGATCAGCTTTTGGTTGCCGCGAGGCATCCCGCTCAAGGACCTTCCCCGGTATGGTAAACTATTCCTCTTGAGGGCTACCATGCAGACCGATACCATACCACGACAGACGCCGCATCCGACCGCAGAGGAGGTGTTCTCCCGCAGATTCCGGTCTGCGTTGCGGTACGACATGAACATCTACTGGGAGCTGTCAAAGCCTCATTTCGGAAGGTTCGTCGCCGCGGTCATAGCGGGTGCGCTCCTGTCCGCCAGCAATGGCCTCATCGCCTGGGCCGCCAAACCGGTCGTCGATCTTTTCCTGATCGGCAAGGACATGTCCATGCAGTATCTCCTGCCGCTCGGTATCCTGGTGCTGTTTACCCTGCGCGGCGGCTTCACGTTTGCTACGAACTATCTCATGAGTTCCATCGGCGCCAAGATGGTCAAGATGCTCCGCGACGATATTTACCGCAAATTGCTGCGGATGCCGTCGTCCTATATGATCAGCGCGTCCAGCGGTTCGCTCATTTCCAAACTGCTGAACGATCTGAGCGTGCTCCATAACACGATGGCATATACCATCCGCGACTTCTTTGTCGAAGGCGGCACTGCCATTGTCCTGATTGTCGTGGCGGTTGTTCGCCGCTGGGATATGGCGCTGCTCGCCTTTGTTGTTCTGCCGCTCATTGTGCTGAGTATCGGCAAGCTCGGCAAACTGATGAAGAAGACGAGCATGGCGACGCGCAAGATGATCTCCCGCGTCACCATTATCCTCCACGAGACCCTGCAGGGGATGAAGATCATCAAGGCGTTTACCATGGAGCGCACCATGGCCGAGCGAAACCGCGATGCGCTTCAGGAGCATTACCGGAACACCATGCGCGAAGTGCGCATCGATGAAATGTCCCGATTTCTTGCCGACGTACTGGGCGGGCTCGGTCTTGCCGCAACCGCATACTACGCTTTTTCGCTGATTGCCCAGGACAGGATGACCCCGGGCGATTTCGTCTCGTTCCTTGTTGCGATCATGCTCGTCTATACGCCGCTGAAGCGGATGAGCAAGGTCTACAACAACTTCCAGCAGTCGCGGCCGGTGATCGAACGCATTCGCGAAATCCTGCAGGTGCAGGATGAGCCGTCCGGCGGCATTGAGAAGAGCATACAAGGGGAAATCGTTCTCTCCGACGTTTCTTTTACCTATCCGTCGGCCAGGGAGGCGGCACTCAGGCATATCAATCTCACCATCAGGCCGGGAGAGATCGTTGCTGTTGTCGGCCACAGCGGAGCCGGCAAGAGCACGCTTGTTGATATTATCGGCGGATTCTGGCATCCGACGGATGGAACCATAGCCATTGACGGCACCGACATGCGTGACCTGTCGGTCTTCTGTCTCCGTTCACACTTGGGGCTGGTGACGCAGGAGGTCGTGCTTTTTGATGATACGATCAAGGCCAACATCCGCTACGGCCGGCCTGAAGCGACCGACGATGAGGTGATTGCCGCAGCTACAGCCGCCTTTGCGCATGATTTTATCATGGAGCTTCCGGAAGGGTACGACACCATGATCGGTGAGCGTGGAGCGCGGCTTTCCGGGGGGCAGAAGCAGCGTCTGACCATCGCGCGGGCCATTCTGCGCAATCCGTCAATCCTGATCCTCGATGAGGCGACTTCGTCACTCGACACCGAATCGGAGCGGATGGTGCAGGCTGCACTCGAGAATCTGATGATCGGCCGCACCACGATTGTTATTGCTCATCGGCTTTCGACCGTGCAGAAGGCAAACCGTATTGTGGTCATGAGCCAGGGCAGTATTGTGCAGCAGGGAACGCATGAGGAGCTGCTGGCGCAGGACGGCCTGTACCGGGAGCTGCATGCAATGCAGTTTGCGGATGAAGAGAAGCGGGATACATCAACGGAGGCGCAGTCATGAAGTACGGAGAAAAGGCAGTAAAAGGTGCACAACTCGAAATCTGGCCGAACCCGAATCCGGAGCGGGATTATGAAATAGCAATCAGCTTTGCCGAGTTCACCTGTCTCTGTCCCCGGTCAGGATACCCGGATTTTGCGACGATCGATATCCTCTATGTGCCGGACAAGTATATTGTTGAGCTCAAGGCGCTCAAGCTCTGGCTCAACTCGTTCCGCGAGAAGCATATCTCGCATGAAGCGGTGACCAATCTGATCTGCACGGAGCTTGAGAAGGCGCTCAAGCCGAGATTCCTCGAAGTTGTCGGCGATTTCAATCCGCGCGGCAATGTGAAGACGATTGTTACTGCGACTGCGCGGGGAAAACAGAAGGCAAAGGCGAAGAAGAAAAAATAAGGTATTTGGCTATTGCCTTGCAGCTCGCGCCCGTTTGATGAAGAGCCGCAGTTTATTGAGGTCTTTCTTGCCCTTTTCTTTTTCCACGCCGCTGCTGACATCAATTCCGTATGGCCGGACAAGCTCAACCGCCAGGGCAACATTGTCCGGCGTCAACCCTCCGGCGAGAATGATTCTGCCATAGCGCTTGGCTTCTATCGCAATATCCCAGTTGAACACCTGTCCGGTTCCGCCGTATTCGACCGGCGAGTATGCGTCAAGCAGAAAAGCCGAGGCATCATAGGATGCCAGGGCATCAAGATCAGAGAGCGCAGACACGCGGAGCGCTTTGATAACCCGCGGCCATGCAGTGCAGACTGACGGAGGCTCTTCGCCATGCAGCTGGACCATATCGAGGCCGGCTTCAGTTTTGATGCGGTTGATCGTCTCAACCGTCTCATTCACAAACACGCCGACGGTTGTGATCAAAGGCGGCAGCGATGCGATGATTGATCGTGCGGTTTCGGGCGAAACATTTCGCGGGCTTTTCTGATAAAAAACAAAGCCGAGGGCATCGGCGCCGTATTCGACGGCAGCCGTTGCATCCTCGGCATTGGTGATTCCGCAGATCTTTATGCGGAGCATTTAATCGATCTTTGGCAACCTGCTCAGCGATTCGCGAATCAGCTCGTCAGGATACTCGAAGTCTGAGAGCTTGCCGTTAAGGTAGTCGTCATATGCTGCAAGATCAAGATACCCATGGCCGCTGAGGCAGAAGAGGATGGTTTTCTCTTTGCCTTCTTCTTTCGCAAGCAGGGCCTCGTCAATCGCAGCGCGAATGGCGTGCGAACTTTCCGGCGCGGGAATGATCGCTTCGGATTTCGCAAACATGAGCGCAGCCTCAAAGCATGAGGTCTGGCCGTAGGATTTTGCCTCGATGATACCGTCATGATAGAGCTGCGAGACGAGCGATGAATCGCCATGATACCGGAGGCCGCCGGCATGGATGCCGGGAGGCATGAAATCGTGACCGAGCGTGTACTGCATCATGAGCGGGGTGAGTCCCGCAGTATCACCGAAGTCGTAGCGGAAATCGCCTTTGGTCAGCGTCGGGCAGGAGGACGGTTCGACCGCAATGGCACGGAGCTGCTTTCCGGCAATTTTGTCGGCAACGAACGGGAATGCAATGCCGCCGAAGTTGCTGCCGCCGCCGCAGCAGGCGATCACGATATCCGGATAATCATCCACCAGAGCAAGCTGCTTTTTCGCCTCCTGGCCGACAACCGTCTGATGCAGCACGACGTGGTTCAATACCGAGCCGAGCGCATAATTCGTATCGGAACGGGTAGCAGCATCTTCGACCGCTTCGGATATCGCTATGCCGAGGCTGCCCTGATTTTCGGGATCGACTTCAAGAATCTTCCGTCCGGAGTTGGTTACCGTCGAAGGGCTTGGGTGAACAGTCGCTCCCCATGTCTCCATCGCCATGCGGCGGTACGGTTTTTGGTTGAAACTGACTTTAACCATGTATACCGTCACTTCAAGGCCGAACATGCATCCTGCAAGCGCCATGGAAGAACCCCACTGCCCGGCCCCTGTTTCGGTGGCGATGCGCTTGATGCCGGCCTGCTTGTTGTAATATGCCTGCGGCACCGCCGTGTTCGGCTTGTGGCTGCCGGCAGGGCTGACGCCTTCGTATTTGTAGTAAATGCGGGCGGGAGTGCCGAGCATCTTTTCCAGGCGGCGTGCACGGAACAGGGGTGACGGCCGCCAGAGCGTATAGATGTCGAGGACGTCTTCCGGAATGTCGATCCATCGCTGGGAGGAGACTTCCTGTTCGATGAGCGCCATCGGGAAAATGGGTGTCAGATCTTCGGGCTTTATGGGCTGTTGTGTAGCCGGATGGAGCGGCGGCTTCGGCAGATTCGGCATGTCCGCCATGATGTTGTACCACTGGCGGGGTATTTCTTTTTCAGAAAGCGTGATCTTCGTCTCCTGCATGAGGACCTCCGGTACGGTGAATAATACCGTTTATTCTAGCACACGAGCCGGTCAGAAAACGCCTGGCAGGCATTTCCAGCGGACCTGTTTCTGGTATGCCTGATACGCAGGATCGCGCGCCAGATGACGCTCTTCCGTCCAGGCACGCATCCCGTAGACGACAAGAAAGGCTATGAACAGGCCAAGGGTGAGCTGGCCGAAAACGAGGAACTGAATAAACCAGATCATGAGCTTCGCGGTATAGGCCGGATGCCGGGAGAAGCGATAGGGGCCTTTTGCCACAATCCCGCGATTGGTCAGGTTTGAAGCCTTGAACCCAAGCGCTACCGATGCCCAGGCAAAGACGCCCCAAAGTGCGGTCATCAGGACCGAAGCAGCGACATATATCTGGGCAGGATATGCCGAGGTGACTCTGAAATCAATGCATTCAAACGGCCTGAAGGCAAAGGAATTGAACGGCGGATAGCATACCAGACAAACCACCCAGCCGAGCAGTGTCGGCTCGATGCTTCTGATTTCACTCTTCAGGGCATTCGACTCGACAAGATAACCGAAGGCGAATATCGACGTGTCGATCAGCAGAAAAATCTGCGTCAGGTAGAACGAAACGCTGAGGATATTCCACGACAGTGTATCAGGAAATTTCGATACAGCTGTCGCACCGGTAATCGCCCACGAGATCATCAGGGGGCAAAAGAAGAGTTTCATGATGATTGTGAGCAGGCCGAGTCTGCTGGCAGAAGACCAGAACAGTCTTCCGCCGCGAAACAGGCCTGCAACAGAAAGGAGTGTCTTGCCGAACATTGCGTACTTGTCGTCAGCCAGCGGCTGGCTGGTTGTGCGGAGCAGAAA
>JAAYUK010000135.1 GCA_012517735.1 Nitrospiraceae bacterium
AGCCTTGTCTCCCTTGTGACACTTGTCGCATTTTTCAGTGCCTGCAAAGGCCATGGAGACCATGCCGAGCGCAAAGATTACCGCTACAACGATAGCTACGATCTTCTTCATTCCATTCACCTCCTTTATCGCGGGATGTAATACGCCGTTTTATTTCTGGGATTGATGGCACTTGGTACAGTTGGCCTGGTCCTTCGTCGAGAACGCTTTCTCACCTGTATGACAGACACCACAGTACTTGCCAGCATCCATATCAGCCATTTTCATTTCAGTTCCCTTTTTCATCGGCCAGATTTTGGTATGGCACTCCATGCATTTGACTCCCCTGTCAGCATGCACCTTGCCGTCGATGGAGACTTTCCCGGGACTGCCGGCGGGATCCCATTCCATAACTTTGCCGGGTCCGACAGCGAGCACCGAAGCAACAAACAGGAGCGAACATGCCAGAACGGCAACGAAGATAACGGTGAACGGCGACTTCATGGGTAACTCCTTTCAGTCACGACTAATGCCGATGACACGACGAAGCTGGTGCGATAACCTGTTCTTTCTATTCTGCTGCGCGGGGAGTCCAGAATGCAAGATACCGCTGCGCTCCCTGCAAACGTCAATTGAGTTTTTTCCGCAACAGCTCATTCGCAATCTGGGGGTTCGCCTTGCCCCTCATTGCTTTCATGAGCTGGCCGACGAAGAAGCCGACGAGCTTCTCATCACCCGCCTTGAGTCGTTCGAGTTCAGCCGGATGCCTTGCCAGTATTTCGTCAAGCGCCTGTTCGATCGCCCCGGAGTCGCTGATCTGCACCAGCCCTTTTTCCTTCACAATCGCAGCGGCATCCTTGCCGGTCGCATACATTTCCTCAAAAACGGTCTTGGCGATTTTGCCGCTGATGGTTCCCTTATCGATCAGCGTCAGCAGGCCTGCCAACTGAGCCGGCTGGATCGGGCAGTCGTCAATCGTCCGGTTGTCATCGTTCAGGTACTTCATCAGCTCGGTCATCATCCAGTTTGCCGCAGCCTTGGGTTGAGCTCCGGCGCCGACAACCTGTTCGAACCAGGTAGCAACAGGCAGTTCTGCTGTCAGCTGCTCTGCATCAGCTTCAGGCAGGCCAAACACGGTCTTGTATCGCTCCTGTTTTGCATCGGGAAGCTCGGGGAGCGATGCCTTGAGCGTATCAACCCAGCTCCGGTCTACAATGATCGGCGTCAGATCCGGATCCGGGAAATAGCGGTAATCATGAGCCTCTTCCTTGGACCGCATCGATTGGGTAACCCCTGCAGCAGAGTCCCAGAGGCGGGTTTCCTGTATTACCTTGCCGCCTTCTTCAAGCACCCGGATCTGACGGGCGATTTCATATTCGATCGCTTTCTCGACAAAACGGAACGAGTTGATGTTCTTGAGTTCAGCACGGGTGCCAAACTCTTTCTGCCCGGCCGGACGCACCGAGACGTTCGCGTCGCACCGTAAAGAACCCTCCTCCATATTGCCGTCGCACACGCCGAGATACCGGAGAATGGTTCTCAGTTTGCGCATATATGCTGCGGCTTCCTGCGGGCTTCTGAGATCGGGTTCGGAGACAATTTCCATGAGCGGCGTTCCTGCACGGTTCAAGTCAACAAAGCTGTATGCTGTGCCTTCATGAATATTCTTGCCGGCGTCTTCTTCCATATGAATACGGGTGAGGCCGATACGCTTTGTCTGGCCATCGACCATAATATCCACCCAGCCGCCTTCGCAGATCGGCAGTTCGTACTGGCTGATCTGATATGCCTTCGGCAGGTCAGGGTAGAAATAGTTTTTTCGTGCAAACCGGCTGTATGGAGAGATGCGGCAGTTGAGCGCAAGCCCGGTTTTGACGGCGAACTCCAGCGCTTTTCTGTTCAATACCGGAAGCACGCCCGGCATGCCGCAGCAGACCGGGCAGGTCTGGCTGTTCGGTTCAGCCCCGAAGGTGGTCGGGCAGCCGCAGAATATTTTTGTGGCGGTCTTCATCTGGGCATGGACTTCAAGCCCGATGACTGCTTCGTATTTCGTACTCACAGGGAGGCCCTCCTTGTGTGCCAGGATGTGGACTGTTCAAAGGCATAGGCCGCCTGGAGAACCGTCGCCTCGTCAAAGCTTTTGCCGATAATCTGCAGGCCGATCGGCAGATTGTCGCCGGTAAAGCCGCACGGCAGGGAGATCGCCGGCACGCCCGCAAGATTCACCGAGATGGTGAAGATGTCGGACAAGTACATCTGGAGCGGGTCGGTCGCCTTCTCTCCGATGCCGAAAGCCGGACTCGGCGAAGTTGGTGTTGCAATCACGTCGCACTGCTCAAAAGCCTTTTCAAAGTCCTGCTTGATGAGGGTACGCACCTGTTGACCTTTTTTGTAGTAAGCGTCGTAGTACCCGGCGGAAAGCGCATAGGTGCCGAGCATGATGCGGCGTTTTACTTCAGGCCCGAAGCCTTCGGAGCGTGACTGCATGTACATGTCAATCAGGTCCTTGCTTTTGGCACGGTGACCGTATCGCACCCCGTCATAGCGGCCGAGGTTGGACGACGCCTCGGACGTTGCAAGTATGTAATATGTGGCAACCGCATAGCCGGTATGCGGCAAAGAGACTTCGACCGGAACGGCTCCGAGCGATTCCAGCTGCCTGATCGCATCCCGGACCGACTGATCGATTTCCGGGTGCATGCCGTCGATGAAGTATTCTTTTGGAATGCCGACTTTCAGCCCTTTGATCTCTTTTCCAAGATATGGTGCATAGTCCGGCACATCGACCGGTGCTGAGGTAGAGTCGAGCGGGTCGTGCCCTGCAATCAGGTTCAGCAGAAGTGCTGCATCCCTCACATTTTTGGTGATCGGCCCTATCTGGTCGAGCGATGAGGCGAATGCCACCAGTCCGTAGCGTGAAACCAGTCCATACGTCGGCTTCAGTCCGACAACGCCGCAGAGCGCTGCGGGCTGACGGATCGAGCCGCCGGTATCGGAGCCGAGTGCGGCAATGCACTCATTTGCAGCAACCGCTGCCGCTGAACCGCCGCTGCTGCCGCCCGGAACGCACTGAAGGTTCCAGGGGTTGCGCGAGGTATGAAAACCGGAGTTTTCGGTGGATGAACCCATCGCAAACTCGTCGAGATTCGTTTTGCCGGTCAGCACATACTTCTGGTCCAGCAGTTTTGCCGTGACCGTACTCTCGTATGGCGGGATAAAGTTTGCGAGTATCTTCGACGAACAGGTCGTGCGAATCCCTTTCGTACACATGTTGTCCTTCACGGCGATCGGGATGCCGGTCAGGAGGCTGCCTTTCTGTGCGGCAAGCGTCTCGTCCGCCTGTTTCGCCATGGTCAGCGCTTCGTCACGGGTAACGGTGACATAAGCCTTGACCTGTTCCTCAACCTCGTCGATGCGGCCCTGAACGTCCCGGAGAACGTCCTGCGCCGATACCTCGCGATTGTCGAGCAGGGTGCGGAGTTCGGTAATTGTCAGTTCATTGAGCTTCACGGTGGCTGCTCCAGACTAAAGTGAGATGATGAGAACCGGCCCGAAATACGGGTTTCCATTAAGTCTACATTCTAGCACTCTGCTATACTAAATTCAAAGCAGAGGCGGCTGGGAAGTAAAAGATAGTGGTGGGTAATGCGTGATGGGTTATCGGTAAAGGCAAGAGCGGAAATGTCCGGCAGGTGGTTTTTACTGATGACGCATCACTCTTTACGATGCGCAGAGAAACGAGGATTATGAGAGAAGAAGTCGTTTCGCCGGAGGATATAAACGAACGGCTGGATGTGTTGTCTGCACGGTTGTTCGGTATTACCCGGTCGCAGGCCCAAAAGGCAATCCAGCAGGGAGAGATTCTGCTCAATGGTGTCCAATCTGCTGCTAACTATCGGATCAGGCCCCATGATCGTGTCTCGATGGTTGAGCCCGAAGCTGGGGGCAACGACGGAGTTCTGATTCCCGAACCGATTGACGTGCCGATTCTCTATCGGGATGACGCGCTTGTTGTTGTCGATAAGCCTGCCGGTCTGGTCGTTTACCCGGCTGCCGGACACCGGAGCGGAACCCTCATGAATGCCCTTGCCTACTCCTGCCCTAAACTTGCCACGGTCGGCGGGCCGTTGCGACCGGGCGTGGTGCACCGGCTCGACAAGGATACCTCCGGCGTCATGGTCGTTGCGCTTGACGATACCGCCTATTATCATCTGGTCGAGCAGTTCCGGGAGCGCACAATCAACCGCCGGTACCGCACGCTGGTGTTCAATCCGGTGAAGGGTGAAACTGGCGAGATTGCGCTCGACATCGGCCGCTCCACGGCTGATCGCAAGAAGATGTCGACCCGATCCCGGATCGGTAAGGAAGCGGTTACCCGCTGGCGCGTACTGGAGCGGTTTCAGGACGCTACCCTGATCGAAGCAAAACTCGGGACCGGGCGTACGCACCAGATCCGTGTGCATTTTGCAGCTATCGGCCATCCGGTGCTCGGCGACGAAGTGTACGGCCGAAAAACCCTGCTCGAGCGCGGCCGGAGAAAGATTGCATTTCATCGCCAGATGCTTCATGCCGAAATCCTCGGGTTTACTCACCCCATAACCGGTGAATATCTCGAATTCACCAGCCCTCTGCCTGACGACATGGAAAAGGCGATTGCGGAACTCAGGAAATAGTATTTCAACGGTATTCTGCCGGGATCAAGCTTGTGGACGTGGTGGTGATTTCATCTTGGCAGGTGACGCCCCGGCAGTGTATCATTAATCAGGTGTAAATACGGTGCTCCCTATAGTCAGGAGGTTTTATGCGGTTGCTCAATGGTTTTTTGTTGATTGCGGTTGCGGTGCTGATGCTCGTTCCCGGCGCCCCAATGGAATCAGGTGCGGCGGAGGTTGGCATTATCGATAAGGCAAAAGATCTTCTGGCGATCTGGCAGAGCCGTCCTGCGGTGTTGCCCGCGCCGTCTGACTGCGATCGGTGTTTTCATATGTATGAGCGGCTTCAGGGCATTGAGGCAAAAGGAAAGCCGTTGGCCACCGAGATGCAGGTATTGCTCCAGAAAGGCGGAAGCGATCTTGCCGGGGCGCAGCTGAAGCAGCTTCAGGAGGCTGCGGACAGCCTTGAGGCGGTCATTATGGAGCGCAAGTCTCTGGTATATCAGTACGACAATGCCAATGCGGAATACAAACGATTCAAGGACCGGCCGGATGATAAAAAAGCCCGCGAGGAACTGCGATATACCAACCCGATGAGGGTCAGATAGACGAACAGCTGAAGCAGAATCTATGAGATACAAAAACGACGTCGTCTCTGCCGCTCCCGGCAGGCGACGTCGTTTTTGCTTGGAAATATGCTCTCTCTTTTTACCCATAGACAGGAAAAGAATGGGCAGACTTGTGCTATTGCAGATCGGATTTTTCAGTGCCCTGTTGCTCGTCGGCACCTTTCCTGGTTATGCCGGATCTGTGAGCCAATATCCTTCGGTTGCCATCGACGTTGGCCACACAAGGGCTCATCCGGGCGCGATGAGTGCGCGGGGAACCAGCGAATTTGTTTTCAATCAAGCGTTTGCTCAACAGCTTCGGGATGCGTTTGGAGCGCGAGGCCAACGGGTTCGGATGATCAACGAACACGGTGGTCTGAAGAATTTGCGG
>JAAYUK010000136.1 GCA_012517735.1 Nitrospiraceae bacterium
AGTGCCGGCTATGGCGTGACCATGGCCAGGACTGCGGAAGAGGCGCTCGACCGCGCCCAGAAACAACCGTTTGATGTCGTGGTGACCGATTTCAGGCTGCCGGGCATGAGCGGGGGTGAACTGCTGCATGCCCTGCAGGAGGCATGTCCCGAGGTTCCCGTCGTCATGGTCACTGCGTATGGAACCATCGGCAGGGCGGTCGAGGCGATGAAGCGGGGAGCGTTCAGCTATATTGCCAAGCCGGTTAACCCGGATGAACTGCTCACGGTCCTCAGGGAAGCGGTCATCAAGCGCCGGCTGGTGCAGGAGAACCGGATGCTCCGGGAAGAGCTTCAGCAGCGGGACCGTTTCAGCAATATTGTTGGGAGCAGCAGGGCGATGCAGGAGGTTTTCGCCCTCGTGGAGACCGTCGCCCGTTCCAATTCAAATGTGCTCATTCAGGGCGAGAGCGGCACCGGCAAGGAACTCATTGCCCGGGCGATACACCGCGCCTCCGGCCGTGCTGACCAGCGATTTGTCCCGATCGATTGCACCGCTCTTTCCGAACAGTTGCTGGAGAGTGAACTCTTCGGGCACGAAAAAGGGTCCTTTACCGGTGCGGTCGAGCGGAAGATCGGTCAGATCGAAAGCGCGAACGGCGGGACGGTGTTTCTGGATGAGGTGGGAGAGCTGACCCTGCCGATCCAGAAAAAGCTGCTTCGTTTTTTACAGGAACGTGAATTCTTGCGGGTCGGCGGGACCACACATATCAAGGTTGATGTCCGGATTCTCGCGGCAACCAACCGTATTCTTGAAGAGGAGATCCGGAAAGGCGCGTTCCGTGAAGACCTGTTTTTCCGGCTGAACGTTGTGCGCATCACCATGCCGCCGCTCCGGGACCGGCGCGAGGATATTCCGCTCCTCGCCATGCATTTTCTTGAAAAATACGCTGCGCTGAACAGCAAACAGATCCTGTCCTTTGACAGTGAAGCCGTGGAAGCCCTCCTTGCCTACGACTGGCCCGGCAATGTACGGGAGCTTGAGAATGCGGTTGAGCGTGCTGTCGTGCTCTGCCCGGCGGCGACGATCTCTCCGGCATATTTCCCCCGGTCGATCAGAAACCTTCCGTCAGCATCCGCTGCTCCGGGCCATGGGCTCAATCTGCTCGAGACGGAGCGCAACCTGCTGCAGCGGGCACTTGAAAAGACCGACTGGAACCAGACAAAAGCTGCCGACATCCTCGGCATTTCCCGCAAACAGCTGCGCACGAAGATGAAGCATCACGGATTTCTTCCCGACGAGTAGGCGGTCGAGGGGTCAGGCATGCTGGCGCATCCGTTGGGGCATCAGCAGAACAGAACGGTGGAGGTAACGATGCGGCCTTATCAGGAAAAAACGCCCGGAAGGCAGACTGCGGTCGGCATTACCGGCGTTCTTACCTTTCTCGCAGTGGCACTGATTACCCAATGGGATGTCCTGTTCCCGCCTCCGCCGACCGGAAAGGCTCCTCCGGTCGCCCATTCGCTTCTGGCCGGAAAGGTTGAGCCGCATGAAGCGGGGCGGCAGGGATGTTCGATTGCCCCGGATGGCGTTCTGGTCGTGGAGACCAGGGGAAACGATACTCCCGCGGAATGCTGTGTTCGTCTGGATGCGCCGTACGAACTCCGGAACCGCTCCTCCCTGCTGGCGGTCATTGCGTCTGACCGGACGCTTGACGATTTCCGGCTTGCCGGGAAAGACGCCAGAGGGGAGTCCATTGTCTTGCACCGGAATGTCGTTTACGGAGCCAACAATACGGTCAACGTGGTCATCGACGGACGGGAGCATCTCGGCGGAAGAGAAACGTTTCCCCTCTCGTCGTTTTGCGTATCCGCTCCTCCCGTGCGTGAGCAGGCGGTGATCAGGATCAAAAAGGCCGAGGTCACTGCCGGTCCGTGAACAGTTCGATTGCCGAATGCCGCGTTCCCGGCGGCATTGATTAAACCGGGATGTTGTTGCAATAATAATGCACCCTCAGGGCAGGCAGTTTTCGGGCCTGCCCTGAACCGTGCCTTTGTCTCAGGTGCTTGATGGCTTCGGCAGCAGGATGATGGCTCGGACCCGCAGGGCGTGCGCGTCGGCCGATCCCTGCCCGCAATGAGCCGTACGCCGGATTGCCCGGTCTGATTCCCGGAGGAGATATGAGTTTTCTGTTGACGGCGCTCATTATGTTTCTGTTCTGGATAGCGCTTTCCTGGCAGTTTGAGCCGTTGTATCTCATCTCCGGCGTTGCTTCAAGTCTTCTGGTTGCATATCTTTCGCACGACCTGTTCATCGGACAGGCCGACGTCAGAACGGGCGTCATCAGGCTGTTCCGTTTTTTTGCTTATGTTCCCTGGTTGATGTGGCAGATTGTGCTCTCCAATATTGATGTTGCCCGGCGGACCCTGCATCCTGGCATGCCGATTTCCCCGACGATCATCAGGATCAAAAATATCTACCGGACCGAAATGGCGATGGTGCTGCTGGCAAATTCAATAACCCTGACCCCCGGCACGATAACCATTGAAGTAAACAAACACGAATTCATCATCCATGCCGTCACCCGTGAGGCTGCCGAGGGCGTGCTCATGGGAGGCATGATCGAGCGGGTAAAAAGAATTGAGGGCGGTGACGATGTTTGATGCCGCAGCAACGGTCATTACCCTTGCCGCGGTGCTGGTGCTGTATCGGGCCATCAAGGGGCCGCGGGTATATGACCGGGCGCTTGCGGTCAACATGATCGGCACCAAGACCGTCGTTCTGCTGGCGCTGATCGGCTTCATATACAAACGGCCGCATTTTCTCGACATCGCCTTGGTGTATGCGCTGATGAATTATATTTCGACCCTCGCGTTCCTGAAGTACCGGGAAAAGGGCCGTCTGGACTAGCGGGGCATTGCCATGGAAATCAGGGAAATAATCGTCGGCGCCTTTCTGGGGGTGGGTTGTTTTTTTGTGGTTGTCGCGTCCATCGGGGTCGTGCGTTTCCCGGATTTCTACACCCGTCTGCATCCGGCTGGCAAATCGGATACGCTGGGGCAGGCGCTCATTCTCTCCGGCCTCATGATTCATGAGGGGGTGAGCGTGGTGAGTCTGAAGCTTTTCATGATCATTGTGCTCATTTTTATCGTGAATCCCGCAGCATCGCACTCGATCGCAAAGGCCGCCTATCTTGCCGGAGTTGAACCCTGGAAGGACAAAGAGGGGGGCCGCTCATGATCGACTTTGCGCTGCTGTTTTTTCTGGTGGTGTGCGCTGTTGCCGCCATCCAGATGCGGGATCTGCTCAGTTCGATCATGCTGCTCGGCATTTACAGCTTCATCATGGCGGTCGTCTGGACGCGCCTGAATGCGGTGGACGTCGCCTTTACGGAAGCATCGGTCGGCGCAGGGATCACGACGATCCTCCTGATCGCTGCACTCAGCCGGACGCGGCGCATGGAAACAAAGCAGTGTGTGCCGCCGGCCAATCTGCTCATTTACGGAACGGTTATCCTCCTGACGAGTGCCGTCCTGTTGTACGGAACGCTCGACATGCCTACCTATGGGGACCCGGGCGCTCCTGCCCACAGCCACGTGGCCCCCCGCTACCTGGAAAAATCCTATGAAGAGGTCGGCGTTCCGAATGTGGTTACCGCTGTGCTCGCCAGCTACCGCGGCTATGATACCCTCGGGGAGACGACAGTGATTTTCGGCGCGGGCATCTGCGTGATTCTGCTGCTGCGGAGGAAAATATGAGGGGGTGCGCGGAGTCTGCGCTGACCGTTGCCGTCCGGAGGGGGGCTGCGATATGAGCGAACGCTCAGCGTATGAACACGTGATAAAGCGGGCGATGACAAAACTGCTGGTGCCGTTTATCCAGCTGTTCGCATTCTACGTGATCGCGCATGGCGATATCGGTCCCGGCGGGGGATTCCAGGGAGGAGTCATTCTCGGCGCAGGGTTCATTCTGTATGTGATCACGTTCGGCATGAACGAGGGCAGGAAGAGGATTTCCCGGATTACCAGCGACCTGCTGAGCGCTGCCGGCGTACTCGTCTATGCAACGGTCGGCTTTGTCTGCATGGCGGCGGGAGGACATTATCTCGAGTACGCGGCGCTGCCGTTCAGTTCCCCGCAGCTTGCCGGCCATCTCGCGATTTTTGTCATCGAGCTCGGGGTGGGCATTACTGTTGCCGGGGTCATGATCACTCTCTATTTTCTGATCGGACGGGAGCTCAAGTAATGGAGTTCATCGCCGGAAAGTACAATTACTGGATCTATGTGGCGCTGATGATGATCGGCTTTTATGCGATGATCGCAAAAGGCAATCTGATCAAGAAAATTATCGGCATGAACGTCTTCCAGACCGCGGTTTTCCTCTTTTATATCTCGATCGCAAAAGTCAGGGAGGGGACGGCGCCGATCCTCTGGGACCGGACAGTGCTCTATGACAATCCGGTCCCGCATGTACTCATCCTGACGGCAATTGTCGTCTCGGTGAGTACCACCGCGGTTGCGCTTGCCCTGATCATCCTCATCTACCGGGAATTCGGAACCATGGAAGAAGATGAAATCCTGAGAATCCAGAAAAACGGGTCTGCTGTCCCGCCCGGGAAGCCTGAATGATCAAGGAACATGCTCCTGTCTTGGTTATTCTTGTTCCGCTGCTCAGCGCGGTACTCGTTCCACTGGTCGGCATGTTGCGAAACCGTTTTTGCTGGCATGTCGCTTTTGCCGCCACCCATGTCAGTTTTCTGCTCTCAGGGCTGCTGCTGTTCCGGGTCCAGACCAACGGAAAAATCAGCTATCGCCTGGGGGGGTGGGAGCCGCCGTGGGGAATCGAATATGTGATCGACGAGCTGAACTCGTTTGTCCTGGTCACCATCGCCTTTATCGGATTTCTGGCAACGCTCTATGCGCGCAAAAGCGTCGTCGCCGAGATCGAGCCGGTCCGCATTCCCGCATTTTATTCGATTTTCCTGCTTTTTCTCGCGGGGCTTCTCGGCATCGTCATTACCGGCGACATATTCAACCTGTACGTCTTTCTCGAAATTTCGTCGCTTGCCGGATATGCGCTCATCGCTGCCAGCAGAAAGCGGGAAGCCCTGCTTGCCAGCTACAATTACCTGATCCTCGGAACCATTGCCGCGACCTTCATCCTGATCGGCATCGGCTATCTCTACATGGTGACCGGTTCTCTCAACATGGCTGATTTGCGCGAACGGCTGCCTGCTCTCTATCATTCGAAGGTGGTGCTGACCGCCTTCGCGTTTTTCAGCGTCGGGATCAGTCTGAAGCTGGCACTGTTTCCGTTGCATGTCTGGCTGCCGAATGCATATACGTATGCTCCATCGGTCGTAAGTGCCGTCATGGCGGCGACTGCCACAAAAGTGGGCGCATATGTGCTGTTCCGAATCATGTTCACGGTATTCCGGGTTGAATTCGATCTTGAGGTCGTCAGCATTACCAGCATACTGCTTGTGCTGTCGTCGGCAGCGATCATCCTCGGATCGGTTCTGGCGATCGCCCAGACCAATATCAAACGCATGCTCGCCTATTCGTCGGTCGGCCAGATCGGCTATATTGTGCTTGGCGCCAGCATTGTCAACGAAACGGCAATGACCGGAAGTCTGGTGCATATCCTGAATCATGCGCTCATGAAGGGAACGCTGTTTTTTATCGCGGGCTGCGTTTTGTACCGGACCGGCATTGAGGATATTGCGGGTTTGCGCGGCATGGGACGGAGAATGCCGTTCAGCATGGCCGCGTTTACGGTCGCCGGGCTCTCCATGGCGGGCGTGCCGCTCACCGTGGGATTTGTGAGCAAGTGGTATCTGGCGCTGGGTGCGCTCAGGGCCGACCTGTGGTATCTGGTTCCGGTCATTCTGGTCAGTTCGCTGCTGACCGCCGTTTATTTCGGGCGCATCATCGAAAGCATCTATTTCGGGAGGGCAGAGGATGGACACTCGTCCGGCAGCCTTTCCCGGGAGCGAATGCATGAAGCACCGACCGGCATGCTGGTTCCTGCGCTTCTGCTGGCCGTACTGTGCCTTGTTTTCGGCATAAGCGCATCGACCACGGTCGGGTATGCCGAAGCGGCTGCCCGTCTTTTGCTGGGGGGCAGGTAATGGAACCCCTGCAGTCGGCGATTCCCCTGTATGTGGTGTCGGTTTCACTGGCGGCGTCGCTGCTCATCGCATGCTCCAGAAAAGCTCCCAACCTGCGCGAGTTCTGGACCGTCGGGGCGGCCTGCCTCAAATTCGTTCTTGTTCTGTCGCTGATACCGCCTATTGTTCGTGGACACATCATCGAGTGTCCGCTCTTCACGGTCCTGCCGGGTCTTGCGATGCATTTCCGGGTCGATGCGCTCGGGATCGGGTTTGCGGCCACCGCCTCGCTGCTCTGGATTCTGACCTCGTTCTATTCCATCAGCTATATGCGCAGCCTGCGCGAACATGCCCAGACACGGTATTTCACCTGTTTTGCCATTGCACTGTCCGCGGCGACCGGCGTCGCGTTTTCGGGGAATCTGTTTACCACCTTTGTGTTCTATGAAATCATCACGCTCTGCACCTTTCCGCTGGTGGCTCACAAGGAAAGCGCAGAGGCATTGCGCGGCGCACGGCGGTACATCGTCTATCTGCTCGGCACTTCGATCGCGTTTCAGCTCTTTGCGATCCTGCTCGCCTATCATGCCGCCGGAACCCTCGATTTCCGCAACGGCGGCATATTTCCGGCGTCTGTTTCGGCGGCATATCTTGCCATCGTGTTTATGCTCTTCGTGGCCGGCATAGCAAAGGCCGCGGTCATGCCCTTTCACTCGTGGCTGCCTGCGGCCATGGTGGCGCCCACGCCGGTCAGCGCCCTTCTGCATGCCGTGGCGGTCGTCAAGACCGGAGTGTTTGTGATATTCAAGGTCATTCTTCAGATATTCGGGGTGGACACGCTGATGCGGATCGGCGCCGGGATTCCGCTGGCATATGTCGCCTCGTTCACCATCCTCGCCGCATCGGTGATCGCCCTCCGGAAGGATAATCTCAAGGCGCGGCTTGCCTATTCGACCGTGAGCCAGCTTTCCTATATTGTTCTGGGGGCTGCGCTGCTGAGCCCGTCGTCAATCATCGGCGGCTTTGCGCAGATCATCCTGCATGCATTCGGCAAGATCACGCTGTTTTTCGCCGCGGGAGCGATCTACGTTGCGACGCACCGTACGGAGATCAGCCAGCTCGACGGCGTTGGCAGGCAGATGCCGTTCACCATGGGGGCATTCGCTGTCGGCGCGTTCTCAATGATCGGCATCCCGCCGTTTGGAGGATTTCTCAGCAAATGGTATATCGCTATCGGTACGCTTGAGGCATCGGCGCTCCCGATTCTTCTGGTCATTGCCCTGAGCACGATTCTCAACGCGTGCTATTTCATGCCGATCGTTTACCGGGCCTTTTTCAGGAGCCCGCTGCCCGAAACGGACTCTCATCACACGCCGGGCCATGACTCTTCCCCGTCGGTCAGGAGAAGGATTCATGAAGCGCCTGCGCTCATGGTGATCCCGCTGGTTCTGACCGCACTTGCGACGGTGGTGTTCTTTTTCATGCCGTCTCTTGTTCTCGATCTTGCCAAAATCGTTTCTGCCGATGCCCTGGGAGGGCGGCTCCGATGATCTTGTGCAGGAAGACAGACCAATACCGCGGTTCGGGAGGTTTCCGGGAATGAACAGGAAGAATACAGCACCGAAGTCCGGAACCGGCCGCCTGCTTGCGGGCGGCGGAATTCTGCTCCTTGCCCTTTCGGCCGTGCTCGAGTTTTTCATCGAAAAGCACGGCTATTTCCCGTGGGAAGATCTGCCGCTGTTTTATGCGCTGTACGGCTTCAGCGCCTTTGTGGTGCTCATCGTCATTGCCAAATATCTGGTGCGCCCCCTGATCGGCAGGAGCGAGGATTACTATGACGATAAGTGACATCCCTCCATTCCTGATCTATTGGGCAGGCGCCCTTCTGGCCCTGGTGCTGAAGGGAACGCTCCGTTCCGCCGTTCTTCTCGGCATCCCCGTGCTGGCAGGGCTGAATCTCGCGCTGACGCCTGAAGGCGTTCGCTGGACGCTCCACTTTCTCGACATCCCGGTTGTTCTCGGCAGGTTCGACCGGCTGAGCATCGTGTTCGGCGCCATTTATCATCTCATCACCCTGATAGCAGTCATCTATTCACTGCACGTGAAAGATCGCGCGCATCACAGCATCGCGTTACTGTACGCAGGAGCAGCCGTGGGAGCCGTCTTTTCGGGCGACCTGCTCTCTCTGTTCCTGTTCTGGGAAGTCATGGCCGTGGCAGGAACCCTTCTGGTCTGGTTCGGCGGCGGGAGACAGGCGTCGGCCGCAGGCATGCGGTATTTTCTCGTCCATCTGTTTGGCGGGCTCTGTTTTCTCTTCGGCGCACTGCTGCACATCCAGACCACCGGCTCTGCGGAGTTCGGCTTCATCGGTCTGGGAA
>JAAYUK010000137.1 GCA_012517735.1 Nitrospiraceae bacterium
AGGTTGACCGAGCCCTTTGCAATCACCTGCCCGGCAAAAGGCAGCGGCAGGTGGGCAGATGCGCGCAACTGGGTCTACGACTTCGATGAGGATCTCCCGGCAGGCATCTCGTGTACGTTTGTCCTCAAGGACAATACAAAGACTCTTTCGGGGAAACCTGTGGAAGGAAAGCGCAGCTTTACGTTTTCGACCGGTGGGCCCGCAATCCGCATGAGCAATCCCCGCGAAGGTCGCGAACGTATTGCGGAGGACCAGGTATTCATCCTGGTCCTTGATGCCAATGCCGAGGAACAGTCGGTGCTCGACCATGTCTATTTTTCAGTGGAAGGAATCAATGAAAAGATCGGCATCCGTATCCTCAAAGGGGAGGAACGCAAGACGATTCTCGACGGAACACAGTTTCGCTCCTATGTCGCCCGCGTCGTCAAGCGCAGTGTTGTCGGCGTCGACGCAAAAAAAATCAGGGATGAGGATCTCCCGCCGATGCTCGCGATTCAGGCGAAGCAGCGATTTCCGGGCAACGCCGTCGTCAAACTGGTATGGGGAGCAGGCGTCAGGACCACAAACGGCATAGCGACTAGCGAGGATCAGGTACTGCCGTTCAAATCGCGTGAGCCGTTCAGTGCAAAATTCAGCTGCAGTCGGGAAAAGAAAGGGGCAAACTGCATTCCGCTCCTGCCGATGACCCTGACCTTCACCGGCCCGGTTGCATGGGAGACTGCCAGCAAGATCGTTCTGAAGGGACCACGGAATACCGTATATGCACCCGCGATTTCAAGCGAAGACAGTGATGGACAGACCGAAAAAAAGGCGCCCGAATTCGTCGACTCTCTTACCTTCCTGGGACCCTTTCCCGAAAAAAGCTCATTTGTTCTGGACCTCCCCAAAAATCTGAAGGATGATGCCGGCAGAAGCCTGATCAATCAGGATCGATACCCTCTTCAGGTAAAGACCGATGCTTTCCCGCCGCTCGCCAAGTTTCCGGCCCGCTTCGGCATCGTGGAGCTGAAGGGCGATGCAGCGCTGCCGGTTACCCTGCGCAACCTCGAACCGACAGTCAAGACCCGCGTGCTGCCGGTTGATGAGGAGAAGCCCGATGCCATTGACAAAGCAAAGTCCGGCGTGATCAAGGGCGCGGTGGCAGCGGGCGAGGCGATTGCGAAAATCCTGCCTGACTCGCTGAAACAGAAAGCGACCGATACCGTTGAGGGGCTGAAGGGAAAACTGCATAAGGTCAATCCTGAGAAAGAAGCACATATCATTGCATGGCTCAGAACCGTGGGAGCGGCCGGACGCCAGAACTCGATCCTGAAATCTGCGAAAGAGGTGAAGGAGTTCGGTCTTCCCAAGCCGGGAGGCGCCAAGGCATTTGAGGTGGTCGGCATACCGCTCAAGGAGCCGGGCTTCTATGTTGTCGAAATGGAAAGCTCGATTCTCGGCGCATCGCTCCTCGCAAAACCGAAACCGGTATATGTGCCGACCGCAGCGCTCGTGACCAATCTTTCTGCGCACTTTAAATGGGGTCGCGAATCCTCCCATGTATGGGTGACGTCGCTTGACACGGCGGAACCCGTAGCCAACGCCGCCGTAACCGTGCGGGATTGCCGGGGAAGCGTTATCTGGAGCGGGACAACCGGAAATGATGGGCAGGCGAAAATCGCAAAACAGCTTCCGCGGCCCGATGCCGTCGCACGCTGCGAGCGGGGCAAAGTCGATGAAGACAGCTATTACGACAGCCCGCAGAATGAGGCCCTCGAAGGCATGAGAAGCGGGCTCTTCGTCTTTGCACGCAAGGATAACGATCTCACGTTTGTGCATTCGAGCTGGCAGCGCGGCATAGAGCCTTGGCGTTTCAATATGCCCTCGGGTTCATGGCAGGGGCCGGTTCTCGCGCATACCGTTTTCGATCGCACCCTGCTCCGGGCCGGCGACACTGTCCACATGAAGCATATCATCCGCAAACATACCATGTCCGGCATTGCACTGTTCGATTCCGGCCGCCTGCCGAAAAGCGCGGTGATCGAACATCAGGGAAGCGACCAGCGGTATGAATTCCCGCTCAAATGGGATACAAGCGGCTATGCTGAGACCGAATGGAAGATTCCTCAGGATGTCAAACTCGGCCATTACCGTGTCGTCCTCTCAACAAAGGAAACGCCTAAGGGCAAGCAGCGAACAAAAGTCGGCGGATATGAAGAGGGTGACGAGGCCCACTGGTCGGCCCGCAACATCGAGAGCGGCATGTTCCGCGTTGAAGAGTTCCGGGTGCCGCTCATGCGAGGGACGATACAGCCGCCGAAAGAGCAGGTCGTCAGGGCCTCCTCTGTCGAGCTTGACCTGATGGTGCACTATCTGTCCGGCGGCGGCGCCAGCAATGCGGCGGTGCAGCTCCGGAGCACCGTCACCCCGAAAGGAGTCTTTTTTGCGGATTACGAAGATTTCACCTTCGCCAACGGCCGCGTCAAGGCCGGCATAACCGGACGCTCGACTTCGTCTGAATACGATTACGACGAAGATTTCGCCGGGGAAGCTCCTGCTGCCGACGAAGAGAAAAAGGCTGCGCCGCGCACCATGCAGCTGACACTCGACCAGACCGGCAGCACACGCGCAAAAATCGACAATCTCCCGAAAGCGGTTATACCCCAGGATCTCCTTGCCGAACTGGAATATCACGACCCGAACGGTGAGGTACAGACCGTCTCGCGCCGCATCCCGCTTTGGCCGTCGAAACTGCTTCTCGGCATCAAGCCCGACTCATGGGCTGCCTCCAAGGACCAGTTCAGGTTCCACATCGCGGCGGTTGATCTGAGCGGCAAGTCAGTTGCCGGTGCTGCAATAAAAGTGGACCTCTTCCAGCGGAAGAGTTATTCGCACCGCAAACGGCTCGTCGGCGGTTTCTATGCATACGAACATACCACCGAGACCGCCCACGTGGGCAAGCTCTGCGAGGGCACCACTAACGCCCAGGGGCTGCTCATCTGCGAGGTAAAATCGCCGGTCTCCGGGAATGTGATCATTCAGGCTGTCGCAAAAGACAGCGACGGGAATCCGGCCGCTGCACACCGCGATGTCTGGGTTGCCGGAAGCAGCGAATGGTGGTTCGATGCAGCTGACCATGACCGGATCGATCTGCTGCCTGAAAAGAAACTGTATGAAGCGGGAGACACGGCGCGCCTGCAGGTGCGCATGCCGTTCCGGAGCGCAACCGCGCTTGTAACAGTTGAACGTGAAGGCGTCATCGATACCTTTGTCAGAAAATTGCAGGGCAAGAGCCCGGTCATTGATGTGCCGATACGGAAAAACTATGCGCCGAATGTCTTTGTCTCGGTTCTGGTGGTACGCGGCAGAATCGACGACGTAAAACCGACCGCGCTCGTTGACCTCGGGAAACCGTCCTACAAGCTCGGCATTGCGGAGTTGAAAGTAGGCTGGAAACCGCACGAACTGAACGTGAAGGTCAATGCCTCAAAGAAAGTCTACCGCGTCCGGGACAAGGCTGAAGTGACGATTCAGGTCAAAACAGCATACGGCGAACTGCCGCCGAAAGGCACCGAAGTCGCCTTGGCTGCGGTTGATGAGGGGCTGCTCGAGCTTATGCCGAACAAGAGCTGGAACCTCCTTGAGGCCATGATGGGCAGGAGGGGATACGAAGTCCAGACCTCGACCGCGCAGTCACAGGTCGTCGGGAAACGCCACTATGGACTGAAAGCCCTGCCCTCAGGCGGAGGCGGCGGTACCCAGACAACCCGCGAGCTGTTCGACACCCTCCTCTTGTGGAAAGGGAAAGTAACGCTCAACGCAAAGGGCACCGCAAAGGTGACGATTCCCCTGAACGATTCGCTCACCAGTTTCCGGATCGTTGCGGTTGCATCGGGAGGCACCGGCCTTTTCGGTACCGGCCAGACCTCGATCCGCAGTTCGCAGGATGTAATGCTTCTCTCGGGCCTGCCGCCGATGGTGCGTGAGGGTGACCGGTTCCGTGCAGGATTTACCGTGCGGAACACCACCAAAAACCCGATAGCCCTGGAAGCCGTGGCCAAAGCTTCGGCTGTCGGCGATCTGCCGGTGATTCCGTTGACGCTGCAACCGGGAGAATCCAGCAACATCAACTGGGATGTAAGCGTCCCTTACAACATCAATTCGCTTATCTGGGAAGCTGCCGTCCGACAGAAAAACGGGGTACTCGAAAACCGCATCAAGGTGACCCAGAAAGTCGTTGCCGCCGTACCGGTCCGTATCTTCCAGGCTACTATTGCTCAGGTAAAGGATCGTTTTACGCTCGACGTTGAACGTCCACGCGATGCGATTCCGGGCAAAGGCGGCATACAGGTGACGCTCCAGCCGAAGATCGCGGAAAGCCTGAGCGGTGTTAGATGGCATATGAGCCAGTACCCATATACCTGCCTTGAGCAGCGCGTCTCCAAGGCGGTTGCGCTCAGGGATCAGGGCATGTGGCAGCAGATTATCGCCACCATGCCTGCACATTTCGACGGCAACGGATTGCTCAAGTACTTCCCGATCATGCTCGAAGGCAGTCCGACGCTTACCACCTATGTATATGCCATTGCCCATGAAGCAGGGTGGGAAATTCCGGAGGGAATGCGCGAAAAGATGGAGGCCGGACTCGAAGCATTCATCAGCGGCAAGGTCGTCCGCTCCTCGCCGCTGCCGACGGCTGATCTTTCGATCCGGAAAATAGCTGCGATCGAAGCGCTCGCCCGGGGAGGCAAGGCTGATCCCGCCATGCTCAGTTCCATTGCCATCGAACCGAATCTCTGGCCGACCTCGGCGGTGATCGACTGGATGGATATCCTGCGGCATGTCCAGAATGTGCCGAATCGGGACAAACGCCTGAAGGAGGCGGAACAGATCATCCGTTCCCGCCTGAACTTCCAGGGCACCACCATGGGATTCTCGACCGAGAAAACCGATTACCTCTGGTGGCTCATGATCTCGGGCGATGTGAATGCCAATCGCGCAATCCTCACGTTCCTCCATGACAACCGCTGGAACGACGACATGCCGCGCCTTGTCCGCGGCTCCCTCGGCCGCCAGCAGCGCGGCTCATGGCATACCACTACCGCAAACGCATGGGGCATGCTGGCAATGGAAAAATTCTCGAAGAAATTCGAAAACGTGTCGGTGAGCGGAAGCACCAGCGCTGCATTGAACGGACAGGCGAAATCGCTCGACTGGGCTGCATCGCCCAAAGGCGGTACGCTCGGCCTCAACTGGCCGAAGGCGACCGAGAAGCTGTCCATAACGCACCAGGGCACGGGCCAGCCGTGGGCCACTGTCCAAAGCCTTGCCGCCATTCCGCTCAAACAGCCCCTGAGCAGCGGATACCGGATCAAGAAAACCCTGACGCCGGTACAGCAAAAGGAAAGCGGTGTCTGGTCCAAAGGCGATGTCATCCGCGTGAAGCTCGATCTGGAGTCGCAGGCAGATATGACGTGGGTGGTTGTCAGCGACCCGATCCCTGCCGGCTCCAACATTCTCGGCACAGGACTCGGTCGCGACTCAGCAATGCTGACAAAGAAAGAACGCTCAAGCGGCTGGGCATGGCCGGCCTTTGAAGAACGTTCGTTCGAGGCGTTCCGCGCATATTACGAATACGTCCCGAAAGGGAAATGGTCGGTCGAATACACCGTCCGCCTGAACAATAACGGCAGTTTCCTGCTGCCTCAGACACGGGTAGAGGCACTGTATGCTCCGGAGATGTTCGGCGAAAATCCGAATGGTAAGATGGAGATTAAGTAGCAGTCAGCCGATATGGAGACAGGAGTAAAATGGAAATGAAAACGGATATCCATGACCTGATCGATGCCGAAAAGCATGCTCTAAAAGCTCGTCATGATCAACAACAGCGAATAATATTCCAAAACCATCATGAACAATAGACAATATCAATTCATTTCGGCGGAAAAGCTGTCTGCCTATCCATAATTTCAGGCGATAGGTGACTTCGGTTATTTATGACAAAAAAACTAGTTATCATACTTACGGCAGTGCTTCTGTCAGTGCTTCTTACCGCCCCGGCTGAAGCGCTGCCGACGTATAAAGAAGTCCGGGAGAACTACAAGAAGTCGGAAGGCGTTCTGCTGGA
>JAAYUK010000138.1 GCA_012517735.1 Nitrospiraceae bacterium
ACTCAGCCTTGATGAGTGCTACTATATCACAAACCAATCGGGAGGTGTCAAGAGCACAAACCAACCCATTGATTCATAATGATTATTCGTGAACGCTCACTCGAGGCAGATGAATCGTTCGGCTGTGCTTCCGCCGCCACTGACATAATATAGATTGCCTGCACGTGCCGCATGTTGCGCACCAGCGGTCTTCGTGATATAGTTTTCAAGAGCGCCTGCCCGTCCGAGCTTTCGGCGACCGCTATTCACCATACAAGGAGGTTATATCGTGAAAACAACCGGCAGATTGTCAGAAAAAAACTTCACACTCTGGATTACAGCGTTGTCAGTCGTATGCTTCCTGGCCGTGCTGGCGCCGCCGGCATCTTCAGCGCCGTGGGACGTCATCCCTGGAGCAATACAGAAAGGAAAGAGTGATGCCGGCGCCGCACCTGAAAAGAAAGCTGTTGGCGGCGGATACGCCACGCCCATGACATTCAAGAACACCGCCCGGAACTTCTCGTACACCATTCCTGCGGGATGGGAAAAGATTCAGGGAGAACCTGATTCGGAATCCGTCCAATTCAAGAAAGTGGGGGCATCCTGGGGGTTCACCATCCATATCACCCAGATGCTGCCGAGCTTTCCGAGAAAAGCCTCGGTTGAAGCCAGCCTGAAGTCGGACAGGGAGCGGGTTCAGATCAAGCAGCTTCTTGAAGCCAAACGGCGGGATGACGGCGATGCCAAGAAAAAATGCGGCGTCATCGGATGGGAAATTGTTGAAGCCCCCCAAAAGAACGGCTTCCAGCGCATAATCTGGCAGGCATATGACGGCGAGAATTTTTACATGAATCTGATGGCTCACAGCACCAATGAAGACTTTGCTGCCGCACAGCCGACGCTGCGGGAGATTATGGACTCCATCACGTTTTGCAAATAGTCCCAACAGACTCCACTCCGTTCAACAGGGTCAGTGCCGTCTGTGGCGCTGGCCCTGTTTCATGCCGACAGCGTCCCAATCAGCACCGGATGCCCGGGCAGGATATGCAGAGCACCCAAATGCGGCAACAAATGCGCTCATTTCAAAACGGCGATAAACAGAAATACGGGTTCTTGCAACAGCAAATAACCGCTCCCCAAAGACATGAAAAAAGCGCGTCTCCTCTCGTTAAACCTTTTCCCCAAACCTCTGTCTGAACAAACAAATGCACACCACAAGGAGGCTTCACCAATGAAAAAGACAATTGTTTGGGTATGTTCATTCGCCATACTGGCAGGCACGGGCATTGTCAATGCAGAAACCGCAGCGCCGCAGAAAGCGCCTCAGGATTTTGCTGCAAAGAAAGCAAACATTCTCCAGCGGATGGATGACCGTGAACAGAAGATGGCGCAAAGACACAAGGAAGCGCGTGCCTGTGTTCAGGCTGCACAGAATGACGCTGATTTGAAGGACTGTCACGACAAGATTCGCGCTGAACACAAAGCAAAACGGGATAAATTCCGGGAAATGAGAGATCAGCGCAGGCAACAGCAGCCCCAATAGCCTCACCTGCAGGACTTCCCCTCCCCTTTGCTCGGCGGCACACTCCCCTGTGCCGCCGCTTTTTTCCTTCTCGTACCGTCTCAAACGCGAAGAAAGCCGGAACCTGATGGTCGCTCCGGCATTACGGACAACCGAGGGATAGCTCTGTGGTATTTTTATCCAGCCACGCGGAACAGGATGACGCATGGTTCCTGTCCGCACCCGGGAAGAGTCCACAATCTGAAGACCAAACGGACTTGATCCACGCACGTAACTGAATTGTAATGTGCAGTTCACACTCCTGCAACGCCTGCCGCTGTATCGTAGTGAACAGTGAACACGCGAACGAACGAACTGACGCCATTACCAAACCTGCAGCTTATCATATCAGCCCTCAATGACGAAGCCTGCAGCAGACTGCTCAAAATCCTGCCCATGAGGGATGTGGAAGTGTTGCGTGGGCCCGAAAGCGGGCTTGTCATGATGAGCGCGGAGGATGCGTTCGAAACACCGTTTCATCTCGGAGAGGTGCTGGTAACTGAAGCTGAGATCCTGTGGCGGGGCTTCCGCGGGTATGCGATGGTTCTTGGCGACACCCCGCAGCGAGCATTGGCTGCGGCAGTTGCCGATGCCGTCGTGCAGGCGGAGACGCCTGCTACGGCACCAGATCTTTATCGGTTTCTGACCGCGCACCGCCTGAAGCAGGAACGGAGTCGCCGCCGCGAACGTGTTATGGTTGCCGCAACACAAGTCAGATTCGAGACCATGCCGGCGGGATGATGCATCAAGACCTGTTGCTGACTCAGCAGACATACCGGTGCCTGCTTGCCGCAATGAGCCGGCCGGGAACAGTGCGCAGTCTGCCGGGCCAGGCTGCGAGAGATCCGCTCCTTTGGATTGCGCGGACCCTGCTCGATCAGGAGGTAGGTTGTGCAATTGTCGGCGACAGCAACGGGGCCATCGCCACTCTGCTGGCATCGGCTACGCGCTGCCGTGTCTGCAGCGTCGAAGACGCTGATTTCGTGATCGCACTGAACGGACAGATCGGCAACGAGATACTGAAGGTTCGCACCGGCAACGCCGAGTATCCCGACGAGGGAGCCACCATCATCTACAGCATCGAGGCTATTGATCCC
>JAAYUK010000139.1 GCA_012517735.1 Nitrospiraceae bacterium
AATGGGAGGGGGGGAGGTCCGTTCAGCTGAACCTCCGGGCGATCCGCCCTTCCTCAATAACATAATCCCCATATTGTCATTGGCTTCGACCGAAAACGCTCAGAGCCTGCTCTGACGGGCTAATGACAATTCTGGGATAAACCCAAAATTGTCATTGGATTCGATCCAATAACGCTCTAAGCTTGGCTGGACTGGCAACAGAGCGGATTTATTCGGCGAAGCGGCACGTACAGGAGGTATGTGCGAGGCGAATACCTCGGAGGACGGCTGGATGCCGTCCGAGAATGAGCGGCGTTGCCTGTCCTGCCAGGCTAAGACAATTCTCGGTTTATTGCAGGGCTGCGCGGAAGCGGGCTTTGCGTGCCTCAAATGCGACCGGATTCGGCGGGGTCGCTGGCATTTTTTTGATCACCTCGACAATGCGGTCATCGGTGCCGGGGTGTGTACTGAGCATGCCGCCGCCGGTTCCCTGTCTCATCGCCTCAAGAAGCGTTTTGACCGCCGACGGCTCGTAGCCGGCTTTCGCCAGATAGGAGAGCGCCGCTTCATCAGCGGCCAGCTCCTGCGAACGACTGTATCCGTTGACAACAATGGTTTTGAAGACATCGTCAATCGACCCTTCGAATACCGAAACGAGCGTTGCGACAGTGGACCCGCCATAGGTGGCGGCCGCCTGTGTCCCGGTTCTGGTCAGCGCTTCGGTCATGCGCGACTGCTGGATTGAGGAGACGCCGTCCCGATGGACAATATGCCCGATCTCATGGGCAATGACGGCGGCAAGCTCGTCCTCGTTCTGGGCGGTCATGATCAGCCCTTTGGTAATAAGGATCATGCCTCCCGGGCAGGCGAACGCATTCTTTTCCATGGTGTCGAGCACCGCAAAATGGTAACCGCCGTGCGTTACCGGCTGCTCGGAAAAGAGCACGAGCGTCTGGCCGATATTATTCACATATTCGGTCAGTTTCCAATTGTCGAGCAGCGGATATTTTGCGAGGATCCGGGCGCCGACCGCCCTGCCGAGATAGTATTCCTGCTCAGGACTCAGGGTCTGGGACGCCTGCGCTATGTTGACGGCGGACGTAGTTGCAAGGCTGACCGCGCTGGAGACGTCGAACGAGCGGCATCCTGTGAGAGCGATCAGGGAAGCGGTTCCGACGATGAGGAGCGAGCGCAGTGTCATGGCTGGCGCAGTCCTCCCCAGGTAACAAAGTGCTGAACGCGTTCAGCCGGGATGGTAATGCGCTCTACCCAGTCAACTCCGGCGTAATTCAGGGCAGCATTTCTCGACCGGTAGGCGCTTTCGGTCTGCTGGTCAAATCCCTTGCCCGCGAGCGCTGCCTCATCACGGGATGCTCCCCGCGCGCTTCCCATGGGACCGGAGATTGAAGCGGCCCGATCGGAGATTGCGGTCTTGTGAATGCAGCCGTTCACCCCGCGCACCTGGACACGGTACCAGTCGCCCTGCTGTCCGGTCGTCTGAAGCGTTTCTCCATAGCGCACCATGAGCTTGACCGGCGCGAAAAAACGACAATCTTCGCGGACGGCATTCTCCTTGGTAATGACCCGCACGGTGTCTGCGGCAGCACCGGAAACAACCAAAGCTGTTGCGAGACAGAGCCCCATAATGAAGGAACGCGTTTTCATTTGTCTGTCATTGTAATATGGAACGGATCATCTGTCAATTCCCCCTGTGTCAGGAGCTTCCGGCAGCGGTCGCGGTGGAAACGGGCCGGGCCGTCCTGCGGATAGTCCTCGGCAAGAGCGGCAAAGATCCGCTCCGCCTCAGCGATTTTGCGATCCTTCAGGAGACCGACAGCTTCCGCATAGGCAGCGCAGCGTCGGGAAAGTTCGTCCGACAGGTCTTCACGCGTGCCGAGCAGTTCGTAAATCCTGACCGGCACGGTTTTCCCCTTCACGGCAATCATGCCGAGCTCTCTGCTGACAAACGCTTCCCCTGCACGGGAGAGCGTTTCTTCACTTGCCATGATGGTCGTGCCGAAATATTTGTTGGCTCCTTCCAGCCGTGAAGCGAGGTTGACGGTATCGCCGACGGCGGTGTAATCGAAAACCTGCTCACTGCCCATATTGCCGACAATGGCCTCCCCGGTATGCATGCCGATTCTGATGGCGATAGGGGAGAGTCCTTCCCCGGCAAGCTCTCTGTTCAGTTCTGCAAGCGCCTTGATGCATTCGAGTGCAGCGGTGCATGCCTGGGCTTCGTCGTCGGGACGCGTGAGCGGGGCTCCCCAGAAGGCCATGACCGCATCGCCGATATATTTATCGATCACTCCGCCGTGGCTGATGATCACCCTGGTGAAAACCGTATGTGCCCGGTGCAGGACGAGGGCAAGGGCCTGGGGATCGAGCTTTTCCGAGAGGGTGGTAAACCCCGCCATATCCGAAAAGAAGACGGTTATCCGATACCGCTCCCCGCCCGGATGCAAAAGGTGAGGATTCTTCAGGACATGTTCCACCAGTGTTTTGTCCATGTACCGGGTAAAGGTTTTCTTGATCTCGCGGCGCTGCCGTCCTTCCGTTGCATAACTGTAACTTGCCCCGATCAGAAACGTGATGATGACTGTAGCAGGTCCATAGAGAATGGGGAGATATACGCCCCGGACAAAAAACAGCGCAGGGATGCCGAACGCCAAGATGGTCAAGAGGCAGAAGCCGATGAGATTTGCAGAGAGTGATGCCGTGCGGATGACAATGAGCGACATGCCAAGCGATAACACGGCGATCAGCACAGCAGTTGCTGCGGGTGGCACCGGTCTGAAGAGCGTATTGGTCGACAGGTTTGCATGGAGGGTGGCGTTGATCAGGATACCGGTCGACACCGGGGCGACCGGCGTCGGCTTCTGGTCGTAGAGTCCTCCGGCAGTCGGCCCGATAAAGACAGTTTTGCCGCGGAAGTAACTCCGAGGCAGATTCGTTTCCTTTCCGGCTTTCGTATCATAAAACGCATTGAACACATCGAGAATCGACCAGGTCGGAAAGGGGCGTTTGTCCCGATAGTAACGAAGCAGGGCCGTTCCCTGATAAAGCGGAACAGGTTCCCCCGCAAAGAGGAATCGGCCGTCCTTGACCGTCAGGGCTCCCGAGCGGGCAAAACGAGAGCTTGCAAACTGAGGGATCGTCAGCGTTCCCACGGTTGATGTGAGCGGTATTTTCCTGAAAACGCCGTCATGATCGGGACTGACCGTAGCATTTCCCGCCCCTGCAAGAGCGCTTCGCAGCGGCTCTATCGGCAGATCGACCGAGTCGAACGCCGGGGACGTGCCTACGGTTGCAGGCAGGGCGATGCGGGACTTCAGGAATGCCAGATCGTCTGGCGGGATTGCGCCGGTTTTCTTTTCATTGGTCAGGCGCAGCGGCAGGTAGACATTGCCGGCAGCGCGCATTCCCTCGGCAAAACGCACGTCATCGTCCACTCCGTACGAAGAGTTTTCAAGGAAAAAAAGGTCAATGAATACTGCATCGGCTTCCGAAAGATGGTCGAGCACGTCGGCGTAGGTCTGCCGCGGCCACGGCCAGTAAACAAATTGGTTGCTGGCCGCCTCGAGGCTCTTCTGGTCGATTTCAATAAGGATGCATGTGTTTTCCGGCGGCGCGGCAGGATTCAGCACGCGGGAATACCGGTCAAACGTTTTCCACTCAAACGGGTCAAGCAGTTCCGTTCCGAATAGGAACAGGGCGATGGCGCAGCAGACGATCCAGAGCATCGCGATCTTCATGGTGCCTCATTATACCGTAAACCGCTGCACAGCGGCAGGAGCCGTCCGAAACTGCGGTGAATGCGATTGCGGGGCAGGGTGTTCGCCGTGCAAAGCGACAAAAAAACCGGAAAAAACTACAAAAATGTTCAGCGCTACAAAAATGTATTGACCGTCCTCACAAAAAATCATTGAAAAACAATGACATTTACTTGGCATGATTTTGGCTTTATCGGAAATGAAAGACAGGCTGCACAAGGAGAGCAAGATGGGTTCTCTGAGAGAAAAAATGCAGGAAATCGAACGGGAAGAAATCCTCCATGCCCTCGCTGAAAACGAATGGGTCATGGCGCGGGCGGCCCGGAAACTTGGGATAACGGAGCGGATGATCGGATACAAGATCAAGAAATACGGGATACGGAAGGAGGGGGAATCTCAGGATGCCCGAGAGCATGGCGGCATCATCATGAACAGCAGTCACTAGTCATTCAGTCGCATTACTATAATTTTTTTTGAGGAGGATGGGATGAAGACGACGTTGAAAAAAATGATGGCAGCACTGGCGGCGACCGTTGTATTGACCATGGGTTCGGCGGGGGCGGCAGAAGAGGCTAAGCCGGCAACCGCTCCTGCCACGGCAGAAGCGCCGAAGGCCGAAGAACAGAAAGTCACCGGCAGCGTTTCTCTCGGGGTTTACAACAAGTATATTTTCCGCGGATATGAACTGAGCAGCGGCAGTGTTGTGTTCCAGCCCCAGCTGAGCGCTTCGTATTACGGATTTACGGCAACGATGTGGGGCAATATCGATTCGCGCGAGCGGGCGACCCAGTCGTTTCTGACCTCGGACTACAAACTGGTCAACGCCGGTCTGGTATCGGCTGAGGATGCAGGACACAAGATGAGCTTCAATGAAGTCGATTTGACGCTGAGCTATACCTATTCGATCGATAGGCTGTCGTTGACCGGCGGCTTTATCCATTATGGGACGAAGTATGCGAAAGAAACGCAGGAATTGTTCCTTTCGGCGACCTACGATATCCTGACCAAACCGACGATTGCTGTGTATCGGGACATCAAGGCGTACCCGGGGACGTACATCAACCTGTCATTCTCCCATTCGGAGCCTCTTGTGAAGATGGCGGGCGGCGATCTGACGGTCGATCTCGGCGCATCGTTCGGCTACATGATCGGCAGCAGCGACTACTGGAAAACCTACCAGTACGACTGGCTTGCAGCCGGCTACAGCTATTCCGGGTCGAAATACAGCGGATTTCACGACGGCATGCTCAAGGCCGGTCTGACAATCCCGGTGACCAAGAGCTTCACGATTCAGCCGAGCGTACAATATTGGTACCCGCTTTCGAGCAAGGCACGCCGGGTGGTTGACGGTACTTCGTACAATCCGAATGGCAAACTGGACAACACCTTTGTGTACGGTATAGGCCTGGCATTCAACTTCTAGGATCGATGTGTGAAGGCACATCAAGGAGGGATACAATGAAACGGTTTTTCAGCATACTCATGATTCTTGCGGTGCTCGGCTTCTCCGGGCTCGCGATTGCCGCTGACGCTCCTGCCCCTGCGGCCCCGGCAGTCTCCGGAGCGCCTGTACCCCCTGCAGCACCTGCCGATGCGACGGCGCCTGCTGCTCCGAAGATCGACACGGGCGACACGGCATGGATGATCGTCGCTACCGCGCTGGTCATGCTCATGACGCTTCCAGGGCTCGCGCTCTTTTACGGCAGCCTTGCGAAGAAGAAGGATGCGCTGAATACCATGGCCATGTCCATGGTCGCTTTCTGTATCGCGAGCATTCTCTGGGTTGTGTATGGTTACTCACTTGCATTCAGCGGCGATGTCGGAGGATTTATCGGCGATACGAGCAAGTTCATGCTTTCCGGAATCGGCGTGAACAGCATCACCGATCTCGCAAAAACGATTCCTGAGTTCGTCTTTATCGTGTTTCAGCTGACCTTTGCGGCAATCACGGTGGCGCTTGCGAGCGGGTCGTATATTGAGCGGATGAAGTTTTCGGCCTGGGTGCTCTTCTGTGTGCTCTGGATGACGCTCGTGTACCTTCCTGTTGCTCATTGGGTCTGGGGTAACGGGTTCCTTGCAAAACTCGGCGCCCTCGATTTTGCCGGAGGCACCGTGGTTCACATCAATGCGGGGTTTGCTGGCCTGGTCGGCGCAATTGTTCTTGGCAAGCGTCGTGAGGCAACCCTGATTCCGAACAACCTCACGCTGTGCGTTATCGGCATAGGCCTGCTCTGGTTCGGGTGGTTTGGATTCAACGCCGGTTCAGCGCTTGGAGCAAACGGTCTTGCCGGTGCAGCCTTCATCAACACCAATACGGCAACCGCCGTGGCTGCGATTGCCTGGATGCTGACCGAATGGATGCATCACAAGAAGCCGACCATACTCGGCCTTGCCTCCGGTGCCGTTGCCGGACTGGTTGCGATTACTCCGGCTGCCGGCTTTGTGAATATCACCGGCGCCATCATCATCGGTGCGATCTGCGGAGTGATTCCGTACTTTGCGGTTGCCTATCTCAAGCCGAAACTGGGCTATGACGACGCACTCGACGCCTTCGGCATCCACGGTATCGCCGGCACGCTCGGTGCGGTTCTGACCGGTGTTTTTGCCGATCCGGCGATCAATGAGGCCGGCAAAGGCCTGCTGTACGGCAACCCCGGGCAGCTCATGACCCAGATTATCGCCTGTGCGGTGACCATCGCGTTCACCTCCATCATGACCTACATCATCTTTATGGTGATCAAGGCCATGGTCGGACTCCGCGCCGACGTTGAGGATGAGGTGACGGGTCTCGACGAGAGTCAGCATGGTGAGAAGGCATACAACCTGAACTAAAGACGGGCGGCCGGAGGTACGCCTCCGGCCGCAATGTCGCGAGGAGGATTAGGATGAAAAAAATAGAAGCAATCATCAAACCGTTCAAGCTGGACGAAGTAAAGGATGCGCTGAACGAACTCGGCATCCAGGGCATGACGGTGACGGAAGTAAAGGGATTCGGCAGACAAAAGGGGCATGTGGAGCTCTATCGCGGGGCTGAATACGAGATTGCCTTCGTTCCGAAGGTCAAGATCGAGATTGTTGTTTCTGATGCACTCGCCCCGAAAGTTGTTTCCGTGGTCACCGAAAAGGCCAAGACCGGCAAGATCGGTGACGGCAAGGTTTTTGTGTACGATGTGGCACAGGCGATCAGGATCAGAACGGGCGAAGAAGGGGATCCTGCTTTGTAGTACCAGCGTTATTATCCCGGAATTGTCATGAGCCCGGCACCATGGGCACGGGCAACGCCGCTCACCTGTCCAGCGACAGTTCTGGAAAAGGGAAGACCCGGTTGGTCTTCCCTTTTGTTTTCCCGGAGCAGGCAGTGCCGCAGGTCAGATGTCGAAATGTTTTTTCAGATCCTTCGCATTGTACCGGCTGACCAGAATTTCGGTTTTCTGGCGATCACCCAGGATCAGTTTATAGCTGCCGTTGAACCAGGGAATGATCTCCGCAATATGCTGAAGGTTGACCAGCGAACTCCGGTGGGTCCGGATGAATCCGCAGGGCGCCAGTTTCTGCTCAAGATCATTGAGGGTGGATTTCGTCAGATACTGGCCGTCGAATGTCTGGATCAGCACATCACCCTCAGCGGCCCGCGCGCAGAGAATTTTTTCGGGAGAGAGCGGGATAATGCGGTCGTTTTTGTACGCGGGTATTTTCAGAACCCGGCAGCTTTCCGGCAATGGTGACTGGATTTCAGCCTGCGCACGGAGAGCTGACTGACCGAGAGTGCGCCGGATTTTGGCAAAGGTTTTCTGGAGCCGCTCCAGCTCAAAGGGCTTCAGGATGTAATCAAATGCGCTGACGTCAAATGCCTGCAACGCATACTGTTCGTATGCGGTCGCGAAGACGATAAGCGGCTGGGTCGGGAGATCGGCGAGGATCTGCGAGAGTTCGAGTCCGTTCAGCCCGGGCATGGTGATATCGAGAAAGACAACGTCCGGAGCAAGCTCACGGATTTTTTTCAGCCCCATAGTGCCGCTCGCTGCTTCGCAGGTAATTTCGACATCCTCGATCTGGCCGAGGAGGAACTTCAGTTCGCGGCGCGCAGGAGCCTCATCGTCGATGATGCATACCCGTATCGCCATGGTCAGTGCCCCACCGGCACGGAGAACGAGACGACCGTGCCTTCCCGGAACGTGCTTTCGATCGCGAGCGCGTGCTCAGCACCGTAACGGGCGATAAGCCGGGCATTGATGTTTTTGAGCGCAATGCCGGAACCTTCGTCATGCGGGGCCGGTGGAGCCGCCTGGTCGGTCAGCAGAGTGGCGAGCGTTTCGGGCCTGATCCCGATACCGGTGTCGGTCACGCTCACCAGAAGGGTTCCGTTTTCCCGGTGCGCGGAGACATGCAGCTCGCCGCCTGACTCTTTTGGAAGTATCCCGTGTTTGATCGCATTTTCAACGAGCGGCTGCAGGATCAACGGCGGAACCTTGCAGGTCAGTGCTTCATTGTCGATGTCGAAATGCGCCTTGATCCGGTCATCGAAACGCGCGGACTCGATTTCGATATAGGTTTTACAATGGTCTATTTCGTTTGCAAGCGGCAATTCCTCGGTTCCGGGATTGATATTTTTCCTGAGGAACTCCGCCAGTTTCACCATCAGCCGCCGGGCGGTTTCCGCATCGGTGCGCATATAACTCCTGATGGTATTCAGGGTATTGAACAGGAAATGCGGATTGATCTGGGCCTGGAGCGCGCGTATTTCAGCTTCTTTTGCCAGCTTGCGCTGATTCTCGACCTCCGACAGCTCCAGCTGGTTGGAGAAGAGATGCGCAAGGCCGTTTGCCAGCTCCATATCGAGCGGACTGATCCGGTTCTCTTTCAGGCGGTAGAGCTTCAACGTGCCGATGGTTTTATTGTGCCGCTTCAGGGGAACGATAATGGCCGAACCGAGGCTGCAGCCAGGATTCTTGCATCCGATTTCAAGTTTCGTCGGTGCCACGACGATTTCGCCTGTGGCGAGGGCATGCTTTGTTGCTGCCGTCAGCAGCGGGGTCTGGGGACGATGGTGATCTTCTTCCGCTCCTGCATGTGCAAGAATCTGGTTTTCGTCGGTCAGTGAAACGGCATCGAGATCGGTCATTTCACGAATGATCTGGGCTGTACGGGTTGCCGATTCCTCGTTCAGCCCCGACCGGAGAAAGGGCAAGGTGCGAAGGGCAATCTTGAGTGCAGTCTGCGCCTGCCAGGCGCCGAATCGCTCCTGTTCGCGGGAGACCGAATCAACCAGCTTTACAAAAACAGCAAGGCCGATGGAATTGCCAAGAATCATCGGAATGCCGATGACCTGAACGAGGTGAAATGCAGCGTCGAACGGACGCGCTACCAGGAGTATCACGATCATCTGGATTACCTCGACCGTGACCCCGACGAAAAAAGCGGTCCCCGCATCGAACCGTTCGCGTTTGAACCGGTGGTACAGAAGTCCCCCCAGCAGCCCTTCGAGGATGGTGGCAATTCCGCATGCCGTTGCGGTAAACCCGCCGATATCGATGAGAAACCGGTGCCCCCCTGCAATGACGCCGGCGGAGAGGCCGACCAGCGGGCCGCCGAGTATACCGCCGAGGGCAACGCCGACGACCCGGGAGTTTGCGATGGCATCCTGCACCGGCACCCCGAGATAGGTCCCGGCGATGCCGAAAAGGCCGAAAAACAGGGAGAGAACCAGCTTCTCATAGCGCGTTGCCGTGCCGGTCATGAGACGTTTGAATACGCTGAAACGCATCAGGAGCAGAAAGCCGACCGCAAACAGCCCGAGGCGCTCCAGCAGGCTGACGAGCAGACCGAACATGTCCGTTGAATGCCAAATGGGGTTCATCTCCTTATTCTACCAGAGACCGGTATCAGTGAGAAGTGGGACAGGGAACGAAGATTGACGTTATATACGTGACAGCGTGCGGAACTGTTCGTTGTGTCGGCTGTTATCCTGCAGCAGGCGTTTCAGCATGAAACGCATAATATGGCCATGCGAGGTGAAATATTCTCCGATCGGCTGCTGATTCTTTCTGCCGACGAATGGCCGCATTACCTGCTGTTTCAGGGGAGGGCGATCCCCTCAAGTGCGGTACCGCAGGCAGGACACTTCCCGTTTCTGAGCGAGATTTTTTTCACTGCGAACCCCACCCGCTCGATCAATATAGTACCGCAGGAGGCGCAGAGGGTGTTTTCTCCCCCGGACCCGGGGATGTTCCCTTCATAGACATATTTCAGGCCGGCTGCTATTCCTATCTGGCGTGCCCGTTCAAGCGTGGCTGCCGGTGTGTGGGGTTTGTCGAGCAATTGATGGGTTGGATGAAACCGGGTGACATGCCAGGGGATGCCTGGATCGACCGAGACGAGAAAATCGGCCGCACGGCGCAGGAACGTTTCCGAATCGTTCCAGTCCGGAATGATGAGGGTTGTGACTTCAACCCAGACCCCCAATTCCTTCATGAGACGGATGGTGTCGAGAACCGGTTGCATCCTTGCTCCGGAAAGTTTTTCGTAAAAGTGTTCATCCCCCTTGAGATCAATGTTGTTGGCGTCGAGGTACGGGGCGATCATTCGGGTTGCATCCGGACTGGTGTAGCCATTGCTGACAAAGACATTCCTTATGCCGCGCTCGTGCGCCCTGCGGGCGCAGTCGTAGGCAAATTCGAAAAAAACAGTCGGCTCGGTATACGTATACGAAATGCTGCTGCAACCGGCAGCCGCAGCAGCATCAACAATCTGTTCCGGTGTCGTTATCTGTCCCGGAATTTCGGATGAGTGATGCGGTGCTTGGGCGATGTCGTGGTTCTGGCAGTGTTTGCAGCGAAAATTGCAGCCGACCGTTGCAATCGAAAACGAGCGTGACCCCGGTTCAACATGATACAGCGGCTTCTTCTCAATGGGGTCGATCTGGGCGGCTATGACTTTTCCGTAGACAAGCGAATACAGCACGCCGTTCCGGTTTTCCCGAACCGCGCAGATACCTCGTTTCCCCGGGGAGATGGTGCAGTAATGATTGCACAGCCGACAACGAACCGCATCACCCGCCACTTTTTCGTACAGCAGTGCTTCGTGCACGGGAACCTGCTAAGTTTTCTTCCGTTTGGGCGCAGCGGCTTTCGCGGACGGTTTTTTCGCGACGGCTTTTTGGGGAGCTGCCGAGGCTTCTCTGAGCGGTTTTTTTGTGGCTGTTTTTGCTTTTGCCTGGGCCTTTGTTTCCTCGGGAGCCAGCGCACTTGTGGCCATCGCTTCAATGGTTACATATTTTGCGGCAATGATCCGTTCAGCCTCGAGCCAGTCGTGCAGTTCATGACCGCCATGGCACCCCCGGTTGCAGTACAATTCGTACGCCAACGCCGCAATTTCTTCCTGTCGGTCTTTCATGGCCCCCTCCATGAGCAGTATTTCAATTTCACTATATCATCTTTCAGACGGGTCGGCAACAGTGCACAGAGTTCGATGGCGCAGGCAGAGAATACGCGTCTACGCATGTTTGTTCAAAGTCTTTTTTGGAGGTTGAGGCAAATGGATTCAGCCGAGAATTGTCTGAGCCCGGCGTTGCCTACCAAGCCGGACTCTGAGCGGTTTCGGTCGAATCCAATCACAATGTTGGGTTCAATATTGCCGCCAGACTATGCATTTGCTATGATGAGGATATGCGAAATATCCTCATCTGTCTGCTGTCGGCTGTTTTCTGTGTGCTCTCGGTCGGGCTGCTTGCAGCCGATGGAGAGCCGGTGCGCATTCCCTCCGACTCTGCAATGGTGCCTGATGCAGCGAAGCTTTCGCTTTTACGGAATACCCACGCTTCCCCGACCCCGGGGCCTTTGTCCTCCTCCGCGTATCGTCCGTTGCTGGGCAGACAGGATGTTTCTCGCTGCTCTTTGCAGGGTCAGCAGCGGTTGTTGTACCCCATGATGGAGGGAGTCGCATCAGGACTGCTGCATGACCGGAATGATTCTGTTCCGGAACCTCTGAACCATATTTGTTCGTCTTTCTTTTTCGCGGCAATACTTCATTCCGGGCCTGCCCCGCCTTTTCCCTCCCGACTGAAAGCATAGTTGCCAGTCACGAAGTTGTGCTGTTTCAAGCAACCTGTAAGCTCAGTCCGACAGAGAGGAAACGAGAGATGATATACCCATTGACATTGTTTGCAACGATGTTCGGATTCAAGCAGTGTCCGCACTGCGGAAAAATGCAGGCGATCAGGAAGGAGCAGCGTCGGCCGATATGCAAAAAGTGCGGCCGTCCGATGACGGTTCAGCTCAGGAAGGGAGGTGCCGTGTGATGACGCGGCAGTATCCATAATGCACGCATATCTTCTTTCCATAGTCATTGTTTTCGGTGTTTCTGCGCTTGTCGTCTATCTGCTCGGCAGGGTCCGGGTGCCGTCGATCGTCGGATTTCTCGTTGCCGGGCTTATCGTCGGGCCCCATGGGCTGGCGCTGGTGCATGATATCAGGATTGTCGAGTCGGTAGCCGAGATCGGGGTAGTGCTGCTGATGTTTGTCATTGGTCTGGAGTTTTCGCTCAAGAATCTCATGCAGTTGCGCGGACTGGTGATCGGCGGTGGATTTCTCCAGATTTCACTCACGATTCTTCTGGTTGCGCTGATCGCATCGCTCGGATTCCGTCAGACACTTCCGGCGGCGGTTTTTGACGGATTTCTGGTTGCCCTCAGCAGCACGGCGATCGCGATCAAACTTTTGCAGGATCGTGGTGAACTGAATGCGCCGCATGGCATGGCATCGCTCGGCATTCTTATCTTTCAGGATCTCTGCGTTGTGCCGTTCATGCTCCTGATCCCCATCCTTGCCGGTACTGGCGGAAGCGCCCAGGACATCATCATTACCATGGGGAAGGCTGCAGTCTTTATTGCAGGAATACTCTTTGCGTCCCGATGGGCGGTTCCCCAGATCCTGCATCAGATAGTTCATGCGAAGAGCCGGGAGCTGTTCGTCATTACCATCATAATGCTCTGTCTCGGAACCGCGGTGCTGACTGCAGAGCTTGGGCTTTCCCTTGCGCTTGGCGCTTTTCTTGCGGGCATTGTCATTTCGGAATCCGAATATTCCTCGCAGGCGGTATCCGATATCCTGCCGCTCAAGGAGAGCTTTTCGGCACTCTTCTTCATATCCATCGGCATGCTGCTCGATCTCGGGTTCGCCATGAACAATGCGCTGATGGTCTGCGAGATCGTTGTGATCATTTTGCTGGTGAAAATCATCGCAACGGCGGTTGCCGCATTTGGCGCCGGCCAAGCATTGAGACCTTCCTTTCAGACCGGATTTTGTCTGGCGCAGGTCGGCGAATTTTCTTTTGTCCTTGCTGCGGCCGGCAAGTCAGCGGGGCTGATTCCCTCTGATGAGATGTATCAGCTGTTTCTTTCCGCGTCGGTTTTTACCATGATGCTCACTCCCGCATTTGTGGTGGCCTCGGCGCGGCTTTCGGAACGGATTGTAGCACTGAAGCCGCTGCATGTTCTCGACAAGGCCCGAAAGGTTCACTCCCGGGAATTGTACCCCGAGACCCTCCTGGGGCATGTCATCATTGTCGGGTTCGGACTGAACGGCAGAAATCTTGCCCGGGTTCTCAAAGATGCCGACATCCCCTATGTGGTGCTCGAAATGAACAGTGCCACGGTCAGGAAAATGCGGAAGCGCGGGGAGCCGATCTTTTTCGGGGATGGTACCAGTGCCGAGATTCTGCACCATCTCCATGTGCATACCGCGCGCATTCTGGTGGTTGCCATCTCCGATGCCGCAGCTACGCGGCGTGTTGTCCAGATCGCCCGGCATGAGAACCCTCAGCTGCGGATTATCGTGCGGACGCGATACCTTGCAGAAATGAACGACCTGAAGGCGGTCGGTGCCAATGAGGTGATTCCTGAAGAATTCGAAACTTCGGTCGAGATATTCGCGCGTGTGCTGCATCATTACCATATTCCCAAAAACGCAATTCACCATCGCATCGAGCAGATCAGGAACGACAACTATACCATGCTCCGGGGAGTGCGCCTGCCGTCAAAGGCGCTTTCGGAGCGGCAGTCCTTTCTGAAAGGATTGCATACCGAGATCCTTCAGGTTATGCCCGGCAGCATGGCGGACGGGCGTTCGATCAAGGCACTCCGGCTGCGGGCCGAGACCGGGGCGACCATTCTTGCCGTGCAGCGCGGAGAAGAGGTACACCAGAATCCGTCGCCCGACTTTCATCTGCATGCTGAGGATACGGTGCTGGTTATCGGCAACCGGGAGAGTGTGGATAAAGCGATGGATTATATGACCGCGCAGAAAGACTGAAAGACGTTAAGGGAAAAGTTTTTGTTGTTGCGCTTTCGGCTTGACCATGGCTATCAGTTCGGCATAGCTGATAACGCGCACGCCAAGCTGGACCGCTTTTTGGAGCTTTGAGCCCGGATGATCCCCGGCGACCAGAAAATGTGTCGATTTCGATACGGACGCCGCGGCATGTCCTCCATGCTGTTCAATAAAGGCTTCGACCTCCTGGCGCGGTTTCGGGAGAGTTCCGGTAATCACAAAGGTAATCCCTTCGAGCGGGCGTGAGCCATGCTGACGTCCGAGATAATCGGGATTCACCAGAGTGAGTCCGCCAGCGATGAGGTTGTCGAGAACCCGCAGATTGGCCTCATCCCGGAAAAACGCGGCAACCGATTCTGCGGTTTTTTTCCCCATCTGACGGATGGCGGTAATCCTCCCGACCGGCACATGATAGAGATCTTTCAGGGTTGCAAAGTTCTGGGCGAGCAGTTTTGCTGCATATTCACCGACATGCAGGATGCCGAGGGCGAAGAGAAACCGCGAGAGCGGGGCCTTGCGCGACGCATCGATCGCAGCAATCAGATTGCGGGCGGATTTGATCCCGAAGCGCGGCAGAGCGGCCACCTGCTCCAGGGTCAGGGAATAGATATCGGCGAAATGGCTGATGATGCCTTTTTCATGCAGGAGCGCCACGTTCTTTTCGCCGAGTCCTTCAATATCCATGCCGTTGCGCGATGCGAAATGAACAATTTTTTCCTGCACTTGCGCCGGGCAATCGAGCGCGACGCACCGGAGTGCCACCTCACCTTCCTCCCGTACGGTAAATCCGCCGCATGCCGGGCAGGTTTTGGGGGGTATGACCGGCTCTTCCGTTCCTGACCGTTTTTGCGGAACAACCGAAATGATATGCGGGATGACATCTCCTGCGCGTTCCACGATGACGGTGTCGCCGACCCGGATATCCTTGCGTTGAACCTCATCCCAGTTGTGGAGTGTGGAATGCGAAACCATGACACCTGCGATCGGCACCGGTTCGAGTTCAGCCACCGGAGTGATCACGCCGGTCCGGCCGACACTCGCCACGATCGACAGGACACGGGTGACTGCCTGATGAGCGGGGAATTTATACGCGATCGCCCAGCGGGGTTCGCGCGTTTTGGCGCCGAGCGTTTTTTGCATACCAAGGCTGTTCACCTTGATGACCGCCCCATCGGTCTCGAAGCGGAACGAGGCACGTTGTGCCTCAATCTTTTGGATAACCGCAATGGCGGCCTCGATGCCGACAACGGTCTCGACCAGCACCGGCGTCGGGAAACGAGCGCTCCGGAGCCACTCGATAAACTGGCTTTGATGGGTAAACAGCATTCCCTTGACCGCCCCGGCTCCATAGCAGGCGAGATGCAGTTTGCGGGACGCGGTGACGGAAGAGTCGAGCTGCCGGATTGAGCCAGCCGCTGCGTTGCGTGGATTGGCAAATGGCTGCTCTCCGTTGCGCATGCGGGTCTGGTTCAGCAGCTCGAACTCGTCGATATCCATATATACTTCACCGCGGATGTCGATTTCGTCCGGCATTGCGATGCCGGAGGGAATGGCAAGCGGCACTGCCCTGATGGTGCGGACATTTTCGGTGACATCTTCTCCCTCATAGCCGTCTCCCCGGGTGGATGCAAGCCTGAGCAGGCCTTTCCGGTAGCTGAGCTCGATTGCAAGCCCGTCATACTTCGGTTCGACGGTATACTCGATCTCTTCCTCAGTATTCAGGAGACGCCTGACCCGTTTGTCGAAATCGCGGATTTCATCGAGCGAAAATGCGTTTTCGAGTGAGAGCATTGGTTCGGCATGGCGGACCTTGTCGAATTTTTCGAGCGGCTGCGCGCCGATGCGTTGCGTCGGAGAATCGGGCAGCACGAGACCGTATTCTGATTCGAGATCGAGAAGTTTCCGGTAGAGCCGGTCATATTCGCTGTCCGGAATGGTCGGGGCGTCAAGCACATGATACCGGTAGCTGTGCTCGTTCAGTTCCGCAACCAGCTGCTCCATTTCAGAGCGGATCGTATCGGGTATTTTCTTATGCATCCGGCAGTTCCCCGTCCAGAAGCTCCTTCAGCAGGGTCAGGGCTGCAAGGGCGGATTCCTGTTTATTGGCGCGACGGTTGCCTGAACACCGCAGTTCACGGGAACAGAGCGTCTTTGCGGAACATGCAGCAACGTAGACCAGTCCGCATGGTTTGCCTTCAAGGGATGACGGACCGAGATTGCCGGTGGTTGCAATTGCATAGTCGGTTCCGGCACGCAGCCGCATCTGCTGGGCCATGGCCCGAGCGGTCAGATCGCTCACCACGCCGTGAACCGCAATCTGCGCAGGATCCAGACCGAGCAGCTGCACCTTTGCTTCCGCCGCATACGCAATAATCCCGGCGGTGAAGACCGCGCTGGCTCCCGGGATATCGGTGAATAGATCAGCGATGAGCCCCCCCGTGCACGATTCAGCAACGGCCAGTGAGCAGCCGTGCTGCTGAAGCAGGGGCAGCAGAAGCCGGACCGTCTTGTCAATGTCAGAGGAAAGTGAACTCATGGTTATCAGAAATTATAAGGATTTTTGCGCCAAAAAGCTTCCGGCTGCCGAAAGAGATATGCCGTTCGATCCCGCTCAGACGATGTCGTAATCAGGAACGAGAATAACGTCCTTTCCCTGCAGCGTGATGAACCCGCTGTCGATCAGCGGCCTGAACGCCTTGGTGACCGCTTCGCGCGACGAGCCGATACGGTTGGCGATTGCCTGATGCGTGGGCGTCTGCATTCTGATCCTGCCGTCAGGCATTTTTTCGCCTTGGGTTTGGGCGAGTTCGAGGAGGGTTTTTGCAACCCGTCCGGCAACATCGAGAAAAGCAAGCGATTCAATAATCTCGTCGGCTTTTCTCAGACGTTTGGCCATCACAGAGAGCAGGTTGATCGCAATGTCGGGGTGTTTCTTGATCGTGGCGAAAAGGGACTCCTGCGTCAGGATCAGCATGGTCGCATCGGTCAGCGTCGTGATCGAGGCAGAGCGGGGCTTGTTGTCGAGTACGCTCAGTTCGCCGAAAAAATCACCGTCTGCAAGCGTATCGAGTACGACCTCCCTGCCGTCTTCGTTCATCAGGGTTACCTTGACGCGCCCCGAGAGGATGAGATAGAGGTCGAAACCCTCGTCCGTCTGGTTCAGAATCGTCGTGTCCGCCCGGAAACGCCGCTCCCGGCATTGTGCGGCAATAATGGCAAGATGTGCCTCAGGAAGCCGCGAAAACAGGGGGATCTGTTTCAGTCCCGCGAGTCCCGCCTGTTCGGGTCGGTGCTGGCTTGCGGACAGGTGTCTTTTCATGCGGCTCCTCCATGAATCGGCAATCTCAATAACCTTACCTGATCGTCATGCGAAGGTCAAGCGCCTGCGACCGTCAAAGAATCTTTATCCTGAAATTGTCATAAAAAAATGATTCGATTGATTGCAGCACGACAGGATACGCAACGGAGCGGATTTATTCGGCGAAGCAGCACATACAGGACGTATGTGCCAATCGAATACCTCGGAGGACGGCTGGACGCCGTCTGAGAAGCGGGGCCCCGAAAATGTCGAGGACTTTTCGGGGTGGCATTTGAGCGGAGTTGCTTGTCCTGTCGGGCTAATGACTATTCTCGGTTTATCTTCCTGCCGGATTCCCGGTACAATGGAAATCAGCTTCAGGGAGGGCACATGCACCAGATACGGATTTTGCGCATGCTTATTTCGCTCGATGCAATGCTCACTGCGGTCGGCGTGCTTGCGGAGCCGCTTTGGGAAGAGGAAATTCCTGCTGCGCTTCGCGCTGCCTATAACGAGGCATTTCCGGTCGAAAACGCGCTCGGGATCGCATTGTTCATGCTGGTATTGCTTCTCATGGTGCTGGCCGGTTATGCGGGGATGTGGCGTCTGAAACAGTGGGGAAGGCTTGCATACACGACCGCCTGCGCGGTTGATGTTATCTGTCTTGCGTTTTATAAACCGGTGCTGATGTCAGGGATGGCCCTTTCACTTGCAATGGCCACCGCATTCAGCGGTGGGGCGCTGCTGGCAATGGTCTGGATCTCGGACCTCAGGAAAGAGTTCAGATAGCCTGTCGGGAGTGCGCTATGGTTCTTTCGCGGGGGGGCCTTCAGGCGCTACCGATCTCAAGGTCGTTCAGGATGGTGATGGTCTTTACGTCCTGCCTGCCTTGAAAGTACTTGTCGAGGATGCGGGCAAATACCGAGTCGGGTCCGGCTATCTGGACAAACAGGGTTGCGGACGATTGCAGTTTCATGTCGTCAGGATCCCCGAAAATATCCGAAACGGATCTCCCTTGGACGGCAAGAACCGCCTCGGCACACTCCTGCAGTCGTGCCCCCAGAACCGGATGGCTCAGATAGCTTCTGGCTTCTTCAATGCTTTTGATGGCGAAATGACTTGTTGTTGGGCTAAAACCAAGACCGTCGATTTGCGGAAAGATGAACCACATCCAGTGCGTTCGCTTCGCCCCATTTCTCAGTTCCGCGAGGACCTGTTCATACACATTGTCCTGAGCGCTCAGAAAGCGCTGTAAATCAAACCGATCATTCCTTTTTTCCTTCATTCCTGAAGACTCCTTACGGGGAACCTGTGGAATACGCAGCGTCATGGTCTGCATGGGACAACCATAGCATGCAATGTGGGCAAACGCAAGCGCATTCAGGGAAGGGGGCAGGAGGAACTGAGCAGATGTGCTCACGGGCGATAAGGGAGGAGCGGCCTCCAAGCCGGTTCGGGGAGAAAAGAACCAGACGGAAGCATGGTGAAGAAACACGCTGAATGCGAGGCAGCAAACCAGTCCGTTTCTGCGGGCTCGGCTACGATTTCATGGTCAGCGCGATTCTTCTGCGCTGAAGATCCACTTCGACCACAGTGACCATCACCTGCTGGTGCACCTTTACCACGTCGTTCGGGTCCTTGACGAACTTGTTGGCGAGCTGGCTGATATGGACGAGACCGTCCTGATGCACACCGATATCGACGAAGGCGCCGAAGGCGGTGATATTGGTGACAATGCCGGGCAGTTTCATGCCGGGCCTCAAATCTTCCATCTTTTCTATGCCTTCGGCAAAACTGAACGCTTCGAATTGCTGACGCGGATCGCGTCCCGGCTTGGCAAGCTCCTTCAGAATATCCTGCAGCGTTGGCATGCCGACGGTGTCGGTGACATACTTTGCGAGCTGGATTTTTTTACGCATCGATTCGTCGCGCATGAGGTCTTCGACCGAACATCCGAGGTCTTTTGCCATGGCATCGACGATCGGATAGCTTTCCGGATGAACGGCACTGGCGTCGAGCGGGTTCTCTCCGTCGCGGATGCGGAGAAACCCGGCGCACTGCTGGAATGCCTTGGGGCCGAGCTTGGAGACCTGTTTCAGCTCTTCACGAGACCTGAAGGGGCCATTTTCATTCCGGAACGCGACGATATTTCCTGCAAGCTGCGGGCCGAGCCCCGAAACATAGGTCAGCAGCTGCTTGCTTGCGGTATTCACTTCAACCCCGACGGCGTTGACACAGCTCATGACCACATCATCGAGACTCTTTTTCAGTTGGGGCTGGTCAACGTCGTGCTGGTACTGGCCTACGCCGATGGACTTCGGGTCAATCTTCACCAGCTCTGCCAGCGGATCGATCAGCCTTCTGCCGATCGAGACGCTGCCGCGTACAGTGACGTCGTGATCCGGAAACTCCTCACGGGCAGCCTCAGAAGCGGAATAAACGGAAGCGCCGCTTTCATTGACCATGACGATGAGGATATTCCTCGGCAGCCCGAGGGATTTGACAAACGTCTCCGTTTCGCGTCCTGCAGTGCCGTTGCCGATGGCGATCGCCTCGATCCCGAACTTTTCGACAAGATGTGTTATGGTTGCCGCCGCTTTTGCGGTCCCGCTTTCGGACAGGATGAAAATGGTATCGTTATGGAGCAGTTTCCCCTGACGGTCGAGACAGACGACTTTGCAGCCGGTCCGGAAGCCGGGATCAATTGCGAGAACACGTCTCTGTCCGAGCGGCGCAGCGAGCAGAAGCTGACGGAGATTTTCGGCGAATACCCGGATTGCTTCCTCGTCAGCGCGTTTTTTCGCCTCAAGCCGAAGCTCGGTTTCCATGGAGAGGCAGAGCAGCCGTTTGTAGCAGTCCTTTGCTGCAAGCCGCACCTGTTCCGATGCCGCCCCTTTGCCCTTGATGACGAGGCTTTCGATGAGGGCGATCGCCTCCTCTTCCGCCGGAATCGCCCGAAGGATCAGAAACCCTTCTGCAGCTCCTCTCCGCATGGCGAGTATCCGATGCGAGGGTGCTTTGGCAACCGGTTCCTCCCAGTCGAAGTAGTCACGATACTTCGCTCCTTCTTCCTCTTTGCCCGCTACGACTTTACATCTGAACATTGCCGCGCGTGCAAAAAGCTCGCGCATTTGTGCGCGTACCAGTTCATGCTCATTGATCGATTCGGCGATGATATCGCGGGCCCCGGCAAGGGCGTCTTCAGGGGTTTCGACTCCCTTGGCGGAATCGACAAATTCTGCTGCCGCGGCAAGCGGATCGAGATCTCCCTGCTCAAATATTCGTTGCGCGAGCGGTTCGAGTCCTTTTTCTTTTGCGATCGTCGCTTTGGTGCGGCGTTTGGGGCGATAGGGAAGATAGATATCCTCAAGGATCGCCATGGTTCCGGCGGTTGCGACTTTTTCTTTCAGCTCATCGGTCAGCTTCCCCTGTTCCTCAAGCGATTTCAGGATCGCTTCGCGGCGTTTATCGAGCTCCCGGAGCTGTTCAAGACGATCACGAATTGCGGCAATCTGGATTTCATCGAGTGAGCCGGTCGCTTCCTTGCGATACCGGGCAATGAACGGCACGGTCGATCCTTCGTCAAGCAGTTCAGCGGCGGCATGAACCTGATGCTCACGGATGCCGAGCTCCCGGGCAATAAGAGTGGAATGTGCAGACGACAACAGTTCAGACATGTTCAGTAAATGCTCCTTGTGCCAAGAATCACAAACTTCTATTCATACCACAAACTCGGCAGAAGAGTCTCGCTTGACCTGCCTTGACTCTTTCTTGCCAATCGGTTATAGTAACTACCAAGGTAGTCAATCATGAAGCAATTAATCCAGAAACTGACCACGCTCGGCTTTTCCGAATACGAAGCAAAGGCGTATCTTGCTCTTCTCCGTTCGCATCCGGCAACTGCATATGAAGTCAGCCGGGCGTCAGGTATTCCGACATCAAAGATTTATCAGGTCCTCGACCGGCTGGTTGAACGGGGGATGGTTGCTCCTGCAGCAAGCGGCAAGGCGCGCCGGTTCATGCCGCTCGATCCTGACGAGTTTCTCGGGCGCTACAAAAATACGGTCGAGCAGACGGTCGATGCGCTTCGCCACGATCTTTCGCACCTCTCGGAGGAGGCAAAGCAGTCTTCAATCTGGAATATCACCGATGGCGGATACCTGATCGACAAGGCGATTGCGATGATCGACGAGGCGAAAACAACGTTGATGCTTTCACTCTGCAAGGAGGAGCTTGCGTTGCTCGAACCGGCGCTGGCAAAGGCGCTCAAGCGCAAGGTGCGTGTGGCGATTGTGCATTTCGGTGTGCCGGAATCGAAACTGCGGCAGATCTACGCCCATCCGATCGAAGAGACGATCTATGAGGAAAAGGGTGGCAGAGGCATTGTCGTGGTCCGTGATTCCGCCGAAGTGCTGACCGGAACAATCATGGACGGCGGCCGCGTGGAAGGAGCCTGGAGCACGAATCAGGGTTTTGTAACCCTTGCTGAAGACTATATCAAGCATGACGTGTATATCATGAAAATCGTGCGGCGATTTGATGCCGAGCTGGTCAGGAAGTTCGGACCGCATTATGCAAAGCTCCGCGATATTTTCGTGGACGAGGAGGAGCAATGAAAGTATATCTGAACGGAACAATTCTGGATGCTGCCGACGCAGCAATCTCGGTGCTTGATCACGGCCTGCTTTACGGCGACGGTGTGTTTGAGGGGATTCGCATATACGGGGGAAAAGTCTTCAAGCTGCGTGAGCATGTCGAGCGGCTTTTCGCGAGCGCAAAGGCGATCATGCTGACAATCCCGATTTCGATTGCGGACATGGAGAAGGCTATCCTTGATACCGTCGCGGCAAGCGGTCTTGCCGACGGGTATATCCGGCCGATTGTCACCCGCGGAACCGGTTGTCTCGGCATTGATCCGGTATCGTGTGAAAAGCCGTCGATCATCATCATTGTCGGCACGATCCAGCTCTATCCGGAGGAGTGCTATCGGAAGGGGATCGAAATCGTCTCGCTTCCGACCCGCCGGGTTCCTTCGGAATGCCTCGATCCACGGATCAAGTCGCTCAATTATCTGAACAATGTGCTGGCAAAGATCGAGGCCCGTCAGGCCGGATGCAAGGAAGGCGTTATGCTGAACACGGCGGGACAGGTTGCCGAATGCACTGCTGACAATATCTTTATCGTCAAACATGGTGCGCTGTTGACCCCGGCTCCGCAGTGCGGAGCACTCGACGGCATAACCATGAGAACCGTATGCGAACTTGCAGAGAGCCTGTCTATCCGCGTTACTGCCTCGGTACTGTCACGATATGATCTCTATACCGCGGATGAGTGCTTTCTGACCGGCACCGGAGCAGAGCTCATACCGGTAACGAAAATCGATGGACGGACGATCGGCTCGGGTGAGCCGGGTCCGGTGACGCAGCGGCTGATCAAAGCGTTTCATGACTATGTAAAACAGTAGTGTTGTGATGCAGAAAAGAGAGCGCGTGAACGATTTCCGCGCTCTCTTTTATGTTGTTAACCTGAGGGCTGCTGCCGTTGCAGCCGGCAGCTGGCGATGAAACCGGACATGAACCGAGTGCTCCTCAAACGGCAGGGAATGGACGGCCACAACGATACCGCTCTGGACAATCGGCTCAGGGAGTGTGACGCCTGAAGGCACAGCTTTCATGCCGAGGAGCCGGCCGAGCAGCATGCGCGCATTGTCACGCACGGTGATTTTTACATAGAAGGAAAGACCGCTGAGGGAGATGTCGGAGAGTTCGCCCTGAAAGACGTTGCCGACCGGAGCTCCTTTTTCATTGAGCATCTGGAATTTCAGCCCCCCCGAAATCTTGACCCTCGGGTGTACCCGGCGATTGGCTGATCCATCGCTCTCTTCGGCACTTTTCTGCTTGTTGCAATAGTCGAGCAGCTTGTCTTCGAGCGCTGGGCAGGTCCCCGCCCATGACTTGATGGATTCCTGATCGATATACTGAATGCGCATTGCGGTCAGGGCGATGAATGAACTGGTACAGACCGTGTTCGAGAAAAACATCTTTTCACCGACAATATCTCCCGGTCCGACTTTCCGCAACAGAATTTCACGGTCTCCCTTGACGAAGGTCAGTTTTGCGTGGCCCGAGTCGATCAGGAAGAGTCTCGGCATCCGCTCTCCCTGGCGGAAGATGCGCTGATCCGGCTCGACACGGAGTTCCTTCAATACCCCATACAAGGAAGTGGTCTCCTGCTGATTGAGCGTTTTGTATAACGAGGTCCAGACGGCGAGATGATCTGTGGAAATGGCGCCGCGCTTTTCCTCTTCGATGATTTCGCCTGCTTTCACGATCTGCGTGAGCGCGAATGAGTCAACATCGAACAGTTTGTCTCTGAGGGCCTCCGCTTTGGGGAAATCCTTTTTCTTTGCGCTCTCGACAATCAGGTCGAAGAGCAGGGCGACCGCCTCGGCAGTCTTGCCTTCCGCCACATACTGATCAACCAGCGCTTCTGATCGTCCTCCGATTTCAGCCACGCAAGCCTCCCTGAGGAAACATTTGATATGTCTTTGAAATTCTATCGCAAGTAGTATGGAGGAGGCAAATGAATTATCTCGGGTTCTGTGCGGACGGTAACAGCTTCCCCGCCGCGTTCGGTCAGGCATTCCGGCATGGTATAATCCCTGATGCGTTTTTATGCGGATCTCCACATCCATTCCCGCTATTCCCGTGCCACGAGCAGGGATATGTCGCCTGAAACCCTCTGGCGATGGGCTCAGTTGAAGGGAATCACCGTTGTCGGCACGGGAGATTTTACGCATCCGGTCTGGTTCAAGGAGTTGCAGGAAAAACTCGAACCGGCCGGCAACGGTCTGTATCGCCTCAGAAGGCATGTTACGTCCGAGCAGGTTTTTCCGTCATGCCGGGCAGAGGTCTTTTTCACGCTTTCTGCCGAGATCAGCTGCATCTACCGGAAATGGGATCGCACGCGCAAGGTGCATGCGCTGGTGCTTGCCCCTGATTTTGACGCCGCCTACCGGATCAACATAGCCCTTTCGAAGATCGGCAATCTTTCATCGGACGGCCGTCCGATCCTCGGTCTTGATGCAGAGCATCTCCTGCAGATCGTGCTGAACGTCTCGCCGGAGGCGATGCTGATTCCGGCCCATGTGTGGACACCGCATTTTTCGGTCTTTGGATCGGAATCGGGCTTCGATTCGCTCGAGGAGTGTTTCGGGGAACTGACCCCGCATATTTATGCGATCGAGACCGGTTTGTCGTCGGATCCGCCCATGAACTGGCGTGTCCCGGCGCTCGACCGGCTGACACTGGTTTCCAATTCAGACTGCCATTCCGCATCAAGGATCGGTCGCGAGGCGACGGTTTTTGATACGGATGTATCCCATGCAGCGATCATGCAGGCGATCAGGACGAGAAAAGGCTATGCAGGGACCATCGAATTTTTCCCGGAAGAGGGCAAGTACCATATCGACGGGCATCGGGCCTGTTCGGTGAGCCTCTTGCCGAAAGAGACCATTCGTCACAACTATCTCTGCCCCATGTGCGGAAAACCGGTTACGGTGGGCGTCTGTCATCGGGTCGAAAAACTTGCCGGACGTGAAGAGGGGTATCGTCCGAAGCATGCTGCGCCGTTCCGTTCGCTGATCCCCCTGCAGGAACTGATTGCCGAGGCGCTCGATGCCGGGGTTGCGACGAAAAAGGTCCAGACAACGTACTTCTCCCTGCTGGAAGCCTGCGGCAACGAGCTTTCCATTCTGCTGCGTGTTCCGTTGGAAGATATCGAGGCTGCTGTTTCCAGGCCGCGTATTGCCATGGCGATAGATGCCATGCGGCGCGGGGAAGTGCACATTGCGCCCGGATACGACGGCGAATACGGTAAAATCAGGGTATTCGAGAAAGTGGCTCCGCCCGAGAAAAAGGGACAGGAAGTGCTTTTTTGAGGCAAAGATTTGGTTGTGATGATAAACGGGTGATCAGTAAAAGCTGATGATACTTTTGTTTTGGAAAGAGTTGTTTGGGAAATCAGAGGTTGCGTTATGAACGGAAAAGGTTCAGGAAAAGGGAGGGCGATTCCCCTGTCACGCATGACAGGTCACGCATCACGGTCTGTTCTGACCGGACTCGATCTGTTCGAAAAACGCTGGCCGAAGGAGTTGCGAGGCGCACGGGCTGGGTTGGTGGTACATCCGGCGTCGGTCGATCGTTCCTTTGCCCATGCTGTTGACCGGTTTCGAACGGCAAAATGCAGTGAACTGACGACACTCTTCGGTCCTCAGCATGGCATCCGGGGCGAAACGCAGGACAACATGATCGAATGGGAGGGATATCGCGACCGGAAGACCGGCCTGCCGGTCTACAGCCTGTATGGTGAAGTGCGGAAACCGTCGCCGAAGATGCTCAGAAAGGTCGATGTTCTCGTGGTCGATCTGCAGGATGTCGGTGCCCGCTACTACACCTTTATCTGGACGCTCGATCTCTGCATGCAGGCCTGTGCGGAACTCGGCAAGACCGTGGTGGTGCTCGACCGGCCGAATCCGATCAACGGGGTTGATCTCGAAGGCACGGTGCTCGATCCGGGGTATGCTTCGTTTGTCGGACTGAAGCCGCTGCCGATCCGCCACGGCATGACGATAGGCGAAGTGGGTACGTATCTGCGCGAAATTTACTATCCGAAGCTCAACTATCATGTGATCCGCATGGAAGGCTGGCAGCGCGGGATGTGGTTTGACGATACGGGCTTGCCGTGGGTGATGCCGTCGCCCAATATGCCGACGCTTGATACCGCAGTCGTCTACCCCGGAATGTGTCTGATTGAAGGAACCATGCTGAGCGAAGGACGCGGTACGACGAGACCGTTCGAGATCTTCGGGGCTCCGTATATCGATGGCGAAACGCTGGCAACTGCCTTGAACGCGCTTCGGCTACAGGGTGTCTTTTTCCGTCCGCTCTCGTTTGAGCCGACCTTTCAGAAGCACGCGAGGACA
>JAAYUK010000140.1 GCA_012517735.1 Nitrospiraceae bacterium
GCATACCGGCTGATTGACGCAGGCTTGTTGGTTTCGTGAATCATAATGCCCGGGATCGAAGTGATGAGGGCATGCTTGCCGAGCGGGTTGTCCGGTCCGGGAGGCATTGATACGATTACTTCTTCGCCCTTCAGCTCCATTTCCCGCTGAATTGAAGGCGGGACGTTCCATGTCGGATCTTTCTGCTTGGCAGTGATCACAAATTTGCCGGTGGGCGTGCGCCAGTCGAATCCATTGGTCTTGCGCGAAAGGCCGAGCGCGACCGGAAAGGTTTCGGCAAGACGCTTGTCCTTGAAATAGTAGAGCCTGCGTTCGGGAATGTTGATAACGATTCCTTCATCAATCGGATCCGGCGTGATCTTGCGGTCATACACTTTCAGAACCTGACCGCGGGACAGGCGCTTTTTCGGGTCGAGGCCATTGGTATCGACGATTCTTTTTACCGGAACGCCGAGTTTGGCAGCAATGCGCTCCAGGGTGTCGTCTTTTTCAACGGTATACACGGTTTCACCGCCGATAACCGACGATGCATGCACAGGGGGGCAGAATCCGGCCAGGAGAAAAGCTACGAGCAGCGCTACGAACAGCGCTACGAACCACATGATTTTTTATCATATCGTGACGGCAGCTTCTGATGCAAGAGACGTGACACGCCATGCGCGCTGCAAGGTATAATATCTTCTTATCATGAATCTCCAGACAATCGATACTGCGGTGTTTACAGCGATCAACTCGGGACTGGCAAATCCGCTGTTTGACGCGATCATGCCGCTGATAACGGCAAAAGGGTATGTACTTCTGGTTCCCTACCTGCTCTTCCTTTACGGGAAGCTGCTGCCTCAGGGGAGTTTGTCGGCTCTCCGGCGGGTTTCCGCGCTTGCGCTCTGGTCGATCCTTGTTGTCCTTCTTGCCGACTGGGCCGGGCTGGAAATAAAAAATGCCGTTGCCCGTATGCGGCCGTGCCTTGCGCTCGAAAACGTTCATCAATTGGTCGGGTGTTCGGCGTCCGGCTCTTTTCCTTCAAACCATGCAACCAACGCATTTGCGGTTGCTACGGTTATGGTTCATTTCACGAGCCCCCTCGCCTCAGGAGTTGTGCGATGGTATCCGATATTCATAGCCATACTCATCTCTTTTTCGCGCCCCTATGTCGGGGCGCACTATCCTTCGGATGTTCTGGCAGGTGCCGCTCTGGGCATACTGGTGGGGCGCCTGTTCTGGAAATCCATTCAGGAGGCCCGCTCGTGGTACCGAACGCATCCGCACGAAACGATTCTGGCCGTTGTTCTCGCAGGACTGACCCTGATTCGTGTCTATTACATCCTCCACGGACCGCTCGATCTGAGCCCCGACGAGGCACATTACTGGGAGTGGTCACGCAGGCTCGACTGGAGTTACTACTCAAAAGGCCCGATGATAGCCTGGCTTACCGCAGCCGGGACAGCGTTGTTCGGCAATACGGTTTTTGGCGTGCGTTTTTTTGCGCCGGTGCTGTCTGTGCTCGGCAGTCTCGTTCTCTATCGATTCGTCATCAGCATGTATTCCGGCGGGGCGGGCATCGCCCGGGCGCGGGACATCGCACTGGCCTCTGCAGTGCTTCTGCAGATCGTGCCGCTGTTTGCTCCGTTTGGGGTCATCTTCACGATCGATTCACCGTTCGTCTTCTTTTGGGTACTTGGGCTGGCTGTTTTCTGGCAAGCAATCGGAAAACGCCCGGAAGACAGGCCGGTTCCTGAATGGCTTGCAGCCGGAGCAGTAATCGGACTAGGTCTGCTGACAAAATATACGATGGCTTTTTTTATCGGGAGTGCCTTTCTCCTGCTGCTCTTTTCGGAAAAGCGGTTCTGGCTCAGGACACCTTACCCTTACGCTGCGCTGGCGATAAGCCTCATCATATTCAGCCCCGTGATCTACTGGAACTTCCAGAACGACTGGGTGACGGTCCGCCATACTGCCGGTCAGGCGCATATTTCCGCAGGCTTTATGCTCTCGCTGCGTTCTTTTGTCGATTTTGCCGGATCCCAGATCGGGGTTGTCACGCCGATCCTGTTTGGACTCATGTGCACTGCGTTCTGGCAGGCACGCGTTTCCCGGAGCGATCCTGCCGGTCGTTACCTCTTCTGGTTTACCGTGCCGATCGTCCTGTTCTTTTTCCTGAAAAGCATACAGGGAAAAGTGCAGCCGAACTGGGCGATGACCGGCTATATCACCGGACTGATCGCCATCGCCGCACGGTACTGGTCATGGTCGCCTGTCGACTCACCTGCAGGACGAAAATGGCGGATGGGCTTGCTCGCCGGTGCCGCGCTTGCTTTTGCGGTGACTGTAGCGGCATATGTTGCCCCTTTTACCCATCAGGTGCCGGTCGATGTTGACCCGGCGGCGCGCATGCAGGGATGGCGGGAACTCGGCAAGGAGGTCGGCAGGGTAGCCGACTCGATGGGTGGTGCGGACAAACTGCTGATCATGTCGGATAGTTATCAGGAAGCAAGCGAGCTGGCGTTCTATATCCCGGGGCAGCCGAAGACCTTTTGCATAGTTAACGGACGCCGGATGAACCAGTA
>JAAYUK010000141.1 GCA_012517735.1 Nitrospiraceae bacterium
TGGACCGTGAGGGACGGATTACCTTTATCAACGAATTCGGCCAGCGCTTTTTCGGATATGCCCCGGAAGAGATCATCGGTCATCATGCCGTCGGCACCATCGTTCCGCCGAGCGAAAGTACCGGCCGTGATCTGCGCCCCCTGCTCGAAGATATTTGCACGCATCCGAAAGAGTACGAACATAATGTCAACGAGAACATGCGCAAAAACGGCGACCGGGTCTGGATTGACTGGACCAACAAGGCGATCATGAATGAAGAGGGTCTGCTGGCGGAGGTTCTGAGCATCGGCTCCGATATTACCGCTCGCAGAGAGGCGGAAAAAAAGATGAAGCACCTCTCTACCGCAGTTGAGCAGTCCTCCGACTGGATACTTATCACCGACAAAAACGGCGTCATCGAGTATGTGAATGACTCTGTTGTCCGCATGACCGGATACGCCAGGGATGAGATAATCGGCCGGACTCCGCGCATATTCAGGTCAGGCAAGCATGATCAGGCGTTCTACCGTCGGATGTGGGATGCGCTCCTCTCAGGACAGACCTTTTCGGAAGTCCTGACCAATCGGAAGAAAACCGGTGAATTGTTCGACATTTATCACGTCATTACCCCGATCAGGGACGACGGAGGCCGGATATCGCACTTCGTCGCCACGTCCAAAGACCTGACGATACGCCGACAGATGGAAGAACGAATAAACTTCCTTGCCAATTACGACAGCCTGACCGAACTTCCAAACAGGAACCTCTTCACCGACCGCCTCATTCAGGCCGCTTCACGGGCCGAACACAGCGAGAAAAGCGCCGCGGTATTGTTCATCGATATTGACCGGTTCCACTTTATCAATGAAGCGCTTGGGCTGCAGATCGGTGATGCGTGTCTCATCGAGATCGCCAAAAGACTGCCCCGGGTCGTGCGTGAGGGCGATATCGTCGCCCGCTTCGGCAATGACGAGTTCGGCGTTGCGCTGATCGATCTGGGCAAATCGGAGGATGTGATCCTGATTCTGAAAAATATCCAGGAGATTCTTTCCCGGCCGATCAGGACCGAGAGTGGCGAAGTCGTATTGAACTTCAGCATCGGCATTTCGATTTATCCGGACGACAATGAGAACATCAAAACCGTGCTGCACAATGCAGATATCGCATGTCAGAAGGCGGGCGAACAGGGCGGCAACCGGTACCAGTTTTTCACCCCCGACATGAATGCAAAGGCCTCAGAGTTTATCGAGATGGAGCGCAACCTGCTGAACGCCCTGAAGAAAAACCAGCTGACCGTGCATTATCAGCCCTACTTCGATATCCGCACCTGCAGAATGGCGGGCATGGAGGCCCTTCTCCGCTGGCAGCCGGCACCGGCGGTAACGGTATCTCCGATGCACTTTATCCCCGTTCTCGAAAAAACCGGCATGATTATTGAGGTCGGGGAGTGGGTTCTCAGAAATACGGCCCGGCAGATCAGAGAGTGGCAGGAGAGGGGATATCCGGTGGTTCCGGTCTCCGTCAATCTTTCACCGGTCCAGTTTCACCAGCACAATCTCGTCGATTCGATCAGCCGCATTCTGCAAGAGTACGGGACAGCTCCTTCGCTTCTCGTGCTGGAGATCACCGAAAGCGTGTTTATCGCGGACATCAAATACACGAAGACCGTGCTCGAAGAACTGAAAAACATCGGTGTCTCGATCTCGATCGATGATTTCGGCACCGGCTATTCATCCCTGAGTTATCTGAAAAAGTTCCCGGTCGACAATCTGAAGATAGACATCTCCTTTGTCCGGGAAATCGCGGTAGACGCTGATGCCGCGTCAATCGTGTCGGCCATTGTGACCATGGCCAACGCACTGAATCTGAAGACCATTGCGGAGGGAATAGAAACAGAGGAGCAGTTGAAAA
>JAAYUK010000142.1 GCA_012517735.1 Nitrospiraceae bacterium
CCAAAGGTTTCGCCTGCCCTCGCCCTCAATTCATGCTTTTCAGTTCAAATCGTACCGGCAACAGAGCCCGCGAGAGCACGGCGACCCCGTCCCGGCGGGCAGGCCGATAGGTTGATTTTTTTACTGCCTCGACTGCTGCTTCGGTAAATCCGTACCCGGCACCCTCAACCACTTCGGTATGCACAAGACGTCCATGCTCATCGATCGTCAGACGAAGCACAACCTTCCCCTCCTTGTTCATGCGCCTGGCCGCAAACGGGTAAACCGGCATCGCCCTGTGGAGGAAACTCGGCCCTGTGGCACTGCCGAATGGAACATTCTCGATCGCTCCGGGGGAAACAGCCCCAGTCACTCCTTTTGCATTGCCTGTTTTCTGCCCGGCCGACTCCACCGATTTCGGTGCGGGGACCGGCGCGGCATGTTCAGAAGCGGAAGGCGTCAGGTGCTGTTCAACATCCTTCTGCCGGAGAGTTGTCTTGACCGGCTCTTTACGAACAGTTCGTGTCTGTTCCATGGCTTTCGGGGCATCTTCCCTGACCATGCCGAAATCGATCTCGATCGGGCGCGATACGTTGACTGCCGACGTGCCCAGTGACCAGAGAGCGGCTATCACTAAAGCATGTGCCAGTAAAGAAAACTGAAACCCGCGGATCTGTTCCTTCATCGCCGCTCCACGGTCTGCAGGCTTACCTTCCGGAATTCCATCCGCTTCACCAGGTCAATGACATCGACAAATCCCTGAAGCGCAACATTCCGGTCAGCCCTGACCAGGATCGGAACCTCGCGGCTGTCTTTTCCGAGCACAACCGACAGCTCGTCAAGCGTTACCTGTCGCCCGTCCGCATGAATCTGCCCGGCGCGGTCGATTTCGATGGTTCGCGTCTTCAGGGTATCCTCATGTTTTTTGGCGACCTTCGGCAGCTCCACCGGGATGACCCCTGTCGCGATAAACGTGGAGGTCGTCAGCACAATGGTCAACAGCACCAGCATGATGTCCACAAAGGGAATGACGTTGATATAATCAAACTCGCGTTCGTTCATTCCTGATTTCCCACTGCATGATGAGCACCTTTACCCGGCGGAGCAGCATGTTGTAACAGGCGATGGACGGAATCGCCACAACAAGTCCGGCTGCGGTCGCCTTCAGCGCAAGCGCCAGTCCGAGCATGATTTTGGTGCTGTCCATGAAACCGGACTGCCCCATGGAATAGAATGTCAGCATGATTCCGAAAACCGTACCAAGCAGCCCTATATATGGAGCATTGCTGCCGATGGTCGCGATGAGATGCAGTTTCCTGGTCAGTTCAAGTTCCAGCGATTTTTTCTCCGCAAAATCCTCAATCCGTATGCGTTTCATCACCAGATACCGTTCCGCAGCAATCGCAACGGCAATCACACTGAGTATCAGCAGCAAGCCGATGATGCCATAATCAACAATCTCTTTCAGCCAATCCATACAAAACCCCTTGCATAGTACGCATGTTTAATGACTGATGTCTGAAAAATCGGGATGCACGTTCCTGACCGTGCATCCCCCGGGGAGGTAGCGAGCGGGTTGCTACCGGGTCTTTTCGGAAAACAGAACTCATCATGATTCACCACACCGTGACCACCAGAGCAGGGAAACAGTCACGGTCTCATCCAGGTACCAGTGATTCTCTGACAGGCGCAGCCGGGAAGCGAACTGTCGTTCATCAAGCTCCATGAGTCCTGTATATGATGAGAAACGCCAGTGCTCGAAAGCGTCTTTCAGTGTGTGGTAAACATGCGGGCTCTGCATGCAGTAGTGACTGTTCCATTGCAGTTGGTACCCGCCTCTTTCAGCAATGACGGCGAGCGGATCCATACCAAGTTCAGATACCACAAAAATGTGACGAGGCTGCATCGCAACCACCTTCCGGAAAGCATCGCCCTGATCCCTGCAACAGACATGAAGCGTATTGCAGGCCATGACAAGGTCGTAGCCGTCAGCCCCCGGTTCATGAAAATCGGCCCACGGGCGATCATCCACCGCGACATGGCCGATTCCCCAGCGCCACGCGTTCTGAAAAAACAGCCGCCGCATGGCTGACGAAGGCTCCAGCGCCGTAACCCGGCACCCGAGGGCAGCAAGCGGAAACGAAAGGACTCCATTGCCCGCTCCGATATCCAGTACGCGCCAATGTGGTTGTATATTGACCACAAGATGCTGGATGATCGGCTCATGATAGCAGCCATGATCAGCCCACAGCTGATACCACCGGGCATTCTGCTCCCAGTAATCCACAGATGCGACGATATCGGAAAATGCTTTCATGCTCTCCTTAAAAAAACAAAAAAGCCACGAGGACAGCACCTTCTGGTGCTTCAGCCTTCGTGGCTTGCATACACTGCGTGATGATTGATTAAAGATAATGACCGCTTCAGCGGCCGCCCGGATTTCCTATCCGGACACTGAATGGCATCATTCTACGGCATCGCGCCCCTGCCGCGCAACAAAATATTTTTTATGCAAACATAAGAAATGTCCGGGTTACCACCTATCCCATCAGGACCGGACTTTCACGGAAGACCTCCCTCAGAGCCAGGAAATTCTCCTCAATTGCCGGGGTCAGAGTGCCGCTTGCCAGCACGTCCTCAATTGTCATGAAAATCTCCCGTTGATACGGTTCACTTACAACCAGGAAGCCGGCAATCATTCCAATACATGCTTCAAGGTCTCGGAGCTTGACGTTCCTGGCATTGAGCGCGTCTTCAAGCCGCAGATATTCAGCGAATGACCCAGACCATGTTCTTCGTGTTCCCAGACTATACAACAGCCACATACAATCCCCTCCGGAGAATCGCTCCATGTAATGATCGTTACCCTTTTTCAAACAGGGGAAAGAGAAAGGAGCATGATGATTACCTTCTTTTGAGGAGTATCCGGTGGTTCAGAAGTGACACCTCCTGAATCTCCCCGTAAAAAACCATCTCCATTCCATGCTCGTTTTTCAGGTACAATGCGCCTCCCTCATCCCGCAATTCCACTACTCCCTGAAACAGCAGTACTTCCTTGTTGTTTTCAACACTATAGGCATTCGTCTCGCACATGGCCCCTCCTGTCACCCATCGCCAAGTCTTTTCCCGTCGTCAAGATAATTACCTGCGTAGTCCGCCACTGCCTCTCCAAGAGGAGTAACCGCTTCCGCATAACCACATTCCCGGAGTTTCGTGATATCAGCACAGGTGAAATACTGGTATTTGGGGCGGATCTGGTCGGGCATATCGATGTATTCGATCCGTACCGGCATGTCGAGCGCAGCAAATATCGCCGCGGCTAGACTGTTCCAGGACGTTGCCATTCCCGAACCGATGTTGAATATCCCATTTGCCGTCGGGGTGTTCACGAAATGGACCGTCATGTCGGCTGCATCTTTCACGTACAGGAAATCGCGCACCTGCTCACCGTCGGCATACTCCGGCCGGTACGATCTGAAGAGTTTCACATACCCGGTCGAATGGATCTGTTCGTATGCCTTCAGTATGAGAGAACGCATCTCGCCCTTGTGATACTCGTTCGGACCGAACACATTGAAATACTTGAGCCCGGCGATCCTGTCGAGAATCCCTGCGCGGAGGGCCCAGAGGTCGAACAGATGCTTGGAGTATCCATACATAGTGAGCGGGCGGAGCAAGGGCAGTTCGGCTTCATTATCGCTGAACCCCACGCTGCCGTCACCATAGGTGGCAGCGCTGGAAGCATAGACAAAGCGGATCTCACGCCTCAATGCATAGCTGGCAAGCTGTCTGGAATAGTCAAAATTGTTCCGGACAAGATACGTGGCGTCCTGCTCCGTCGTTGATGAACATGCGCCGAGGTGAATGATCGCATCGATCTCGCCGTCCAGACGCTCATGCGTTATTGCGTTGAGAAACGCATCTTTCTCGAGATAATCCATGAATCTGAGCGGGGCAAGATTCTTCCATTTCTCACTGGCACCGAGATGATCGACAACAAGAATATCCTCCCTGCCCAGCTCATTCAGCCGATGCACCACTGCACTCCCGATAAATCCGGCTCCGCCGGTTACAATAAGCATACCCCGCTCCCTTCAAAATAAGACGCCACGAAAGCCGCACCTTCTGGTGCTTTTGCCTTCGTGGCTTCATTTACGCGCTCAATGTTCGCTGCAAACCGCTGCCGCGGGTCTCTGAACTTCGTGTTCAGATCGATCGTCTTTGTTACTGTACGAAATCGCCACTGGGTCCGTCAATGCTGCTGCATGGAGGGCGGCTCGGGAGACGCATCATGCGGAACGTGACGTGACGCTGCCGCAGGTGATACACTAAACTCCATGAAGACTATCCGCCTTGTCCTTGCCTACGACGGCACCGGCTACCACGGCTGGCAGATTCAACCGAACGGGATATCGATTCAGCAGACCCTCGAGAACAGTCTTGCACGCATCACCGGGGAGTCGGTCACTGTGCTCAGCGCCGGAAGAACCGACGCCGGCGTGCATGCGCTTGGGCAGGTAGCCGCGTTCAGAACCCAATCGCGCCATACCCCGGAGATATTCCGTCGGGCGCTGAATGCAACGTTGCCGGACGACATCAGGATTCTTGCTACCGATGAAGCGCCGGATGCCTTTCATCCGCGCTTCGACGCAAAAAGCAAAATATACACCTATCTCATCGCAAACCATGCCGATCTCTCGCCGTTTGCCGCACGGTACGCATGGCGAATCAGGACGCGCCTTGATCGTGAAGCAATGGAGACTGCAGCTGCCTGCCTGGTCGGAAAACATGACTTCACTTCATTTCAGGCAAGCGGCTGCGCAGCGCAATCAGCGGTGCGTACCCTCACGGCGTGTACGGTTGAAGAACTCTCGGGAATCGACTTTCTCGGCTTCTCGCTTCCGGGCCGGTTCATCCGCATTTCCGTGGAAGCAGATGCGTTCCTTCGTCATATGGTTAGGAACATTGTCGGCACCCTTGCGGATGTCGGTTCCGCAAAAAGAAAAGCCAGTGCTGTTTCCGAACTCCTGCAGCTGCGGAATCGTTCCGCTGCAGGGCCGACAGCACCGGCCTGTGGCCTTTTTCTGTATCGTGTCTTTTACTGACTATTCGTGCTGGGTTTCCAGCTTGTCCATCTCCTCACGGGTTTCCTGACAGTCGCGGCAGCAGATCGCAAACGGCAGCACCTTGAGCCGCCCTTCCTCAATTTCGCATCCGCACTCTTCGCAGATACCGTACGAACCCTCACGGAGCTTGGTCAGGGCTGCATCGATCTTCAGCAGCATCTGCCGATGCGCAGTGAGCTGCTTGAGGTTAATATCTTCGGAAACGTCCACGACGGCAAGGTCGCCGTCGTCGAGCACCGTTTCGACAAACTGGCGGTTTTCACCCGAAATCTGCTTCTTGATCTCCTTCTTCGACTCCCTGAGTATCTCCTCGCGCTTCTGCACGAGCTGCCGGCGAAGGCGCTCGTTTCGCTCGTCCTGCTTCTCGACAGGCTCCGAGTCCTTTGCAGGATCCGGTTTGACAGCCGATCTTTTCGCTGCCGGAGCGGCTGCCGCCCCTTTGGGCAACGTTTTTTTCTTATCGTCGATTTTCTTGCTCGGCATATGATTTCCTCCGCCTGAGGGGCAGCACCGGGCATACACTCTGCACCCCGGCCCGAACCACGCTACTTTGCAGCAGCCTCAGTCTCCTCTTTATGGACCTCAATGATGCTCCGGATGGTAATGCCGGCTTCCTGCAGGGCCTTCTGGACATCGGTCAGTTTTGCGTCGGTAACTTTTACGAGAAAATTCGCATTCATCGCCATCACTATACCTCCATGATTTCCTTTTCCTTGTGATGCAGGACCTCATCAACCTTGGCGACATGCTGATCGGTCAGTTTCTGGATCTCTTCCTGAAGACGCTTGACATCGTCTTCACTCAGATGCTCCTCTTTTTCGGACTTCTTGATCTTGTCGTTAATATCACGCCGGATGTTGCGGATAGCAACCTTCGCCTCTTCGGCATGTTTTTTGACGACCTTGACAAGCTGCTTGCGCCGCTCCTCGGTCAGTGTCGGAATATTGAGCCGGATCGTCTTGCCGTCATTTCCAGGGGTGAGTCCGAGATCCGATTTCAGAATCGCTTTTTCGATCTCGGGAATCAGCTTCTGTTCCCATGGCTGGATTGTTATCTGCCGCGGCTCCGGTATGCCGAGGGTGGCAACCTGCGCCAACTGGGTCGGCGTACCGTAGTAGTCAATTTTTATGCCATCCAGCAGCGACAGCGATGCGCGGCCGGTCCGGATGGCCCCGAAATCCTTTTTCAGGGATTCAATCGATTTGTTCATCCGCTCATTTGCTTCTTTTTTGATCTCGTTTTGCATATCATCCACCCCGTTTACGATTTGACCAGGGTGCCGACCTTCTGCCCCTGGACAAGCTTTTTGACGGCATTCGGCTTCTTGATATCAAACACCACGATCGGCAGCTTGTTATCCATGCAGAGCGTAATCGCGGTCGTATCCATCACCTTGAGATTCTGCCTGATTACATCCATATACGAAATCTCATGATACTTCTTCGCAGAGGAATCCTTTTTCGGGTCGGACGTATAGACACCGTCGACCTTGGTGCCCTTGCAGATAACGTCGGCCCCGATCTCCATGGCGCGGAGTGCCGCCGCAGTATCCGTTGTGAAGTACGGGTTGCCGGTGCCGGCAGCAAAAATGACGATGCGGCCCTTCTGGAGATGACGAATCGCCTTCCTTCTGATATAGGTTTCGGCAAGCTGCCGCATCTCGATCGCCGACTGCACGCGCGTTTCCATGCCGAGCCGTTCGAGTGCGTTCTGCAGGGCCAGCGCATTGATCACGGTTGCGAGCATCCCCATGTAATCTGCGGATGCCCGCTCCATGCCTTTCACGGACGCCTCAACCCCCCTGAAAATGTTCCCGCCGCCGATAACAACGGCGACCTCGACCCCAAGATCGAAAACCTTTTTCACTTCATCCGCCATGTAGTCGACCGTTGCCGGCTCAATACCGTATTGCGAGTCGCCCATAAGAGCCTCCCCGCTCAGCTTGAGCAGCACCCGGCGGTACTTCAGTGGAGTTTTCGTTTTCCTGACGGTCCCGGGTTTCATGGGGATTTAGCCCTCGCAGCTCTCGGTCTTTGCGATTCCCTCGCCCAGCTGGAAGCGGGCAAACCGCCGCACAACGATATTTTCACCGAGTTTCGCAATTTTTTCGGTCACGAGATCCTTCACTTTCTTCTTGCCTTCCGGATCCTTCACGAACACCTGCTCGAGCAGGCACATATCGGCAAAGAACTTGTCGAGCTTGCCTTCAAGAATCTTCTCGACAACCGCTGCCGGCTTGTTGGTCACCTGAGCCCGATAAATATCCTTCTCGCGCTCAATGACGTTCTGCGGAACCTCTTCGCGCGAAACGTACGACGGGTTGGCCGCGGCGATGTGCATTGCCACGTCCTTCACCAGCTCACGGAAGTCGTCGGTGCGGGCAACAAAATCGGTTTCGCAGTTGATCTCGACCATGACACCGATCTTGTCCATATGAATATACGAGCCGATCAGCCCTTCGGAAGCGGAACGTCCCGACTTCTTTGCAGCCGAGGCAAGCCCTTTCTGGCGAAGGATATCGATCGCCTTTTCCATGTCGCCGTTGGTTTCTGTCAGCGCCTTCTTGCAATCCATCATGCCTGCGCCGGTCTTTTCGCGCAGGTCACGAACCATTTCAGCTGAGATGCTCATTATTGTGCGTCCTCCTTTGCCTTCGGAGCTTTTTTCGGTTCGGTCTCCGCCTTTTCAGCGGCTTCTTCGGCAGCTGCCTTTTCCTTCGCTGCGGCAGCTTCGGCAGCATCTTCCAGCTTCTTCTGCAGAATGCCGCGGCCCTCAAGGACCGCTTCGGCCATCTTGGATGAAATCAGCTTGATCGCACGAATCGCATCATCATTGCCCGGGATGACATAGTCCGCATCGTCCGGATCGCAGTTCGTATCGACCACCGCAACAACCGGCACGGCAAGGCGGCGCGCTTCCGCAACCGCAATGCGTTCTTTCTTCGGATCAATAATAAAGACCGCATCCGGAAAGCTGTTCATGTCCTTGATACCGCTCAGGTTCTTTTCGAGTTTGATGCGCTCGTTTTCGAGCCCGGATACTTCCTTCTTGGTAAGAACGGCATAGGTGCCATCTTCTTTCATCTGTTCGATCTTCTTGAGGCGATCGATGCTCTTCTTGACGGTCGAAAAGTTGGTGAGCATGCCGCCGAGCCAGCGGTTGGTGACATAAAAGGCACCGCAGCGGCGCGCCTCATCGGCTACCGAATCCTGCGCCTGTTTCTTGGTGCCGACGAAGAGAACGGTTCCTCCGTTCGCGGAGAGATTTTTGAGATAGGCATATGCCTCTTCAATGCCCTTGAGGGTCTTCTGGAGATCCACAATGTGGATTCCGTTGCGCTCGCCGAAGATGTATTTTTTCATCTTCGGGTGCCACCGCTTGACCTGGTGGCCGAAATGCGCACCGGATTCGAGCAGCTCCTTCATGGTAACAACGCTCATGGTACTTCCTCCTCTGGTTGAGCCTCCGCCCGCTTCCATTCATTTCCGCCAAAGGCGGTCACCAGCATGAAAGCTTTTTCGGGCGTGCGTTTTTTAGCTAAAAAGGTTATCACAAAAAAAGACTTTATTTCAAGCTGAAAACCGCTCCAAATCGGCCGGCCATCCGCAGGAAAACGATTGTCGGGTCAAACGCATGACGAAAAAAGAAAAAAACCGATGATAAATAATGAGATACGGTCGGCGGCGGGATCTATGCAGGAGCCGGCTTCTCGTAAATGCAAATGGCGTCGCGTTGTGTCTTCGCTTTGTAAAGCGCCTCATCCGCCGCGCGGTAGAGATCGACCGCATCGAGGAATTTTGCCGAAGCAGAGTTGACAACGCCGATACTGACCGTCGGACGGATCGAAATGCCCTTGAACTCCATCTTCCGGAACCGCTCCTGCAAGCGCTGGGCAAAGGTATGCGCTCCATGCGTATCGGAGTTCAGCAGGATATAGGCGAATTCATCCCCCCCGAGACGGCAGATTGCATCTCCCCTGCGGCCGATTGCTCTCAGCGCCTGCACAACCCCCTTGATGATCGCATCTCCCGCCAGATGCCCATGGGTATCGTTGATCGGCTTCAGGTTGTCAATATCGATCGACAGCAGTGAGAACGGCACCTGATACCGCTGGTGCCGCGCAAACTCTTCCTCGAGCTTCTGGAAGAAAAAGCGGCGATTGAACGTATTGGTCAGCGGATCGATCAGGGTGATCTTGCGCAGCTGCGCATTTTTTTTCTTCAGATCCGCCGTCTTCTTCTCAACCTCATTCTTGAGCGCTTCATTCCAGCTCGCAACCTTTCCGTAAAGCTGCATGAGAAGGATCATCTGACCGACGAA
>JAAYUK010000143.1 GCA_012517735.1 Nitrospiraceae bacterium
AGGCGAATACCTCGGAGGACGGCTGGATGCCGTCCGAGAATGAGCGGCGTTGCCTGCCCTGCCGGCCTAATGACAATTCCAGGTTTATAAGGAGGATCTGAAAAGCGCGATGGTACAGGAAAATGACCGATACGATGGCCAGGCTGAATCGGGCAGAACGTTTTGCCCTGATGGTGGGGCTGAAGAATATCATATTTCCCCCTAGGTTGTTTATAATCTCACGTGGGTCAAATACCGACAATCATTGCAGTACACAGAAAGTGAACCATGAAATTCGATGAATTGAACATTCCTGATCCGATTCGAGAAGGCATCCGGGCCGCCGGATTTACCGATTGCACACCCGTACAGGAACTGACATTGCCGCATGCGCTCCAGGGGATTGATATTGCCGCGCAGGCGCAGACCGGGACCGGAAAGACCGCGGCGTTTCTCATAGCTGTTTTTTCGCGCATGTTGAGTCAGCCGGGCCCCGGCCAGGGACTGTCACCCCGTGCGCTTGTCGTGGCACCGACGCGCGAACTGGTCATCCAGATTTTCGAGGAGGCGAAAATTCTTCGGGGCTCCGCCGACATCAGGATTGTGCCGGTCTATGGGGGCATCGACTACAACAAGCAGCGGAACGACCTTGCCGATGGCGTGGATATGCTCATCGGCACGCCGGGCCGGTTGATCGACTATCTGAAGCAGAAGGTATACAGCCTCAAAAAGACCCAGTTTCTTGTCATCGACGAGGCTGACCGCATGTTTGACATGGGCTTTATCGCCGACCTCCGTTTTCTGCTGAAGCGCATGTCCCCCTACGATCAGCGCCAGTCAATGCTCTTTTCCGCCACGCTTTCGCACCGTGTCATGGAACTTGGCTATGAGTACATGAACAATCCGGAGCGTTATGAAGTGACTCCCGAGCAGATGACGGTCGAGCTGGTGGCTCAGGAGCTGTATCATGTCGGCAAAGAGGAAAAATTCGGCCTGCTGCTCGGCATTATCCGCCGGGAGCCGGGGCGGTATCTTGTTTTCTGCAACATGAAGGTGACTGCGGAGCGGTTGCAATTGGACCTCGCGGCAAATGGTATCGAATCCGAGGCGATCACCGGAGATATCCCCCAGAAAAAACGGCTGAAGGTCCTGGCTGACTTCAAGGAGGGTAAATTTCCGATTCTGATCGCGTCGGACGTGGCAAGCCGCGGGATTCATATTGAGGGGGTCACGCATGTCATCAACTATGATTTGCCGCAGGATCCCCAGGATTATGTGCATCGCATCGGCAGGACCGGCCGGGCCGGAGCGGAGGGCAGCGCCATCACGCTTGCCTGTGAAGATTATGTCTATGCGCTGCCGGAGATCGAAAAGTACATCAAGCAGAAAGTACCGGTTGGAGTCATTACAGACGACATGATCGTCACTGATTATCAGAAAGCTCCGCGCAATGCCCGGAAACGGAACCCGCTGCCGGAAAAACGGCATCCCGGGGGAAGAGGCCGCCGTCCCGGGCGGAAACACAAGAAACCCAGTCCCACGGTGGAACTGCAGCCCCAACGGGAAGCTCCGGCATCGGGCGGAGAAACGGCGGCAAAGAAGCGGAAGCGCAGAAGACGACGGAAAAAACCGGAAACTACGGCCTCACAGCAGTCGGTCCAGCAGGAATCTCCGGATCAGTGAGCAGAGCTGGTGAGGAATGAGACGAGTCGAAGCAGACCGGCCTCGTGTTATTGAGCAGGGGAGGCCGGTTTTTCGGTATCCGTTTCAGGAGCTTCTTCCGTCGCGGCTGCAGCAGTCTCCACCACATTGCCGTATTCGTCGAGCACCGCTTCCCCTGCCGGACTGGCGGATCTGTTAAAACGTTTCTGCCGTTTTTCTTCCTGCTTTTTCAGACGCTGCAGCTCTTTTTTTCTTTTTTCGCTTTTGAATGCTGGTCGTGCCAAACCGGAATCCTCACTTTCATTGGTTTTTTATTATATCATGGACTGACAGCCTGCGTGATTTCTGCGCCTGCTTGGGGCAGCATATGTGTGCAATCGGTTATCATATCCAGTACTGACCGAACGTTCACTGCACTGACTGATTGGAGATCATGACGACGAACGCCATCCTGATCACTTGTCCCAAAGGGCTTCCCCCGTATCTGAAACAGGAAGTCGAAGGGCTCGGTTTCCCCGTCGTTGCGGAAACTGCTGCCGGAATCGAAACATCCGGTACGCTGGCCGACACCATGCTGCTGAACCTCCGCCTCAGGACTGCCCATCGCGTGTTGTACCTGCTGGCCGGTTTTGAGGCAAAGGATGCCGATGCACTGTATGCCAAAGTGTTGGCTATGCCTTGGGAACACTATGTAAGCGAGCAGGAATACCTCACGGTGCACTCGTCGGTCTGCAACCCGACTATCGATAACCCGCTCTTTGCAAATGTGAAGTGCAAGGATGCCATTGTCGACCGGCTTCGGAAGGTGACCGGGGCTGTCGTGTTTCTTTACTGGAAGGGCGACGCCTGCAGTATCTACCTCGACACGTCCGGCGAACCGCTGGCCCGTCGCGACTATCGCAAGTTGCCGATGAAGGCGCCCATGCAGGAGACGCTTGCCGCGGCGGTGGTGCTCGAAACCGGCTGGACAGGGGATGGCAATTTCGTAAATCCCATGTGCGGCAGCGGGACGCTTGCCATTGAGGCGGCACTGATTGCTCTGAATCGGGCACCGGGCAGCCTGCGCTCCAATTATGGCTTCATGCATCTGAAGGGATTTGATCGGAAACAGTGGGATGAACTCCGCGCCAGAGCCCGCACAGAATCACGCAAGACGATAGCCGGGAAGATCGTCGCCACCGACATGAATCCGGCAGCGGTGAATGCTGCGCGAAAGAACGCCATGACGGCGGGTGTCGATCATCTTATAGAGTTTGGTGTTTGTGATTTCCGCGCTACTGCGGTTCCCGATGGCGGCGGAATCGTCATTTTCAACCCCGAGTATGGTGAGCGGCTCGGCGAGCTGAAAGAGCTTGAGGGTACCTACAAGGCGATGGGAGATTTTCTCAAGCAGAAATGCAAAGGCTACACCGGCTATATTTTCACCGGTAACCCCGATCTCGCGAAGAAAATCGGACTCAAGGCATCGCGTCGCTCAGTATTCCATAATGCTAGAATCGAGTGCCGCCTTTTCAGATATGAACTTTATGAGGGAAGCAGACAGAAACCGAAGGTCCACGGAGAAGGCTGATCCGATCGCAGTTCAAAAAACAAAAGTCAAAAGTCGAAAATCAGGATGAACAGCCTCTCTCCGGAAGAATCCGTAAAGACCGCACGCTGCCAGGTATGGGCTTTTCCTCACCGGTTTTGATACAATTCCTGTTCTCCGGCCTTGTCGTGCGGATTTTGATCCTTGCCGTATTTCATTCAGGGAGTGCAATTTTATGGATATTACGAAATATATCAGCCGTCTCAATCCGCGTCAGCGCGAGGCGGTGTTGCATACCGAAGGCCCGCTGCTGGTGCTTGCCGGTGCCGGTTCGGGCAAAACCCGCGTCATTACCACGCGCGTGGCGTATCTGCTTTCTCAGGGCATACCGTCCGGTTCAGTGCTCGCTGTAACGTTTACGAACAAGGCGGCGCGGGAGATGCGCGAGCGTGCCATGCAGATGCTCGAAGGCTGCAACATCAAGCCCCCGATCATATCGACCTTTCATGCTCTCTGCATGAATATCCTCCGCCGCGAGATCGATAAACTGGGCTACCGGAAGGACTTCACCATTTACGATACCTCTGATCAGCACTCGCTCATCAGGAATCTGCTTGCTGAGATCAAATACGAAGACAGGAGCTTCAGACCAGAGAGCATTCTTGAGCGCATCAGTCTGGCAAAGAACGAGATGCCGCTTCCGAGAAGCGCCCAAAAGGATGAACCGGATGCTCTCGAAGTCATCTCGGACGCTGTCTATCCGAAATACTGCGAGGCGATGCAGAACCTGAACGCAGTTGATTTCGATGACCTGCTGTTGCTGACGCTGCAGCTCTTCCGCGACCATCCGGAGGTGCTCGCGCAGTACCAGGAGCGGTTTCAGTACCTCATGGTCGATGAGTACCAAGATACGAACCGTGTGCAGTATCAGGTGGTTCGGCTGCTTGCCGGTCAGCGGAAGAATCTTTGCGTGGTCGGCGATGACGACCAGTCTATTTACGGATGGCGGGGGGCGAATCTCGGCAATATCCTGGACTTTGAGCATGACTTTCCCGGCACGGTTGTCGTGCGGCTGGAACAGAACTACCGTTCATTCGGCAATATTCTCCATGCCGCCAACGGGGTGATCAAAAACAATAAAAAACGTATGGAAAAGGCCCTCTGGTCCGAAAAGGGAGAGGGGCCGAAGGTGAATATTTTCCGGGCGGAGGATACTGATGATGAGGCTCAGTGGGTGGCGGACCGCATTGAACTCCTGAAGTTCGAAAAGAACATTCCGTATGACGACATTGCGATCATCTATCGGGCAAATCTTTTCTCGCGGCCGTTTGAAGAGGCGCTCCGCCGGAAACGCATTCCATACACGGTTGTAGGAGGCACGAGCTATTTCGACCACCGCGAGATCAAGGATCTTGCCTGCTATCTGAAGATATGCGCCAATCAGCGCGATGATCTGAGTCTCCTCCGCGTGATGAATGTGCCGAAACGCGGACTCGGGCCGGCTGCTCTCGGCAGGCTCGTGGCGTTTGCGCGGGAGCAGAAGACGACTCTGCTCAACGCCTGCAGAAGGGCGGGAGAGATCGAGGACCTTGCTGAGCGGATTCGTCAGAACGCGATCGATCTGGCAAATCTGATCGATCGCTACAGCGCTCAGTTTTCGATGCAAAAAGACATGGGCATGGTATTTCGGGCGCTTATCGAGGAGATTAACTATCGGGAGTATCTGCATGACCTCCATAAAAACCCCCAGACGGTCATCAAGCGCATCGAAGGCTATGAAGACTTCATTTCATCGCTTGGGTATTATGAAAAAACGGAGCAGGCACCAACGCTTCATGGATTTCTGGAGTCACTCGCCCTGACCGACATGCTCGAACAAAAAGAGGAGAAGACCACGTTCGGAGTCACGCTCATCTCTTTTCATTCGTCCAAGGGACTTGAATTTCCGGTGGTGTTCATTGCGGGCGTGGAGGAAGATATCCTCCCGCACAGGAAGTCAGGGGGAGATATCGAGGAAGAACGCCGTCTCTTTTATGTCGGCATCACCCGTGCCATGCACGAGCTCTATATTACGCATACCACGCATCGGATCAAATACGGTAAGGCGACTCCTTCCACGCCGTCCCGTTTTCTGGAAGAGATTCCCGAAGCAGTCGCCAGAAAGATCGGCCGTTTCGCCGACGATGGCCCTGAAGATCCAGAGGCAGCCGCTGACCGTTTTTTCGCCAATATCCAGAAGATGCTTGGGAAGTAGGTTTGCCTGGCACGAAACAGGGGTATGCGCTTACTCTGGCGCATACCCCTGTTTCGTCACCTGTTACTTCTGGCAGCCGATAATATTTCCTTTCAGATCGAACTGAATGCCGCCATTCGCTTTGCAACTGACCTGATGTCCACGGGCATCGAGGTAGTTCGCATTGTGCGCCAGCGTGCAGGATGCAATGTTCCCCTGTTCGTTGAAGTTGATGCGTGAAGCCTGTTTGCAGTTGACCTGATGTCCTCGGGCGTTGAGATAGTTTGCATTATGGGCCAGTGTGCACTGGTCTATATTCCCTTTTGCATCGAATACGATCGAAGCCCCCTGTTTGCAGTTGACCTGGTGTCCTCGGGCGTTGAGATAGTTTGCGTTATGGGCCAGTGTGCAGGATGCGACCCGCCCCTTGGCGTCGAAACTGATGTGCGTCGCTTTTTTGCAGGTGACCTGGTGTCCTTTTGCATTCAGATACGTCGCATCATGGGCCAGTGTGCAAGCGGTTACCCGCTTTTGCCCATCGAGCGATCCCGCGCTCATGCAGGTGACCTGATGCCCCGCAGCATTGAGATACGTCTGCGTTGCACATGACAGGGAGACAATACCCAACAACAGGAACAGTACCCCAAGGACAACGATCAGTCTTCTCATGGCTCCTCCGAACAGAAATATGTTTGATTGCACCTGGCCGGCAGACAAACACCTGCCGGGTCAAGACAGCTTTTGTATTTATTGTAGCAAAAAGGCGCTCGGTGCGCGATTGATCATTTCCGGCTTCACCTGTCGGGTTCCGCGCATGGGGGACAATCGTCCGTGCCATATATGGTATGATAGATGACTGCATTGTTTTGTATGGTTTTTCTCAGGATACATGCATGCGATAATTCTTGATGAGGTGATGCTATATGGAAGCGGTGCTGAAAAAGGTTCAGGAGCTTGCCCTGCTGCATGACAAGCTGGATCCCAGACTGATCAAGGAAAAGCAGATCAAACTCGGTCTCCGCAATGAGGATGGAACCGGCGTTTTTGTCGGGATTACCAGCAAGGGCCAGGTTATCGGCTATGAAAAAATAACGCATGGCGACGGCAAGGTTGAGGTGAAGCCGGTACCCGGCAAGCTCATGTATTGCGGCTATGACATGGCTGATATTGTTCGCCAGAAGCAGATCGAGAAGCGTCTGGGCTTTGAAGAGACGGTTTTTCTGCTCCTGACGGGTGAATTGCCGAACAGGCGCGATCTCAAGGCTTTTTGTCAATTGCTCGGCAAGAAGCGTGCCCTTCCGGCGGAGATGAAGGAGATGATTCTTGCCCGGCCCAAACACGATGATATGATGGGCTCACTGCACACGATGGTTTCCGGGATGCATCTTTTTGACAAGAACGCGAATTCGACCAACCTGGCGGATGTGTCGCGCCAGTGCATCGATCTCATTGCCAAGTTCCCGACGATTATTGCGTACAACTATCTCACCACGAAGATGGATCGCAAGGACCTGAAGAAGCTGAAGGATCCGAATCCTGACTGGAGCACTGCCGAGACGTTTCTGACGCTGCTGCACGGCAAAACCCCTGATCCGGACATGATCGAGCTGTTTGATACCATGCTGATCTTTCACGCAGAACATGGCGGAGGCAACAACTCCACCTTTTCGACCCGCTGCGTTTCATCTTCCGGCGCCAATACCTACATGGCGATCTGCGCCGGCATCGGCTCGCTCTCGGGGCATCTGCACGGGGGAGCCAATGAAGCGGTCATGCGCATGATGGCGGATATCAAAAAGAAGGTAAAGGATTGGGAAAACGAGGATGAGCTTACCGACTATCTTACGGCAATCCTTGACAAGAAGGTCGGTGACAAATCCGGCAAGATTTATGGCATTGGCCATGCCGTCTACACGGTGTCTGATCCTCGGGCTGTCTTTCTTGAGGAAACTGCAGGTGATCTTGCTGCCAAGGCGGGCCGTGAGGCTGAGTTTGAGCTTTTCAAGCGGATTGCGCGCATAGCCCCGAAGCTGGTAAAAGAGAAGAAGGGCAAGACGGTCTGCATCAACGTCGACTTCTATTCTGGTTTTGTCTACGAATGCATGGGCATTCCGACCGAGCTTTTTACCCCGATCTTTGCAATGGCTCGCGTGGCGGGGTGGTCTGCTCACCGGATTGAAGAGCTTGTACAGGGCAGAATTATCAGGCCATCCTATGTTACCTCGCTGAAGGCCAAAAAGAACTATATCCCGCTTTTCAACCGCGGGTAATCGCCGTCTGTCCCGATCAGCAATGCAGAGGGTGTCTTCCGGTTGCGGGAAGACACCTTTTTTTCTTCTTTGGGCAAAGAAACGGTCAGCCGTAGCGTACTGAGAGAATGATGAATGTTGCAGTGCCGCTGGGGCGGTTGACCGTGACTTCGTCGCCTTCTGTCTTGCGGAGGAGCGCTTTCGCCATCGGCGAATCGATGCTGATGAATCCTCTGGCGGAGTCGCTCTCGTCGGGCCCGACGATGCGGTAAGTGCAGCAGGTTCCCGCTTCATCTTCAAGCTCTACCCACGCGCCGAAAAAAACGGTTGATGTGTCCGAAGGAGTGCGGTCAACTACGGTCAGCTCCCCCAGCCGTTTTGAGAGGAACCGGATGCGCGAATCGATCTGGCGCAGCTGTTTCTTGCCGTAGATATATTCGGCGTTTTCGGAGCGGTCTCCCATGGCCGCAGCCTCGGCAACGGCTTGGGTTACCTGCGGACGTTTTACCCTCCAGAGATGGGCGAGTTCATCGCTCAGGCGTTTGTACCCTTCAGGAGTTATGTAACCTGATGATTTCGGTCGAAGCGGCGGTGGTTTTCTCAATGCATCCTCTTTTCATACAGATATCGCAGCCTCCTTATTGTACCTGTTATAGTAGACATCAGGAAAACCTTCAAGGAGCAGATATGGCGAAATATACCGCACCCATCAGCGAAAAGCTCAGGCAGCGCATCCTCGCTCTGCCGAGGGGCGTCAAATTCGGAGACTTCATGGAAAAAGCCATGCTGGTTTTTGTTGAGGAGCTGGAGAAGAATCCCGAGTTGCGGCCTGAGGATTTTATCATCACTGCAGTCGAACGGAAAGATGGCGCAAAGAAAAAAGGGAAATAGCTTTTTGAGCGAGTACCTACGCATACCGTTTGTCAGCAATTTTTATGAATGAACGTGCTGCGGCAGACAGATACCGGTCTCTATGATGTATAAGATAAAATGTTCGTACGAGCGGAGGGCCTTCCATACTTATTTTTCTGAGCGTCTTGCTTGCTAACTCTTTTGCAACCACATGCCGGGAAAGTATTGATATGCCTAAATTTGCTTCGACCGCCCGTTTGACTCCTTCGGTCGTGCCGAATTCCATAGCATGATGGAGTGTGATGTGAGACCCGGCCAGAAACGAGAGTATGTTGTCGCGGGTGCCTGATCCCTCGCGGGAAAGCAGAAAAGTTTGATCAGACAATTCGACGAGAGAAACAGGTTTCTTTCTCAGAGCCCATGGATGTTTATTGGATACGACCAGCAGCAAGATGTCTTTTCTGAATAGCGTCGTCGACAATGAGCGATTTTCAGGTTGATGGCCAACAATGCCAATTTCAAGCGAGTTGTTCAATACCTGTTTTTCTATCAGATGGCTGTGCGAAATGTCCGTGACAATCTCCACGCATGGGTATGCAGTTTTAAATGTCGCCAGCAAGTTCGGAAGCAAATATGTCCCGATGGTCATACTCGCACCAATTTTCAGTACTCCATACTGAAGGTTTTTCAGGTCACGGATTCTGTTTCCCGACTGAGCGAGTATTTCGAACATGGCCCCGGTTGCTTGAAAGAGCACCTCTCCGGCCTGCGTGAGCACCACTTTTTTCCCCAGCCGGTCAAAGAGGCGTGTCCCATAACATTCTTCGAGTTCTTTAATATGCTTGCTGATGCCGGGCTGAGTGAGGTTGAGGCACTCAGCTGCTCTGGTAAAGCTCAATATCTTGGCAACAGTGTGAAAGACGCGCAATTGATTGAGGTTCAGCGTGTTAAGCATAACTCAATATTATCATAACGGTAAAAATAAGTCATTTGAATTATGTATGAAATCGAATTACGATAGCAGTCAAGAAAAACGTATACGTTGTTTCAGGGCTCGACTGTTCAGAGCAGGTCGGTGGAACATGAAAAAAGGAGGACGAAAAGAAGATGCAGACAGGAAAAATAACGCGGCGAGAACTGCTGATTGGAAGCAGCGTGATGGCACTTGGTGCACTTTCATCCAGTGCGCATTCAGCGTTTTTGCCGAATTCCGGAGGCGTTGGATTTCCGCTCCCATGGCCGTACAAAAAGATCGATCCACAAGAAGCAGCAAGCATCAGCTATAACGGGTTCTACACTGCTGCGTGTTGCTACGGGACAGCTAAAGGGATATTGATGCCCCTTCAACGTCTCGTGGGGGAGCCTTACACACTCGTTCCTCTTCCTGAGGCGATCGCGTCTGGTCGTGGAGGAATAGCTGGATGGGGTACAACGTGTGGTGCACTTGTCGGTGCTGCGGTTGTTGCCGGGTTTATTGCGCCGCTTGATGCGGCGGAGTCAATAATCAGGGATCTGTTTCATTGGTTTGGAGAAACATCATTCCCAATATATGAACCGGTCAGCGCTAAAAACGTAGTGAGGACAAGGAGCGCAAGTAACTCGCCACTCTGCCATATTGCTGCGGGTAAGTGGTGTAAAAAAGCTGGGAAGCCGTTTAAGCATCCTGAACGGGAGGAATGGTGTGCCAGACTGACTGCTGACGTCACAGCGCAAGCCGTTACCTTGCTCAACTCCTGGAGCGAAGGGACTCTCGGGTCTGGACGCAGGAATCCAAGAACTGTGTATGGCGCGCCCGCCCAGTATAACTGTTTGGAATGTCATTCGGGAGGAGTTCCCGAAATGAAAAAGCCGTGACGGTCTGTTGCGGTAAATATGTTTTTCATACAAGAGGAGGGAAAATGTACCAAGCATCAGTGGAGAATGTCGGCGGCTCAAAAAATTACGCAACGACCCGGGACTCGGGATTTGTCATTGATACGGAGGGGGCCGGATCAAATCCGGTTGACGCATTTCTGGCAGGACTGTGCGGCTGCATGGCGCATGAGCTCTGTGAGTATCTCCGGCTCGCTGGAATGCCAAACAGTGGTTTTTCGATCAGGGCTGAAGGCATCCTTGCAACAGAAGGAACATATCTGTCGGATATTGGAGTTTCCATTGCTTTGAAATTAAACCTGCTTGATGAGCAAAGAAAAAAAGAATTGCTGGAGTATGTTCAACGCTGCAAGCTGTTTAATACTCTGAAGCGAGGCACGCATATTGAAGCGCATCTTGTAGAGGAGGTGCTGGTATAGGAATCATACTGGGGAGGCACGTTCTTTTGTGCAAAGGGAGAAATGAGGAGCCGGTAGTGCTTTCTGCCGACTCCTCAAAGCTTATTCTTTTCGTCCAAGGGGTCACGTGGTGATGGAGGATATACTGCATGCATAATAATCATGATCTATCCCGCAGAAAAATACTTGTGAGTATTGCAGCAGGCTGTGCGCTTGCAACACAGGGAAACAGTATCTTTTCCAATGCAGAGGTCAGGACCGTTGCAGCGGGGAAATGGCCATGGCCATATGTGAAGTTAGATCCGGCGGATACTGCGGAACTTGCCTATCATGAGTGGTATCGGGTATTTTGTGGCGGCGCTGTTATCAGTAGTGTTTTTTCTCAGTTGAGGGAAAAGGTAGGCGAGCCGTACCGGTCATTCCCGGTTGACGCGTTTGTTTTTCTTGAAGGAGGGATTGCCGGATGGGGAACCATTTGTGGCTCAAATGCCGGTGCCAACATTGTTAGCAATCTTATTATCGGACCACGGATTGCCGATTCGGATGACGGGGTGCTAATAGGGAGTGAGGTGATGCAATGGTATTCCGATGCTCAAATGCCGGTGTATACGCCGAAAGTTCCCAGATTTCCCGGGACAATTCCGAAAACGAAAAGTGACTCTCCATTATGTCACATATCGGTAGGGAGATGGATGAAAGCTGCCGGTAAGCCGCTGAAGAGTCCGGAGCGTCGTCATCGTTGTGCATCAGTCGCGGCAAGTGTTGCATATCGTCTTGTTGAGTTGCTGAATGCGTGGCATGAAGACCAATATGACAGTACCGTGGAAAGCTCTTCGGCTATCTATGGCGTATACACACAAGGGAATTGTGCGGATTGTCACGGCAGCAGTATTCCGACACTTTCCCGGTAAAAAATATAAAATAACAGTCTGAGTGTTAGCTTGAAACCAGAATGTCATACTGATAGCTTGCGGTATACATGCAAACAACGAGGGTGCTTTTGAAAAACGTTGATGATGTGAATATCCCCGAAGAGATATACTGGTGCGTTTATGTTCTCAGATGTCGCGGTAACTATCTTTACACCGGATTGACGAATAATCTCGAAAAACGCCTTCGCGATCATGAGCGCGGCAGCGGCAGCAAATTTGTGCGTTCCCGCAGACCCTTTGAGCTGGTCAGGGTAATTCCATGCGTAACCCCTGCGGAAGCGAGAAAGCTCGAGGCCGCTCTGAAGAAGATGCGACGGAGTGAAAAAATGGAACGGCTGGGACTTATGTTTGAGCCGATACATTGAACCCAAAAATGTCATTGGATTCGATCACAAGCGCTCAGAGCCTGGCTGGACTGGCAACAGAGCGGATTTATTCGGCGAAGCGGCACATACAGGACGGATGTGCCAGGCGAATACCTCGGAGGACGGCTGGATGCCGTACGAGAATGAGCGGCGTTGCCCGTCCAGCCGGCCTAATGACAATTCTGGGTTGAAAATCGAATGATACTGCAGCATAACATGATGTGCGTAGCTATGCGGAGGAGGATGTGATGAAACAGCTGGTTGGATTGATGCTCATGATTGGTATATCCATGCTGTATGTTCAGATTGCGTTTGCAGCGGAGGGTTGCGGACATGAGTGTGCATCCTGCCATGCGCTGTCAAAAGAAGATGCGCAGAAGGCGATTGCGAAGTTGCCCGGGACAAAAGTCCTCCGTGTGGCTGATGCGCCGGTGCGCGGTCTCTGGGAGCTTTCGGTCGAGCAGTCGGGGAAAAAGAAAGTCCTCTACCTTGATTACGGCAAGCAGAATATCATTCAGGGCAAGATTATCAGTATGAATGGAAAGGAAGCGCAGCCAAAAAAGACGGATGACGGTAGGGTTGATATGAAAGGGTTGGATTACTCCGGAGCATTGATTCTCGGAGATCAATCCGCAGCGAACCGTGTTGCAGTATTTACCGACCCAAACTGCCCGCACTGTCGGATGTTTCACGATGAAATGAACAAGATAGTACAAAAACGGAAGGATATTGCTTTCGTGATCTTCCTGTATCCACTGAATCCGAATCCGGCGTCGGATTCCTACATGCTATCCCAGTCGGTTGTCTGTGAGCGTTCGTTGAAGTTGCTCGATGATGCCTACCATGGAATTACTGTGCCACAAAAGTCATGTGCCGGGGGGCTGATCGAAAAAAATATTGCCCTGGGGCGGAAATATCGCATTGACGGGACACCGGCTATTGTTTTCCCGAATGGCAGAATCAATTTCGGCGCTCTGCAGGAAAAGAATTTCCTGAATTTGTTTGAAAAGAATCGTCGTTAGCGTGCTCCGCAATCATGATCTCTGTGTGTGGTTGGGATACCCCGACCGCACAGCTGTCGAGATCCTTCCCAGCCTGCTGGAAGTCCAAAAAAAACCTTTATCTGTTGCAAAAAAAAGGCGCGTGATTTGATGTGAAGAACGGCGGATCGTTTTTCACAACGGCGGCGATGGCCGGATTGCGCCTGAACTCTTCGTTGAGAAAGCGTCTGACCTCCCTGCGATTCCATCCGGCAGGGTGAGCAAAGTCAGTATAGAGCGAAAGGTCTCCTTCATAAAAACTGCCGGTTCCATAGCGTTCGGCATCGGGAGTTCCGACCGGCATGTTGAAGATCGCCAGATTCAAAAAGGTGATGGCATGCGCATGCTGTTCTGTGAACGAGAGTGTCTTCAGGGCTTCCTTGCGGGTTTCCACAGGAGTTCCGAAGAGCAGGTATGCATAGGTTGCTATTCCGGTGTTTTTGAGGGTTCTGAGAGCCGCTGAGGCGGTGGCAAGATCTACTCCCTTGCTGAGCGCATCCAGCACCCCCTGGTCACCAGATTCGATGCCGAGCTTGAGCATGACGCACCCCGATGTTTTCAGTGCCCTGACGTAATCAGGATCGGCAAGATCTTTGCCGATACGCACAAATCCATACCATGGCGCTCCAGGAGGAGCAGCGATCAGGGCGTGCATGAGTGCGGGGCTGAGCGCGTTGTCCAGAAAGTGAATCAAGAGCGGGTGGTGTTGTTGCACAAGCTGTTTCACCTCTTCTGCAGCCCGCGCGGCAGCGATCGGCATGTAGCGGTTGTCTTCGGCATGTTCGGGACAGAAAGAACAGCGGTTCCAGAGGCACCCGCTGGAAGCACTGTACGGAAGAACAGGACCGGGAGCGAGATACTCATAGAGCGGCAACGACGAATAGTCAGGAGCATGCGGCTTGTCTGTTTCGTGAATCCCGGCGAGGCCAAGCAGCGCTGCTTCCCCCGGGCCTTCGATACAGCAATCGATCAATCCGGAAAACGGCGCATTCCATCCGGGTCGTCTCATCCACGATGTCATGAGTCCGCCTCCGCAGGCGATTTTGAGGTGCGGCCAGGTGTTTCGCAGAAACCCGATCATGGCGAATGCGGTGAGCGCCTGACTGAGATACGAAAGGGACATGCCGACAACTGACGGATGATTCTTCTCGACAAGCGCCCGCAGGCGCATGCTGAAATACGGATAGAACGGATTCTGTTCCGGATGCTGTGCCGACCGGAGCAGATCCGAACTGCGAAGCGGAGAGAGGGCAGGATCCTGATAGTTTGCGATGCCGGCGATCCCCGAGCTTTGGTGCTCCAGAGCCCGGTTGAGGTCGATGACCGCACGTTTGTACCGATCTGGAGAGCGGTAGGTTGCTGCTGATCCGACGGCGGCGAGATTTCGGTCATGGTTGCGCATGGCCCGGGAAGTCCAGGTGTCGGGCGGCTCATCAGGCATGGTGCGGCGGAGCAGATGGAGCATGCCTTCCAGATTGGCGTCCAGAAGGGTGCACGGTATTTTATGCGCTGAGAGCGCTCCCGCCAGACGCGCAATGCCGGCCGGAGGTTCCGAGGGCTTCGCTACAGGCGGGTGGATCAGCAGCATGTGATCATTCAACTGCTACAGATGCTGAGGCACCGCCTTCCGGCGTGCTCATTGGTTCACAATTCTGTAGCGGAACGAGATTTTTGCTGAGTGCTCGAGAGTAGCCTTGACCGAGCAGTATTTCTCCATCGACAACTCCACGGCGTGTTTTACCGCCTCTTCGGAAACACGTTCACCCGTGATCACCCACTCGATGTCCATGCTCACACAACGGTGCGGATAGTCCGGCTCCAATTCTCCGCTGACATGAACCGTGCAGTCGGAAATCTTCTGCCGTTTTTTCCGGAGGACCGAAACGATGTCCATGCCCGAGCAGCTGCCGATGGCGACCGCGAGCAGTTCCATCGGACGCATGCCCATATTGGTGCCGCCGTCTTCCGGTGCTGCGTCAAGGACAATGGCGTGTCCTGTTCCTGATTCACCGACGAACTGCAGGCCGCCGGTCCATTTTACGGTAGCGGTAACGCTCATAACGACCTCCGGGGGAGTTATATTCTATTATGTGCGGCGTGGTGGGTAAACGGCAAGCCGATGCCGCCGCTCTGGCCACCGTTGCTGATGTAGCGCGGAGAAACCGCAGACTTACGGATGGGTAATCTGCAGACGCTGAATGGCAGAGGACTTTCCGGTAGCCGGATCAATTTCGATGACAACCGCGCAGAAAAGCGCCTTGCCCGAAGCCACTTCAAACTTGCGGGGCATCTGGTTGAGAAACCGGGATATGATCTGCTCCCGGTCGATACCGATTACTGAGTTGACTGGACCGGTCATGCCGACATCAGTGATATAGGCGGTGCCTCCTGCGAGAATTGTTTCATCCGCGGTCTGCACATGCGTATGCGTTCCGACAACCGCGCTCACATTTCCGTCCATATAATGGCCGAAAGCGATTTTTTCGGAGGTTGCTTCCGCATGAAAATCGATGAGGATATTACGAGTGATTGCGCGCAGCCGTTCTACCTCAGCCTGCGCAGTCCGGAATGGGCAGTCGAGGCTGTGCATGAAAATGCGGCCGGCGACATTCATAACGCCAAGTTGCTGGCCTCCCGGCAGGTTGAGCAGATATGAACCGGCACCGGGGACTCCGGGAGGGAAGTTGAGGGGGCGAAGGATCCGCGGTTCGCGCGGGATGTAGTCGACCGTCTCTTTTTTGTCCCAGACATGGTTGCCGGTGGTTATGACCTGGACTCCCATGGCGAAGAGCTCAAAAGCGGTAGACTCAGTGATACCGAAGCCGCCGGCGACATTTTCGCCGTTGGCAATGACCGCGTCAATCTTGTAGCGGCTGACGATGTTCGGCAGGAGCGCCCGGGTTGCAACCCGGCCGACCCTGCCGATAATATCGCCGATAAAGAGCAGCTTCATGCGTTATTTTGCGTAGTCGACAAAGCGTGACTCACGGATGACCGTTACCTTGATCTGCCCGGGATAGGTAAGCTCCTGCTCGATCTTCTTGCTCAGTTCGCGGGCGATCATCGAGGACATGTCGTCATTCACCATTTCGGGTTTTACCAGAATACGCACTTCGCGTCCAGCCTGAATGGCATAACACTTCTCGACGCCGTTGAATGCAAGGGCCAGTTCCTCGAGCTTGCCGAGGCGTTTCAGGTAGTTCTCGATGCTTTCCTTCCGGACACCCGGACGAGCGGCGGAAAGCGCATCCGCAGCCGCGACGAGTGCGGACTCCACACAGTTGACATCGACCTCGCCGTGGTGCGAGACAATGGCGTTGATCACATAATCGTTCTCGCCATGTTTTTTTGCGAGATTCCCGCCGATTTCCTGATGAGAACCTTCGACCTCGTGGTCGATTGCCTTGCCGATATCATGTAGCAGACCGGCGCGGCGGGCAAGCTTCTCGTCAACGCCGAGCTCGGCAGCCATCATGCCCGCAAGATAGGCCACTTCTTTTGAATGCTGGAGAATGTTCTGCCCATACGAGGTCCGATACCGGAGGCGGCCGACGGTTCTGACCAGTTCCGGGTGCAATCCTGAAATCCCGAGGTCAAAGACCGCTTTTTCACCTTCTTCGCGAATCGTTGCATCGACCTCTTTTTTGACCTTTTCGACAATCTCCTCGATACGAGCCGGGTGAATCCGTCCGTCATGGACCAGGCGTTCCAGCGAAAGACGCGCAATTTCGCGGCGAACCGGATCGAAGCCGGAGAGGGTAACCACCTCGGGGGTGTCGTCAACGAGCAGATCAACCCCGGTGGCTGCTTCGAAAGCCCTGATATTGCGGCCCTCACGTCCGATAATGCGGCCCTTCATTTCATCACTCGGCAGGCTGACTGCAGAAACCGTTGCATCGGCGACAAAATCGCTTGAATACCGCTGAATTGCAAAACTGATAATCTCTTTTGCTTTTTTTTCAGCAACTTCTCTTGCTTCGTCTTCGATCTTCTTGGCGAGTTTCGCGACTTCGAATTTCGATTCTTCTTCCACCCGCCTGAAAATCTCCTGTTTTGCCTCATCGGAGCGCAGGTTGGCCACGCGTTCAAGGGCCAACGTCTGCTCCTTGATCAGATTGGCATACTGCGTTTCCTTGTCGATCAGCCCCCGCTCCCGCGCGGTCAGTTCACGTTCCTTGCGGTTGAACTCAGCATCTCTTCGCTCTGCCTGATCAATCTTCTTTTCGAGCTGCTCCTCTTTCTGTCTGAGCCGGTTTTCGAGACGGCTGATTTCGCGGCTGCGCTCCTTGAGTTCTTTTTCGGCTTCAACTTTGAGCTGATACGCAAGGTCCTTTGCAGAAACCTCTGCCTCTTTTTTGAGAGTTTCTGCTTCCTTGCGGGCTTCCTCAAGGATCGTGGCGCGCAAATTCTGCACATCTTCTCGTTGCGATTTCAGGGTGTTCCGGTAGAACAGGAAGAAGATCAGCCCGGTCGCGATGCCGACGGCAATCGCGATCACGACATACACCAGATGGTCGTTCATGGTAATCCTCCCGTCAGTCAGTGCTGCCTGCATGGAAAAAACTGTTCATGGTGCTGCATGCAGACGCGCGGCTGAAGGTGGATAGGCTCTTTGGGGAAAGTCTTTGAATTTATGGGAGTTTGAAAAGGAGTACCCGGTGCTGCCCCGGCGGGGCAACGCTGCTGTTCAATCGTCTATGGGTAACGTGCAAACGGCATGATGCTGCACAGATCTGTCGCACGGTTGGAGGCTCCTTTATGCTTTCCATCATTCCCTGAATCTATCCACACAATCGCCGTACAGCAATTGCCGCCGCCGAACACCTATTCGTCTTCGACGCCGGCAATTTCTGTCGTGGAAGAATGTGTACCCACCCTGCCGTGTGGTAAAAATTAGATCCCGTATTATCTACAGGTGGGTGCCCCGAAGACCGCTTAGGCTTTCTCCGTACGGAGACCTGCACACCGCCAGTCTTATACCCGGCTCCCAAACTATCTAATTTGCCGGATCAACACTTTTACCGAATCACGAACAGGGCAGGTATATCCGGCTGCATTACTCACTAATTTTATACCAGAAAGACCCTGGTTTCAGCAACAGAAAAATAGCGTAGAGTCTACCGTAAGGCAACAGAAGGGACTACCCCGATCACGCAGACTGCCAGTACTGCTATCAGCAATGCTGCCAGTACCGTCGGAAAGCCCTCGACCCGGACCCGCACGGCGCCGGGCTTCATGTACATGTTCATCACCACATGGAGGTAGAAGAACGCGGAGATCGCGCTGAAAATGATGGCAATGAGCACCAGCCAGGTGTATCCTGCATGAACCGCGGCCATAAAGACATTGAATTTGCCGATGAATCCCGCTGTCGGGGGGATGCCGGTCAGCGAGAACATGAAGATCAGCATGACCGCCGCGAGCAGCGGGTGATTTTTCGCCAGGCCGTTATAGTCGTCGAGGTCGTTCCGGCAGTCCATGGTGATGACCACGCAGAATGCGCCGATATTCATGAATGCATAAATGAGCAGATAATTCATCATCGCGGTGAGTCCCTCGGTCGTACCGGCAACAATACCGAGGAGTGCGTAGCCGGCATGGGAAATCGCCGAGTAGGCGAGCATGCGTTTGATATTCTTCTGCACCAGGGCGACGATATTTCCGACGGCCATCGAAAGGATCGACAGGATGATGAAAAACGTAGTCCAGTCAGGCTGCAGAGCCCCGAGTCCCTCATAGAAGACCCGTCCGATAGCGGCGAATCCGGCAGCCTTCGGGCCGACTGACATGAAGAGGGTCACCGAAGTCGGTGCGCCTTCATACACGTCAGGGACCCACATGTGGAAAGGCACGGCACCGATCTTGAAAGCGAAACCGGCTATAATCAGCACCAGACTCAGCAAAAGTGCCGGGTTTGGTCCGGTAGTTGCAATATGAGCGCCAATCTGGCGGATATCGGTCGAGGTTGTCAGTCCATACAGCAAGGCGAAGCCGTAAAGCAAAATCGCCGACGAGAAGGCACCGAGCATGAAGTATTTAATCGCTGCTTCATTGGACCACCAGTCGTGCCGCTTCATTGCGGTCAGGATAAACGTGCTGAGTGCCATGAGTTCGAGGCCTACATAAAGCGTGATCAGGTCGCGCGACGATGCCATGATCATGGCGCCGCAGGTTGCAAACATGAGTACGCTGTAATACTCCCCAAAGTCCTGGTGTTGCCGCTGGATGTACTGAAACGACGCCAGCGTCGTCATGATGAGATTTCCGAGAAAGATTATCTTGAACCAGTCGCTGTAGGCATCCGAGACGAAGGTTCCGCCGAAGGTTTCTCCGTGGGTGTACGGGAGCAGGTACAGCAGAAACAGCGCGACGGCTATGCCGATGCCGCCGATCGGCCCTTTTCTTACGGCCACCAGTTCCACGAGGAGCACCAGCGATGCCACTGCGGCCAAGATGATTTCCGGCAGAACCGGTGTCAGATCCGGAAAGGGGATGTTCATTTCAGTACCTCCAAGGCAGTCTGGGAAACCGGAGGTTGTCCTGCCGAAGCGATCCGCTCGAGCAACTGCTGTACCGAAGCGTCCATCATGCCGAGGAACGGGTTCGGATAACAGCCGATCCAGAACACGAGAATCAGGAGCGGGATGAGGGTCAGCACTTCACGCACATTCAGGTCGCTGCCATGGCCGACCAGTCCCGGATTGGCATCGACGAAGAAAACCTTCTGATAGAGCCAGAGCATGTAAGCAGCACCGATGATGATGCCGGTTGCGCCGAGTGCGCCGGCGAGCACCGACGCCTTGAATCCACCCACCAGAATCAGGAATTCTCCGACAAATCCGTTGGTGCCCGGCAGTCCGATCGACGCCAGCGTGAATACCATGAAAAACGTTGCAAAGACCGGAAAGAGCGTGGCTGCGCCGCCGTAATCGGCGATCCGGCGGGTATGGGTTCTCTCATAAATCATGCCGATGCACAGGAAGAGCGCACCGGTTACGATGCCATGATTGACCATCTGGAGAATGCCGCCCTGTACCCCCTGCGTATTGAGCGCAAAAATACCGAGCGTGACAAACCCCATGTGACTGACCGAGCTGTACGCGATGAGGCGTTTCAGGTCGGTCTGCGCAAGGCAGATCACCGCACCGTAAATAATGGCGATGACCGACAGGGCCAGCATGAACGGCGCGAGTATTTTCGTCGCTTCCGGGAACAGCGGCATGTTGAGCCTCAGGAAACCGTAAGCCCCCATCTTGATCAGGATGCCGGCCAGAATGACGCTGCCTGCGGTCGGTGCTTCCGTGTGGGCATCAGGCAGCCAGGTATGTACCGGAAACATCGGAACCTTCACTGCAAAGGCTGCGAAAAACGCCCAGAACAGCCATATCTGCATGGTCAGCGGATAATTGGTTTTCATCATCACCAGAATGTCAAAGGAGCGTCCTGTTGCAAAGAAGAGTACGAGAATGCCGACCAGCATGAGGAGGCTCCCGACCAGTGTGAACAGGAAGAACTTGATTGCTGCATAAATACGGTTCGGCCCGCCCCAGACGCCGATCAAAATGTACATCGGGATGAGCATTGCCTCCCAGAAAATATAGAAGAGGAAGAGATCGAGGCTGCAGAACACGCCGATCATCGAGCCTTCAATCAGGAGCAGCGCAGCATAGAATTCCTTCACCTTGTCGGTGATGGCGGTCCACGAAACCATTACGCAGAGAATGGTCAGCAGCGTGGAAAGCAGCACAAAGAGCACGCTGATGCCGTCAATACCGAGATAGTACTGGATACGCCACGCATGAATCCAGTCCGTGCGCTCAATGAACTGCATGGCCGCCGTTGAACGGTCAAAATGCGTAAAGAGCGGGAGGCTCAGAATGAAGGTTGCCGTGCTGACGCACAGCGCCGACCAGCGCATCAATCCGGTTTTGCACTTCGGCAGGAGCATGATGGCGACGGCCCCGAAAATCGGAAGGAAAATCAACGTCGAAAGCATCGGGTACGAGATCAGTCCCGCGTATTGGTGCCCGATGAACATGGCGACAGCGCCGACCGGAAGCGCGAGGAGGGCGGCCAAAATCGGATAACTCAGATCGTTTTGCGGTTCAACTGTTGCGTGTTCATGTCCGGACATGCCTGCGCCTCCTTTCCTAGTGTGTTTTTGTACCGGCAATAAATGCGATCGATATCAGCACGAAAAGACCGAAGATCAGGACGATCCCATAATGCTGCAGATAGCCGGTCTGGAGTTTTCGCAGCTTCATTCCGAACGACTGAATGAGACTGGGAACGCCGTTCACAATGCCTTCAATGATTTTGGCATCGGTAAAGCCGACCAGTATGGTTGATGCAACCCATTTGGTCGGACGCACAATGATCGCATCATACAACTCATCGACAAAATATTTGTTCCAGAGGACGGTATGAATCTGCTTATACCGTTCGGTCAGTCGTTTCGGCATGTCGGGAGACATGACATAGAAATATGAAGCGGTTCCGATGCCGAGCGCTGCGGCAAGGATCGAAATGCCCATCACCATGTATTCCTCTGCATGCGTTCCGTGAACGTGGGGATGGCCGAGAACCGGCTCAAAGAAGTGAGCTATCCAGTTTCCGCCGCCGAGCGCCTGCGGGATGCCGATCCACCCGGCGCCAACGGCTCCGACGGCGAGAATGGCGAGCGGTACGGTCATGACCGACGGGGATTCATGGAGATGGTGCTCCTGTTCGTGCGTGCCACGGAATGAGCCGTGGAAGGCAAGGAAGATGATCCGGAAGCTGTAGAATGCGGTCAGACCGGCGACAATCGTGGCTACGACCCAGACAATCTTGCCGATCATCCCTCCGTTATATGCCATCCAGAGGATTTCGTCTTTGCTGAAGAATCCGGCAAGCCCGGGTATACCGGCAATGCTGAGCGATGCGAGCAGGAAGGTCCAGTAGGTTACGGGCATATGCTTTTTCAGGCCGCCCATCTTCTGGATATCGAGTTCGCCAGCCATGGCATGCATGACGCTGCCGGCGCCGAGGAAGAGCAATGCCTTGAAGAATGCGTGCGTGTACAGATGGAAAATACCTGCGCCGAAAGCGCCGACCCCGCATGCGAGAAACATGTAGCCGAGCTGGCTGCAGGTAGAGTAGGCGATAATGCGTTTGATGTCGTTCTGTACCAGTGCAATCGTCGCTGCAAACAGGCTGGTTGCAGCGCCGGTGATTGCGACAACTGCCATGGCCGTGGGCGAAAGGCTGAAAAGCGGATTGAACCGGGCCACCAGAAAAACGCCGGCGGTAACCATGGTTGCTGCATGAATGAGGGCGCTGACCGGGGTCGGGCCTTCCATTGCATCGGGCAGCCAGACATGGAGCGGCAGCTGCGCCGATTTGCCAACCGCGCCACAGAAGAGCAGCAGCGCGATCAGGGTGATCAGATCAACCTCATAGCCGAAGAGCGGGAAGGTCTTGCCCTGAAGGGACCCTACCGAAGCAAAGATGTCGCTGTACTGGATGCTGCCGACCACGAGAAACACCAGAATAACCCCGAGCCCGAATCCGAAGTCGCCGAATCGGTTAACGATAAATGCCTTTTTCCCTGCATCCGCGGCGCTCTGCTTCTGATACCAGTATCCGATCAGGAAGTAGGAGCAGAGACCGACCGCTTCCCAGCCGAAATAGAGCTGAAGCAGGTTGTTGCCGGTGACCAGCATCAGCATCGAAAAGGTAAAGAGACTGAGATACGAAAAGAAGCGGTAATAACCGGGATCGCCATGCATGTAGCCAATTGAATAAATATGCACGAGCAGGCTGACGGTGGTAACGACGATGAGCATGACCGCAGTGAGCGGATCGATCAGGAATCCGACCGAAACGCGGAACCCGCCGGAGCTGATCCAGCTGTACAGATCGGAGTTCATCGTTGCGCCGCCCGCAACCTGAATGAATACTGCTACGGAAAGCACGAAAGATGCAAAGACGCCCGCTATTGCGACAATATGGGCGCGGTCTTTCAGGAGAAAACGCCCGAAGAGAATGTTGATCAGGAACGCCGCGAGCGGCAGAAACGGTATGAGCATTGCGTATTTCATGGTTATCCGTTCATTTCCTTTATTTCATCCGCCTGGATCGTTGCCTTGTTGCGGAAGAGGGTTACAATGATGGCCAGCCCGATTGCAGCTTCGGCCGCCGCCACGGTCATGATGAAAATCGTGAATATCTGCCCCCGGAGATCGTTCAGGTAATGGCTGAAGGTCACCATGGTGATATTGACGGCATTCAGCATGAGCTCGATACTCAACAGCATGACGAACATGTTGCGGCGGACCAGAAAGCCGAACATGCCGACCGCAAAGATTACTCCTCCCAGTCCCAGATACCATTCCATTGGAATCGGCATAACGTCAGTCCTTCCGTTTCGCGAGCACCATCGCACCGACGACGGCGATCAGCAGAATGAGCGATGCAACTTCAAAGGGAAACAGATACTCCGTAAAGAGCAGTTTCCCGAGCGCCCGGGTATTCGTTTCGGCCTTGATTGCTTCAATCGTATAGGGCCCTGACGGACCCTTTGCAAAATTACTGACACCGAAAAAGAACATCAGGACGACACCGATGCTGAGCGCTGCGGCAATCGGCCACTCCCCGATGACGAGTTCGCCTGCCAGCTCTTCCTTCATGCTCATCATCATGATAACGAAGATGAAGAGCACGAGAACCGCACCGGCATAGAGAATGAGTTCAACCGCCGCCAGAAACTCAGCGTTCAGAAAAAGAAAGAGTGCTGCGGAGTGGATGCTGAAAACGAGCATCCAGAGGACGCAGTGCACCGGATTCTTGCGCGATATGACCAGAAACGCAAAAATCGGCATCGTGATCGCAAAATACCAGAAAAATGCCTGGAGTATCATGGTTGTGCGGTCTCCTTCGGCATAGCAGCCACCGGTGCGGGTTCAGCGGGCTTCAGCACCGGCCGGGTCGGAACGGGCCCTTGTTCCCGCTTTGATTTCGGCATCTTTGCCGAGTCAACGCCGTCGGGCCGCCAGAACTTGTTGAAATAGGTCTCGCTCTGCTGTTTTGCGGCAAACTCGTCCCAGTTTTTCAGGAGTTTTTCCTTGTCGAAATACAACGCAGCCTTGTCGGTCGACGAGTACTCGTATTCCTCGGTCAGCACGAGCGCGCAGACCGGGCAGACTTCAACGCAATAGCCGCAGTAAATGCAGCGAAGGGCCTCGATGTCATATTTGACGACTACCAGTTTGTTTTCGATCTTCTCCTTGGCTATGGTAATGCACTGTGCCGGGCAGATATTCGCGCATTTCATACAGCCGATACACTTTTCCTTGCCGCTGACCGCATCCCTGACAAAGGCGTGACGCCCCCGGAATCCCTCATACACACGCCGTCTTTCTTCGGGATACTGAATGGTGACCGGTTTGGTAAACATCATCTTGAGAGTCAATGCCATGCCCTTGATGATTTCAACCAGAAACGCGCGCTTGATAATATCCCTGACCGTCACCCTATGCTCCTAGAAGAAGTATTTCACCAATGCGGTTATCACGATATTCACCAAAGCCAGCGGAATGAGCACGGTCCAGCCGATGCGCATGAGCTGGTCATACCGGTATCGCGGAAGCGTTGCCCGGATCCAGTAATACAGGAACAAATGCGAGTATACTTTGCAGAGAAAGACGACTGCCTCGACGAATGTTTTGACTGATTGCGGCAGGTCGTTCAACGCCGGAACCACTTTGTACAACACCGGCGGAAGCCCCCAGCCGCCCCAGAAGCAGAGTACGGCAACGCAGGACATCACGATCATGGCGATGTATTCGCCGAGGAAGAAGAGCGCAAAGCGCATGCCGCTGTATTCCACAAAGTATCCTGCGACCAGTTCGCTTTCCGCTTCGGGGAGGTCGAACGGCGCGCGGTTCGTTTCGGCGAGCGCGGAGACCATGAAAACGAAGTATCCGAGGAACTGGGGAATGAGATACATCCCGTGCCAGCTTGTCTGCTGGGCCTTTACGATGTCGATGAAATTCAGCGATCCGGCAAGCATCATCACGCCGACGAGGCTGAGCCCCATTGCCACTTCATAACTGATGAGCTGGGCCGAAGAGCGGAGACTGCCGAGGAATGCGTATTTCGAGTCCGACGCCCAGCCGGCCATAATGATACCGTATGTGCTTACGGCGGAAAGGGCGAGAATATAGAGAAGACCGATGTTGATATTCGCGATATAAAATGCCTCGAAGACCGGTACGACCGCCAGCGAACTGAGCGTTGCAAAAAGCACCAGCAGAGGAGCCACTTTGAAAACAATGCGGAATTTGGTCGATCCGACGCCCGGGCGGGGAATCACGTCTTCCTTGAAAAAGAGTTTTATGCCGTCGGCAATGGGCTGGAGCAGTCCGAACGGCCCGACGCGGTTCGGCCCGATGCGGACCTGCATGTGGCCGATGATCTTCCGTTCGAACCAGGTGCAGTACGCAACATGCAACATGGCAGCCGCCACCATGACAAGAATCTTTCCGAGTATGATGGCGATCACCAGAACAATATTGTCCGGCGGCGAAAACGGCCACGTAAAGTTGTAGGGGGACGGGTTCATCGGTCACACTCCCCGAGCACGATATCGATCGTGCCGATATTGGCGATAACATCAGCAACAAGACCACCTTCGCACAGTCTCGGCAGAACGGACGCGTGTACAAAGGAGGGTGCCCTGACATGCATGCGATACGGCTTGCCGGTGCCGTCGCTCACGAAATAGAAGCCGAGTTCCCCTTTGGGAACTTCAGTTGCAACATACAGATCTTCAAATTGGGGTCCTGCGGGTGCTGCCGGTGCTTCAGCAGGAGCTGCACCCGCAGCAGGCGGTGGAGCCGGCGGAGCCGGCTTTTTCCGCGGTCCCGCTGCCATGTCATACCCAGGCGCATCCGGATTCAGGACGAGCCCTCCTGGGAGTTTTTCGAGACATTGACGAATGATGCGGACTGATTGCCGGAACTCTTCCATGCGGCAGCGATACCGGTCATATACGTCGCAATTGGTGCCGAGCGGGATGTCGAAATCGATCTGGTCGTAGGCATCGTATGGGGCACATTTGCGGACGTCGTACGGGACTCCGGATCCACGAAGCGTCGGGCCGGTCAATCCCCAGTTGATCGCTTCTTCAGCGCTGATCACGCCGATGCCCTTGGTGCGCACCAGCCAGATGCGGTTCTGGTCGATCAGCCGTTCGTATTCCTCGACATGCGAAGGGAATTCATTGATGAACGCAGTGCAGGCATCGATAAATTCCTGGTTGATATCGCACCGTACTCCTCCGATCCGCGGATAGGTTACGGTCAGGCGCGCGCCGCAGGCCATTTCATACAATTCCAGAATTTTTTCGCGTTCGCGCATTGAGTAAAGAAAAACCGTCATGGCTCCGATGTCCAGAGCATGTGTCGCCAGCCAGACGATATGATTGGCGATGCGGGTCAGTTCCGCCATGATTGTGCGGATAAACTTGGCGCGTTCCGGAACGGAGACGCCTAGCAGCCGCTCAACCGCAACGCAGTAGCCGATGTTATTGGCCATGCTGGAGACATAATCGAGCCGGTCCGTAAGCGGCAGAACCATCGGATAGGTCCGGTTTTCCCCGAGCTTCTCGGTGCCGCGATGAAGATACCCGACATACGGGGTGCATTTGATCACCTTTTCACCGTCGAGATCGAGGACCAGGCGCAATACGCCGTGGGTCGCAGGATGCTGCGGGCCCATGTTGATGGTCAGTTCTTTGGTCGCTAAACGCCGGAGATGCGGTGACATTCGTCTACCTCAAATGCATTGTTTTTGATCGCGTGTTCCTTGACATCAATAAATCCCTGCCATTCGAGCGGTCCGAGGTCGCTCTGCAGGGGATAGTCCTTGCGAAGCGGGTGCCCCTGCCAGTCTTCCGGCATCAGGATACGGCGCAGTTCCGGATGTCCGGTGAAGGTGATGCCAAACATGTCGTAGCATTCGCGCTCGAACCAGTTTGCCCCTTTCCAGATATCGGTAACCGTGGCAATGGAGCAATCATCTTCAGGTACTGGCGCTTTTATGCGGATCGAACCGCACCGTGTCGTCGACAGCAGCTGGTACACTACCTCAAACCGGACCGGTTTTTTGTCCGCATAATCTACCGCTGTCAACGCGACGAGCATATCGAACCGGAGCTCCATGGAGTCGTGCAGGAATGCAAGAATCTCGTGGGCAACCGACCGGTCAACGGATACGGAAACCTGCCCGAGGGCTTCTGTTATTTCGAGTACGTGCTGAGGGAAGGCTTCCCGGATTTTTTCGGCATCCTGCATGCTCATCGCCAGTATCCCCACTTGCCGTGCTCGTTTTTGATCTTGTTCTGGAGCCTGATGATGCCTTCCAGCAATGCCTCGGGGCGAGGAGGGCAGCCCGGAATATAGATATCAACCGGCATGATCGTATCCACTCCCTGAACGGTGCTATATGTATTATAGATACCGCCGGTGCAGGCGCAGCTTCCCATGGCGATCACATAACGGGGTTCCGGCATCTGATCATACACCGTGCGAACCACTGGCGCCATTTTTTTCGTGAGTGTGCCCGCGATAATGATTGCATCAGCCTGACGCGGCGATCCGCGAAACACGATGCCGAAGCGATCCAGGTCATAATGGGAAGCCCCGGTCGCCATCATCTCAATGGCACAGCACGCAAGACCGAAGGTCATGGGCCAGATCGAGGAACTGCGGCTCCAGTTGACGAGCTTGTCGACCGATGCAATGATGGTATTGGCGCCGGGGATGACCTTTACGCCTTTTTCGACTTCAATAATATCCGTTGCGCCGGTTATGATCATCTGCGCTCCTAGAATTCAAAGGCCTTTTTCTTCCACGCATATATGTAGCCAATGGCCAGCAGGAAAATAAAAAGCATCATTTCCACCAGTCCGAAAAGGCCCAGCTCATCGAAAATCACTGCCCATGGGTAGAGGAAAATCGCTTCGACATCGAAGATGACAAACATCATGGCAACAATGTAGTAACTGACACGGAAGCGCTGCCGGGGTTCTCCAACCGGCGGAATGCCGGATTCATACGGCATGAGTTTGTCGGGGTAGGGACGCCGGAGGCGGACAAGCGTACCGACGGTGACGATCACCATTCCGAGGACTGCAGCAATCACCATCATGATCAGGATGGGCAGATATTCAGTCGGTATGTAGCTGCCGGGAGTCAATTATTCGCTTCCTCGCTCACCATGATTTCGTTCTGAATGGTAAAATCTTAACGCGGCGCGATCGATTTGTCAAGGTAATATGTGGTATAAATTATATTTATATCTTTATGAGTCAATAAGTTACAACAGAAGCTGCTAGCGACGGATATCGGGAATCGGCTGTATTGGCCGTTTGGGGCGGAAATCGATTTCGCCGTCGATGGCCCGACGGTCTTGCTGCGCGGGCTTTTGGGGCTCCGCGGTCGGAGGTGGTGGAGCAGGTTGCTTTGTTACCGGAGCCTGCGCTGCCGGTTGCGGCTGTGCCTGCGCGGGTCCCTGCGCAGGAGTGATGGGCGGCGCAATCGGCTGCATGATCCCGGTGGAGGGACGTTCCTTGCTCATGATCATGATCAGGCTGATTCTCCGGTTGCGGGCGTCCTTGGGGTCTTCCTTATTCAGCAGATCGGTATCGGCATAGCCGACGACGCGGGCAATCCTGGCAGTATCGATTCCGTTATTTTCTATTTCCCGGCGAGCAGCGGTGGCACGCTCCGTCGAGAGCTCCCAGTTGGTCCGCTGGCCGCTCTTGAAAGGCGCGGCATCGGTATGACCTTCCACCGCTATCTTATAAGGATCCTCCTTGATGTTCTCCGCGATGACCCGAAGTATCTCTTTCGCCTTCTCATTGGGAATGGAACTGCCCGATGCGAACATCGGTGCCCCTTCGGTATCCACAATCTGGATGCGGATCCCTCCCTCGACCGTGTCGATGAAAACATGGTCTTTCAGGGATTTGAGTTTGTCCTCGACCGCCTGCTTCAGTTTTTCCTTCAGGTCAGACACCTTCTGCTCACCGGTGACCGGTTCTATGGTCGAGACTTTCACTTCGGGCTGCACCGAGGCTCCCTGCTCCATAAAGGATTGGCCCGATTGATGAAACAGGTTGAAATTCCGGAAATAGTTTGCGAGCGCCGCTTTCTTGACCGGATCGACCATCGAAATAAGCCAGAGCAGCAGGAAAAACGCCATCATGGCGGTCACAAAGTCTGCGTACGCAACCTTCCAGGATCCCCCGTGATGTCCCCCGTGGCCCTTTTTGACCCGCTTGATGATGATGGTTTTGGATTTGTCCGCCATACTTATTTTCTGAGACTGCGGATGGCTTCCTCGACTTCAAGGAATGTCGGCTTGACTCCCGTCGGAACGACGCGGCGGGCAAATTCAACGGCAATCTGCGGCGCGGCGCCACCGACAAAAGCGACAATGCCGACCTTCAGTACGTTGAGGAATTCCTTGTCTTCGGCAACAATGAATTCGAGGCTTCTGCCGAGCGGCCCGACAATTCCGTAACTGAGCAGAACGCCGAGGAATGTTCCGACCAGCGCGGCCCCAATGCTCTGTCCGAGCACTTCCGGGGGCTCCTTCATCTTCGCCATGGTCAGAATGACGCCGAGAACCGCAGCAACAATACCGAGTGCCGGGAATGCATCAGCAATATTGGTAATCGCTTTGGAGGGAGCCATTTCTTCTTCGTGGAGCGCTTCCAGTTCCGCATCGAGCAGCGATTCAAGTTCGTGCGGGGCTATGCTGGTCGTCATGACCGTGCGTAACGTATCGGCCACGAGCGTTACCGCGTGGTGATTTTTGAGGAATTTCGGATATTTGCTGAATATCTTGGACTCCTCCGGGCTGTCGACGTCCGATTCGATCGAGACGAGACCTTCCTTTCTGATCTTGGTGAATATTTCACTCAGGAGCAGAAGGATTTCCATATAGTCATTTTTGGTGTAGGACTTGTTGGTCAATATCCTGATCAGGCCGGCGATGCTTCCCTTGATCACTCGCAGGGGATTGCCGATGACAAAAGCGCCGCATGCAGCACCGGCGATAATGAGCAGCTCAACCGGCTGGTACAGCAGCGAGAGATTGCCGTGCTCCAGAACATAGCCGCCGATTACGCAGGCAAATACTATAACGGCACCGATAATCGCAAACATGTCGGTTATTCCTTTCGTTGCGCCTGCATGATTTCCCGCTCCCGCTGAAACACAAAGCGGACAATCAGGTCGCGCATTTCGTCAGTCATGGATATAAATTGTATGACAACAGCTTCCGGCGTAGCGCTTATAGTCTTGCCGACGACACTCAGAACAACCGGCTTGTCGGAGAAAAAGCGCATTTTTATCTCGACGAGATCCCCGACATGCAGTTCAGTGTCGGGCCGGAAGGTCATTCCTCCCGCGCCGATGTTCACCCGATGCGGCGTCATGCCTGACAGGGAGTCTTCACGCTCTTCCAGCATCTTGAGGACGGCATCCAGTTTCCTGTTAAGGAGACCGAGCCATTCGGCCAGCGCGGTATCCCGTACGTCCATGGGCAGCGGTTCGAACAGGAGCTGCTGCGTATGGAACCGCGATTGCACCTGGCCATGCTCTTCGGCCGGCACGATGCGGAGCGCCATCAAAATCTCGGCATCGACCCGGGCAAATGCCTGCGCACTGGACTGGTTCGTATCCTGAACTGCTTCCGATATCATGCCTGAATCCCTTTTCCCGTCACTACGGCACCGCCTGATCAGGCGGCATGACGACTAGTTCGACCCGACGATTCTGGGCACGCCCCTCAGGGGTTTCATTTGACGACAGCGGCCGGTATTCCCCATAGCCCGAAATGGTAAACCGGTGCGGATCGAGTCCCTTGCCGACCAGCGCATGCAGGACACTCGATGCCCGCGCTGCGGAGAGTTCCCAGTTTGAGTGGAACCGACCGCTGCTGATCGGCACGTTGTCCGTATGCCCTTCAATAAACACCCGGCCCGGAGTCGTCTTCAGTTTATCGGCGATGCGGCTGAGTACCCCATCTGCTTCCGGTCGGACATCCGCTGAGCCCGAGGTGAACAGCGCGGTATCGGAAAACGTTATGACAATGCCCCGCTGTTCATTATTAACCGCAATATTGTCTTCATTTTTGAGAACGGCTTTCAACTCTTCAGCAATCGACTTCTCGGTTTTGGTATAGTGCAGCTTGATCGGGTCGTCAATGACCTTGAATACCTGGCGCAAGGAAAGCGAGAACTTTTCGAGCTTCGTGTGATCCATGGACGACAACGCATACAGTGCGACAAAAAACGTAAACATGAGCGTCATGAAGTCTGCATACGAAATGAGCCACCGGTCGAGATTTTCGGGGTGATCGCTGTCTTTGCGGCGACGGCGGATTCGCATCATCCCTCCTTATGCTTGAGGTTCGCGGTCTGTGAGAAATGCGTTCAGACGCGTCCTCAGGAAATACGGATTGACCCCGCTCTCGATGCCCAGAATCCCTTCGATGATCAATTCCCGGATGAATACTTCTTCCTGCATCCGGTTGATGATCTTTTTGGCGAGCGGAATGAAGATCAGATTGGCCGATCCGACACCGTAAATCGTAGCAACAAAGGCAACGGCGATGCCGCCGCCGATTTTTGAAGGATCGGTTACATTCTTCATGACATTGATCAGTCCCAGCACCGCCCCGAGAATACCGATCGTCGGTGCGAATCCGCCAGCTGACTCATATACCCGGGAGGCTTGCTTCATGGTCTCTTCATAGGTGGCAATTTCCTGCGACAGGATATCCCGGATCATCGCGGGGTTCATGCCGTCGACGACAAGGTTCAGGCCCTTTTGCATGAAAGCGTTCTCGATTTTCAGTATCTCCGGCTGCAGGGCGATCAGACCGAGTTTCCGTGCCTTCACCAGAAGGGCGATGACTTCCTCAATGATTTTCTCCGGATCATGTGAAACGGGACGGAGAATCATCGGGAGGCACTTGATCGCCCGTTTGACATCGGGAAACGAGGAACTGAGCAGCGTCGCACCGAAGGTTCCGCCGAACACGATTGCCGCAGCCGCTCCCTGAAGGAGGTGGGAGGTATTGCCGCCTTCAATCAGATTGCCGACGATGATGGCACCTGTTCCAAGGATCAGTCCGAAGAGTGCCGCATAATCAAATCGCATGATAGTTGGGTTCCCGTCCTTTGGAAAATCTTCTGCACCGCGCCGAATTCATATAAATTATAGGGACTCACGGTCGAATTATCAATATATAAAGGAGTCAGTCGTGATTATCGGCAGAAATGGAGAAAAATTAACCGGCAATAGCGGTTACCCCGACAGGACAGACTGCGGGAGGTCAGAGTTTCCGGGCCAGATACCCGGAGGCAAGTATCATGGCGCCGCCGAAAATCGTGGCAGAAGTGATGCTCTCGCCGAGGATAACCGCGGCGAGCACGATGGCGCTGACCGGTTCACAATAGCCGAGTATCGCAGCCTTGTTCGCGTGGATGGTCCGCATTCCCCGGAAATACAGAATCGGCGCGATTGTGGCATGGACGATTCCGATCGCAAGGAAAAGCCATCCTGCCGGAAAGAACGGAGCCGGCGGTTCGACAATCGGCAACAAGAGGACAACTATGACCAGATTCTGTCCGAGGGTCAGTACCATCGGATCGTTGAGCGGTGAGATTTTACGGATGATGATGATCACAAAGGCATAGGACAGCCCGGAGATCAGACCGAACAGAATGCCGAGACCATTACGATCTCCCGAGGCGATGTCACGCAGAAAGGTGGACGTATCAACGCCGAGAATGATCCAGAGTCCGCAGGCCGCGAGGGTCATGGCGACCAGCATTCTGAGCGTACATTTTTCCCCGAGCAGGACTGGCGCGAGCAGGGCGACAAAGGCCGGAGCGGTGTAGTGGGTAAGCACGGCGTTGGCGATCGAGGTGTAGTGGTACGCAAAAAAGAAGCTGCCGGTATTGATCAGGGCGACAACCCCGAGCAATGCGATACCGCCGAGAGCGTTCCGGTCTGGCATGGGAAGCTTTTCACGCAGTGCAGTCAGGACCAGCGTGAGCGGCAGCAGGGAGAATGCGCAGGGGAAAAAGACGAGGTTGATCGGCGACGCCCCGGACAGCTTGATGAGCACGCCGAGGGAACTCCAGAGAATGAGAGCGCTAATAACGGCGATCATGATTGTTGAGCTATTCTCCCAGGATATACGATCGGTCTTTCATTTCGCATGGGAATGCTATAATAAAACCATACGCTCCTGAATATCCATCAATAACTATTCAGGTGTTTTTCCGGCAGAAGGACGGGAGTCATTCTTCATGGCCACGAGTTATCGGGAAATCGACAGTCATATTGCAGTGAAGGTGGAACGGCTGCAGGTCGGCGCGCGGCTCCCCTTTGACGTGTTTATCAAGGATGGCGGGGTCATGAAACCGCTCTTCAACAAGGGAATGATCTTTTCGCGTATCGCCCAGTCGATCATTCACGAAAAAGGGGTTTCGGAAGTCTATGTGCTTGCGGAGTGCGCTGGTGCCCTCGCGGGATATGGTTCGCAGTCGTCGCGCAGCCAGGAATCGGTCCTGGAAAATCCCGTTGCATTCAAGAATTACTCCCACGCGAAGGATAAATACTTTCAGATAGAGCGCAGTGTCCTGGTTCCCGGCACGCTGGTCCCCTTCTCGATTTACTCCATTGAGCAGCTCAGCTTCCGGCCGGTCGCCGAGGCTTCGGAATCGTCTCCGGTCAGGATTGACAGCCATATTGTCAACGCGCCGGGAGATTTGTGCATCATGACCGCCGATGTCCCGAGGTATAACGAATATCTTCGCACCCTGTCGGATGGAAAAAACCTTCCTCCTGAGGAAGCGACGCGTGTGAAAGCGCTCGTTACCAAGGAAAATGCGAAGGTCATCATGAAGGAACTGCTGGAGGATCCCCGGAGCGGCCAGGCGATCAAGGAAACCGGGAGAGTTGTCAATAGCATGATCGACTCCATACTGGAAAGCCGTGACACGATCTATGACCTGATTTCGCTCAAGCAGTACGACTATTACACCTATACCCATTCGGTGAATGTCGGCGTGCTCTCGGTTGGGCTCGGGGTTGCGGTGAATCTCCCCCGTCCGCAGATTGAGCTGCTGGGAATGGGAGCGATGCTGCATGATGTCGGGAAGAGCGCCATCCCGGGAGATATTCTCAACAAGCAGGGCAAACTTGACGATATGGAATACATGATCATCAAGACCCATGTTACGGAGGGAGAGAAGATTCTCCGTTCCAATCCCGATGTGCCCCCACAGGCAATGCCGGCCGCTTTGCAGCATCATGAAAAGTTGTCAGGACGCGGGTATCCTGCCGGGCTCAAGGGAACGGAGATCAACCTCTTCGGGCGTATAGTGGCGATAGCGGACTGTTACGATGCCCTGACCACCAAACGTCCCTACAAGGCTCCCATGACCCCGTTTTATGCGCTTTCGATCATTGCCAAGGAAACGGGCGATTATGATCAGGAACTGCTCAAGGTTTTCATAAAGATGCTCGGCAAGATCAAATAATGGATCTGTTTTCCTCGTTGCCCGATCCCGAACAGCCCCAGGAACCGGTTCATGCTTCAGCGCCGCTTGCTTACCGCATGGCTCCGCGGACGCTCGACGAGTATGTCGGTCAGGAGCACATCATCGGCGAGGGCAAGCTGCTCCGCCGTGCAATCGAGGCGGACCGCATATCGTCCATCATACTCTATGGGCCGCCGGGGACCGGCAAGACCGGTCTTTCCCGCATCATCTCGCACCAGACCAGGTCACGCTTTGAATGGCTGAATGCTGCAACTGCCGGGCTGGACGACCTCCGCAAGGTGATGCAGCGAGCCCGGACATTCAGAAAACAGGGCATGCGGACCGTGTTGTTTCTCGACGAAATTCATCGCTTCAACAAACTGCAGCAGGATGCGCTTCTGCCGGATGTTGAAGAGGGGAACCTCATCCTGATCGCCGCAACCGTCGAGAATCCATTTTTCTATGTAAACTCGGCGCTCCTGTCGAGGAGTCAGGTGTTTGAGTTGAAGTCGCTGAATGAGGATCATCTCTACCGTATTCTCGATCGGGCGGTGCATGATGCCGAACGCGGCCTCGGCGCCATGCCGTTGCAGGTGGATGAGGAAGCCTTGCGGCATCTTGCCCGGATTGCCGACGGTGACGCCCGAAAAGCCCTCTCAGCGCTTGAGATCGCCTGTCTGACCACGCCGCCCGGCCCTGACGGGACTGTCCATGTTACGCTGCCGGTCGCGGAGGAGTCGATTCAGAAAAAGGTGGTTGTGTATGATCGCGACGGCGATCAGCACTATGACACGATTTCCGCTTTCATCAAGAGCATGCGCGGATCCGATCCCGATGCCGCGGTCTACTATCTCGCCAAGATGATCTATGCGGGTGAGGACCCCCGCTTCATCGCGCGCCGCATCATCATCTGCGCGTCGGAGGACGTCGGCAATGCCGATCCGATGGCGCTGGTGCTTGCGACATCAGCCCTTCGCGCAGTGGAGCTGGTCGGCATGCCGGAGGGAAGAATTCCGCTTGCTCAAGCGGCGATTTACATTGCGAATGCCCCGAAAAGCAATGCCTGCTATGCCGCCATTGATGCAGCACTCGCCGATGTCGAGAAGAACCCGACGCTTGAGGTGCCGAATCACCTCAAGGATGCCAGCTATGCCGGTGCAGAGAAGCTGGGGCATGGCGAGGGCTATAAATATCCGCACGCCTATGGAGGTCATGTCGAGCAGGACTACCTGAAGGAGAAAAAGAAATACTGCATTCCCGAATGACAGCGGGTCCGATCGGCGTCAGCGCGTCCGAAGTTTCATGCCCTGTTCTGTTTGCCGTAACGAATCAGGGGCATGTTGGCTGTGGTATCATTATTCCATCATGAATCCTTCCGGTAATGGCTCCGTTCTCACCGCTGCGGGCTGTATTCCGCGTCCGCGCGTCCGCTATTTGTGTTTGTCATGCACGCTTCTTTTCTCACTGCTTCTCTGTCTGCCTCAGGCCGCAGGAGCTCAGAATCCGATCCTGCCTGAGACAAAGCCGTCTGCGGCTCCGGCACCGCAGACGCTGTCGCTCCCTGCAGATGATGCGGCCATCGACAAGGCAATAGAGCAACTTGAAGAACGTTTGAAGAAGATCCGTGCCCTTGAGGGGACATCTGCAGAAGGGTCGCCTGACAAGAACGCCCTGCAGATTGCCTCGCCGGATGAATTGAGAAAGCGGCGCCACATGGTCAGTGAGTTGATTGTGGCACTGGACGCTCATGCCGAGGCATTGCGGGATATCAAGAATATCCGGAAGGTCAACCGTCAGCGCTCCGCGGAAATCCGCTCGTGGGAGGGCTTTGCCGAGAAACCGCCGTATCCCGTGGTTTTTCTCGACAGCCTTCGCGATGCGGTCGCGGAACAGAAGAATGACATCCAGACGCTGCAGATGCGGCTTTCCATCATCACGGGGGAATTGAACAAATATATCAGGGCGTTGAATGACAGCCGGCCGAAAATGCGCTTGCAGGAAGAAGCGTTTGAAAAGAGTATTGGATCGGTCAAGGAGGGCCGTCAGCGCTGGCTCCGCGATATGGCACGCCTCCAGAATGAGCTGAATGAGACGGCTGTCGCTTCCTTTGAAACCCGGCGTCTGGTCGCTGAGGAAACCCTCGCCGGCAAAAAGGAGTATCTGCAGTTTCTTGAACAGAAACTGCGGGCTGCCGAGCAGGTCTCACCGCTTTCCGCAGCTGATGTCGGGCAAAAACTCCAGGCGCTTGATTCCCAGCGAAGACAGATTGCGGGTGAGCTGGCGCGGATCATAAAAAAGGAAGAAGAGGCAAAAAAAAGCCTGCAGCAGACCCGCGAAAAGCTCGAAGCCCTGCAGTCACGGGTTGGTTCCGGGGCCGCATCGCCGTTTCAGCAGAACGAGCTGAAGCAGCTCCAGACGTTGGTCGAGTTGCAGACGGTTCTCGCCGACGGGAGCAGGGAGCAGGTTGAGGTCATGAAGGGACGGGTTCAGCTCATCGATTATGCGGAGACGCTCTGGGAAGACCGCCTGTGGCTTGCCAGAAACCCCTCACTGGAGGAGATCAGGGCAAAGTCCGAGGAAGTGCGGACCATTCTCGACAACCTGCAGCTCTGGAAAACGGTTGTTCAATCCAGGATGCTTGCATTGGTGGGGCTTATCCAGTCTCAACGCGCGAGAATTGATGCGCCCGGTGTTACGGCGGAGATTCTCCGCCATGAAAAGCTGGTCCTCAGGACATATGAGGACCGGCATATCCTGCTTCAGAAGGCTGCTGAAGAACTCGCCGGAGTTGTGCGCCTGGCGGGCCACTTCAGCGAAGAACTTGCCGAGCGCCGGGACAGAACCTCTCTGCAGGGACGCCTGCGGGATGCTGCCTCCATAGCATACGGCTTCATCAAGAAGCTTTGGCTCACCGAACTCTATGTTGCCGAGGAGACGGTGGTTGTCGAAGGGGCCAGGGTGGTGAAACCGGTCACCGTAACGGTTGCAAAGGCAGTTCAGGCGCTTGCGATCCTTGTTGTCGGCGTCTGGATCTCCCGCAAGCTCATGCGGCCGCTCCGGTGGCTGGTTGTTCACAAGTTCAAGCAAAACAACAGTATTGCCGCACAGATCGGGACCGTTGCCTTTCTCATCCTCTTTATCGCTGTTTTTGTGTTTTCACTGGTTTCGGTGAATATCCCGCTTGCGGTTTTTGCGTTTCTCGGCGGTGCGCTCGCCATCGGTATCGGTTTTGGGGCACAGAACCTGATCAACAACTTTATCAGCGGCATCATATTGCTCTTTGATCGTTCGATCAGTGTCGGCGACCTTATCGAGGTTGACGGACAGGGCGGCAAAGTGACTGCCATCGGGATGAGAAGCTCTCTCGTTCAGCGATTTGACGGCGTGGAAATGCTCGTGCCGAACAGCCAGTTCCTCCAGCAAAAAGTCATCAACTGGACCCATTCCGAACGCCAGATGCGATACTCCATAGCGATCGGGGTTGCGTACGGTTCTCCGGTACGTAAAGTGAAGGAATTGCTCACGCAGGTCATTGAGGAGCAGGAGGCGGTCCTGAAGACTCCGCATCCATTGGTTGTCCTCGATGACTTTGCGGACAACTGCATTCACTTTACGGCGTATTTCTGGCTTGAGCTGGATTCGATCAGGGATAACCGTATTCTGATGAGTGAGATGCGGTTCAGGATCATCGAGTTGTTTGACGAACATGGTATCGTCATTCCTTTCCCGCAACGGGATGTTCATCTTGATGCCCCTGTGCCGATTCCGGTTCGGGTGGTCGATACGGAAGCAGATCAAAAAGGTTCGCGGCGCCACCCCATCTGAGAACGGGGATCCGCTGATGCTCTATTCCCCCTGCCGATTCTGGTCCGGATCGGCTGCGGGAGGTTTCACGGTCGCCAGTCTGTCAGCCTCGGTTATCCAGCCGCCTCCCATGGCTTTATACAGATTCGCTATGGACTGAAATATCGCCCCTTTGGTCTGGGTTAACGACAATTGCGCCGAGAAGTAGGAACGCTCGGCGTCCAGCACCTGGAGGTAACTCGTAAATCCTTCGTCATACTGAAGCCGGGACAGCTCTGCATAGGTCTTGAGTGCTTCGACCTGCAGGCGTTGCGCTTCGCTCTGCTCCCGCGTTTTCACGTGGGTGACCAATGCATTCTCGACATCGCTGAACGCGCTCTGGATAGTTTTCTGGTAATTGTACAAGGCCTGCAGCTGCTGCGCTTCGGCTACCTGGACTCCGCTCACAATCTGTCCGCCGGCAAAGATCGGGAGCGCTGCTTGACCAGCCCATGTCCACATGCGCGCCGGGCCGGTAAACAACTGAGAGAGCTGAGTGCTTGCGTTGCCGAGAAAACCGGTCAGCGTAATCGCCGGGAAATAGGCGGCTTTGGCTACACCGATGCGGGCATTGGCGGCGATCAGTTCCTGTTCAGCCTGCCGGATATCGGGTCTCCGTTCAAGGAGTTCTGAAGGCAGTCCGGCAGGAATTACCGGAAACGCCAGCTGATCAAGGGTCTTCCCCCGCTTGACCGGGCCGGGGTTGCGGCCAAGCAGCAGGTTCAACGCATTTTCCTGCTGAACGATGGTGCGTTCAATTTGCGGCACAGTCGCCCGCGCTGCTTCATATTCGGACTTGACCTGCATGAGGTCTACTTCAGAAATCACGCCTCCCTCGAATTTCAGCTTGAACAGTTCATAGGTTTCCGCCCACATCTGCGTGGTCGTTTTTGCAATTTCAAGCTGCTGGTCGAGGCTGCGCAGGTTGATGTAGCCGTTTGCCACCGACGTCACGAGAGTCATTATTACACCCTGACGGGCCTCTTCCGTACCGAGCAGGTCTGCTTTGGCCGCCTCCCGGGAACGACGCAGCTTGCCCCAGAGATCGATTTCCCAGCTTGCGGTAAAACCGGCATCAAAGGTCCAGAAGGTTGCCCGGTTCTGCGGCACTGCAGTGGCTCCCCGCTCAGTCGCGCGCTGCCGCTGTGCGGTTCCGGTTGCTCCAATCTCAGGAAACAATTTTCCGGTAGCGATCCCGAGCCTTCCCAGGTACTCGTCAACCCGGGCAGTGGCAATCAGCAGATCCCTGTTTTCACGCAGGGCAATCTCAACGAGTTCGGTCAGCACTGGATCCTGAAACTGCCGCCACCACTCGGCATTCACGGCATCCTGCGGGCTCGTGCCGGCAAAGCGGAACGCCTGCGGCGATGCAATATCCGGCCGCTGATAATTCGGGCCGACCGCGCAGCCCGCTATAAGCAGAATGAGGCAGACATTCACTATGGCGTTTACTCTATGCATGATGCCCTCCATTGTCATGAGAGCTTTCCGACGGTGGCGGATCGTGTTCCGGCTTTTTCCGTCCGATTTTTTCCACGACGGAGAAGGTGACTGGAATCAGGAAGATTGCGATAAAGCTAGCCGCCAGCATGCCGAAGATAACGGTTGTGCCCATAACCTGTCGCGAAATGGCTCCGGCACCGCTCGCAATGGCCAGCGGCACACATCCGAGAATGAACGCAAACGATGTCATGAGAATCGGCCGCAGACGGAGTTTTGCCCCTTCGAGCGCGGCGTCCATGATCGGCAATCCTTCTTCGTACTTCATCTTGGCGAATTCGACGATCAGGATCGCGTTTTTTGCCGCCAAACCAATGAGCATGACGAGACCTATCTGTGCGTATACATTATTCTCCATGCCGCGAATGAAGAGTCCGAGAAATGCCCCCATGACGGCGATCGGGGTGCCGAGGAGAACGCTGAACGGCAGCGACCAGCTTTCATACTGTGCCGCCAGAATGAGAAATACGCACAGGAGAGAAAAAGCAAAGATGATCATCGGCGAGACGCCTTCCCGGGCTTTCTTCTCCTGGAAGGACATGCCGAGATAATCGTAGCCCATTTCTCGCGGCATGGTCTCGGCAAAAACCTCTTCGAGCGCCTTCATGGCCTGTTCGGAGCTATAACCTGGCGCTGCAAATGCGTTTATCTGGGCGCTGCGGTAGAGGTTGTATCGCATGGTGAATTCCGGCCCTGTCGTCGAGCGTGTCGATGTGACCGCTGCGAGCGGCAGCATGGTTCCATCGCTGTTCTGGACATAAAACTGACCGAGTTTTTCGGCGCTGGTCCTGAAGTCGCCTTCGGCCTGAACGAATATCTGCCATTGGCGGCCGAACCGGTTGAAGTAATTCACAAATGCGCCGCCCATGAAACATTGGAGCGTCTGATACACATCAGACAGGTTGACTCCCTGTTTCAACACCTTGTCACGGTCGACATCGACGAACACCTGCGGAACGACCGGAAGAAACGTGGTCGAGACCTGTCCCAGTTCAGGACGCTTCCGGGCAGCTTCAATGAATTTCTGTACATTTTCGGCAAGAAACGCGATGTCCTTTCCTGCGCGATCCTGAAGAACGAAGGTTGCACCTCCAGAGGTGCCGATTCCCGGAATGGCGGGCGGCGAGAACGCAAACGCCATCGCTCCCGGAATCTGCGAGAACTCCCGGTTGATATGCGCCTTGATCGCATTATAGTGTTCTTCCGGTTTTTTCCGCTCCTTCCACTCATCCAGTGCAATGAAGAAGAAGGCGCTATAGGTGTTGGTCACCGAACTCAGCATGTTATAGCCGATGATTGAGGAGTAATACTTTACGCCCGGCGTGTTTTTCAGGATCTCCTCGGCTTTCTTGACGACGTCATCAGTGCGCTGCAGGGAGGCTGCATCCGGCAGCTGAAGCCCCGCGAAAAGGTATCCCTGATCCTCCTCCGGCAGAAAACTGGCCGGGAGGGACTTCCCGAGCCCTCCTGCCAGCACAGCCACACCGGCAAGGAATATGAGACTGATCATGCTTTTCCTGATGAGATGATGACAGATGCCCACATATCCGTCCGTAGCGCGCCCGAACTTCAGATTGAACCAGTCATAGAACTTCTGGAGCGGTCCGGAGCCTTTTGTTTTCGGTTTCAGCAGAAGCGTGCACAGTGCAGGACTCAGGGTCAGGGCATTGAAGGCGGAGATGATGACCGACAGGGCGATGGTGACCGCAAACTGCTGATAGAGCGCGCCGGTGATTCCGGGAATGAAGGCGGTTGGAACAAATACCGCGGCAAGAATGATGGCTATCGCGACAACGGGCCCGGAAACTTCCTGCATCGCCTTGATCGTGGCATCCTTGGGAGACATGCCATGTTCGATATGATGTTCTACCGCCTCGACCACGACAATCGCATCGTCCACGACAAGGCCGATCGCCAGAACGAGTCCAAAAAGCGACAGCGTATTGATCGAAAACCCGAACATCGGGAAAAACATGAAGGTGCCTATCAGGGAAACCGGCACTGCCAGCAGCGGAATGAGTGTTGCGCGCCAGCCCTGCAGGAAGATGAATACCACGATAATAACCAGCAGCAGGGCTTCCCACAGCGTCTGGACGATTTCCGATATGCCCTCGGTAACGGCGAGCGTGGTATCAAGCGCCACGACATAATCAAGATCTGCGGGGAATCGCTGCTTCATCTCCTCCATCAGTTTTTTGGCGCCCTTTGCTGCATCAATGGCGTTACTGCCGGGCATTTGGTACAGCGCAATCAATGCGGTCGGCTTGCCGTTCAGTCGGCTTTTGATACTGTAATACTGCGCTCCGAGTTCAATGCGGGCAATGTCTTTCAGCCGCACCATCGAACCGTCAGGATTCGCCCGAACGACAATATTGCCGAATTGTTCTTCGGATTCGAGTCTTCCCTGGGCACGAACGGCGTAGGTGAACTCCTGTCCTTTTGGTACCGGTTCAGCCCCGATCTGACCTGCGGGGTTGACTGTGTTTTGAGCTTTTACCGCACTGACGATTTGGGGAATGGTGATGCTCTGCGATGCGAGCTTGTCCGGTCTGACCCAGATGCGCATCGAGTACTGCCCCGCGCCAAAGACCGTGACGCTCGCAATGCCCGGCACACGGGTGAACTGGTCGTTCATGTTGATGTAGGCGTAATTTGCCAGAAACACTTCATCATAGGTGCCATTCGGAGAGTACAACGCGAATAAGAGGAGGGGAGATGCAGTAGACTTCTGGACGGTAACGCCCATGTTTTGCACGTCCGCCGGAAGCTGCGAATTTGCCTGATTGCTTCGCATCTGGGAGAGGATCTGGTCGGTGTTCGGGTCGGTCTTGACATCGAAATTCACCCGGAGCGTCATCTGACCGTTGTTGGCATTGATCGAATACATATAATTCATGTTGTCGACGCCGGACATCTGCTGCTCGATCGGCGTTGCAACTGATTGCTCGAGGGTCACTGCATCGGCACCGGTATAATTTGCGATCACCTGGATTTCCGGCGGAACGATATTCGGATACTGGGCGATGGGGAGGCCGGTCATCGCCACAATGCCGACAATGACCATGAGAATAGAAATAACCATGGCCACGATAGGCCGATTGATGAAAAATTTTGACATGGCCGGCTACCTTTTCCGGGGTGCTGCAGCCGGCTGCTCTTCGGATTTTGCCGGCGCTCCAGTCGGAGCCCCGGCGGGCTTTGCTTCTTCCGGTTTTTTCTGTTCAGGTCCGGCAGTCTTGATCCGAACCGTCATGCCGGGTCTCACTTTCTGAACCCCTTCGGAGACGACCCGTTCCCCCGGTTTCAGTCCTTCGTCAATGACCCAGAGCGTGTCGACCCGCTCGGCGGCCTTGACAGTACGAATGTCGATCTTGTTGTCGGAGCCGACGACTGCTACCTGATAACGCCCCTGTATTTCCGATACGGAGCGCTGAGGAACCAGCAGAGCTCCCTGTTTTGTCTCTACATGGGCACGGACACGGGCGAAAAGGCCGGGACGCAGGATATTGCCTGGATTGGGAAACAACGCGGCTACCTTTATGGTCCCGGTTTTTGGATCGATCTGGTTGTCTGCCAGTGCGAATTGCCCCTTGTGCGGATACAGACTGCCGTCAGAGAGAAAGAGCTCAGGAGTCACTGTCCGGTTTTTGTTCTGTTTCTGTTTCTCGACATGCCACAAGTACTGCTGCTCACTGAGCGGAATATATACCTTGATCGGATCAACGGTTGCGACGGTTGTCAGGGGGGTGGTGCTGTTCGGTCCCACAAGGTTGCCGATCTGCGCCTGGGCAAGTCCCGCTACGCCGTCAATCGGTGAGGTGATTTTGGTGAAATCAAGGTCCAGCCGCGCCTTATCAACCGCTGCTTTCGCTGACTGAACCGCAGCAGCAGCAGACAGCTCCTGACCGACGGCATTGTCAAGATCGCGCTGGCTGAGCGCCTTTTTTTCCGCGAGCGGGCGAATCCGCTTCAAGTTCGCTTTTGCGGTGTCCCATTGCGCCTGCGCGTTCGCGAGATTGCCTTCCGCCTGGTCAAGCGCTGCCTGGAATGTTCTCGGATCGATCTCAAAGAGCGCCTTGCCTTTTTTGACAAAATCTCCTTCCCGGTAGTTCTGCTTCATCAGGTAGCCGCTGACCTGCGCACGAATGGTCGCGTTTACCGACCCTTCGACCGATCCGACCCATTCGACGTAAACCGGGACATCTTTCTGGACGACATCGACAACTTCGACAAGCGGAGCCTGCGGAGCAGGTTTGCCCTTGTCGCAGCTGGAGAGGGAAAGAACGAGAGCGCATCCCATCATGCAAAGAGCAAATGTAGACAAAGAACGATCGATTCGAGCATTGGTCAGTAGTTCACGATCTGCAGTCATAGTACACGCTCCGCAATGATGGTAATGCGGGGAGAATCCCCATGGTCTGGCAAAGATCTCCTGTAAGATCGGGCGTTTCAGAGACGGGACTGCGGGAAGCCTACTCAGAGCACCTTGCCATAGCAGTTAAAATTCTAAGGCTTATTTGCCGGCAAGTCAACAACACTGTGTATGCACAGCATCCGTAGATGAAACGACTGACGGCAGACGGGGAGTGGTGTTACAATGAAGGAACTATTCGTGCGATGAATATCCCGGTGAATTGATCATCCGGGGTGTGTTCGGTCTTGCGGATAGTCTGCCTGACTCCCGAAGCGTGCGGATGCAAAGAACAAACAGACCACGAGGAGCGATAATGAAACGGATATGTGCACTGGCTGTGACGATACTGATGGGAATTGTTTTGGGCGCGGGCGTTGCTGGTGCTGAGGTGTTTGAAACACCGAAGAATCGCAAGGCTGCGGATATTCTTCCTGCCGATATGGTGAGCGGAGAGCATTTCACGGTCCGGGAAAACGTTGCTGTCTATGATTATCTTCATGCCTATACAGTCGATTCGGATTACGGAACATTCACCGCAATCAGCGACGGCGGACTGAGAAAGCTGCTTCTGGAAATCCGGGCGATTACTGAACTGAGGAAGATTGCCGATGCAGAGGCGTTTGCAAAGGCGCTCGGTGCGGCAGCAGCGGCCCCGGTGAAACTGGGGGTGAGTCTCGTCACCAATCCGGTGGATACGGTAGCTGCCATTCCCAAAGGCATCGGCCAGTTGTTCAGTGATGCTGTTTCGGGTTTTTCAACCGAAAAACAGGCCGGCGAAGACGGTCAGGTCGAGGAAGTTCTTGAACTGTCGCGCTTCAAGCGTGAATATGCATTCAATCTTGGCGTTGATGCGTATTCAAGCAATGAGGTGTTTCAAGCTGAGTTGAATCGGGTGGCGTGGGGCGGAGTTGCCGGGAATCTCGGCTTCAGCGCTGCCACGGCTCCGCTCGGCGGCATTGGGTATATCGTATCGGGGTCTGCCTTTGGGCAGCAGATGAACGATTATCTTGCAGAAAACCCGCCGTCACGAATTCGCAGCAATGCTCAGGAAAAACTTGCGGCAATGGGTGTCGGGGAGAAAGAGATCAAGGCATTCCTTGAGGCGAAGGGATATACGCCGCGCCATACAGCGGTTATCGTCGGGCACCTGGAGCGCCTCGGAAAGGCCTCCGGAATCGATTCCTACATCAACTATGCCTCCCACGCCGACAACGAGGAGGAGGCGACATTTTTCATGAATATCGCCGAGATTCTTGGGGGATATCACCAGAAGGTTTCTCCCATCAGGCAGGTCGGTGTTGCAAAGGCGATTGTCTGGGCACGTGACGAAAACGGGACCATACTGGCGCCGTTTCCGCTTGATTACGGCGTCTGGACAGAACAGGTTTCGGTGCTGGTAAGGGAAATGATTGCGGAGAATACCCGGGAAAACGAAAAACAGAAGTTCGAACTCTGGGTGACCGGCACAATGTCGCCCCTCGCAAAAAAGAACCTGGAGGCGCGGGGAGTGACGGTGAACGAAGAAGTCTATAAGCGCATCGATTTGGTCGACTATGTGACGTTCAAGTCGAAGCCGGTTTCCCCGAATCCTGAGAAGAACTGATCTCGCGGCGTTCTGCCCACGAAAAGGTATGATGCATGAAACAAGGCGGTGTCTGTCCGAAGCCGGAAGAGTTTTTCTTAAATGGCTCAGATACCGCGGTGATGGCACTCACCAACCGGCAGTCAAGCCGCTCGTCTGCCGGAGAATGGCAGTCCAGGTATTATTTGATTCTCTTTGCCAGCCTGATCGCAATCGCAGAAATCTTCACCGGCGGCGATACCTCGAACGACAACATGTTTTTCAATTGGATGAATATGTTCCTCCCTTTTTCATCCGAGAATTGTCATTAGCCTGGCAGGACAGGCAACGCCGCTCATTCTCGGACGGCATCCAGCCGTCCTCCGAGGTATTCGCCTGGCACATACGTCCTGTAAGTGCCGCTTCGCCGAATAAATCCGCTCTGTTGCCAGTCCAGCCAGGCTTAGAGCGTTATTGGATCGAATCCAATGACCATTTTGGGATAAACCGTTCTGAAAAAGACGTTTCGGACGCCAGCCCCCATTGTCTGGCGCACACCGGAGCATTCCGACCGGTCAAACATTCAACTCGGCAATGACCTTCACAAACGCCTTGAGGCAGTCGGCATCATAATCGCCGTATTCGGTCACTTCTCTGGTCAGCAGGGCAAGCGCCATGTAAGGGGTATGGGAATACCGGTACGGCCTCGGTGTGGTCAGGGCATCGTATGAATCGACCAGCGATGTTATCCTGCCGAAGATGGTCAGCTTGTCCTTTCCGAGACGGAGTGGATAGCCATTGCCCGAAAGCTTTTCATGATGCTGCAGGACAGCCACCAGCGACTCCCTGGGAATGGCGGGGTTCGGTTCGAGGATTCTTACTCCCTCAATCGGATGCTGCCGCATCAGCCGGAACTCTTCATTCGTCAGCTGTCCCGGCTTGTCGAGCACCTCAGGAGGAATCGTGCTCTTGCCGACATCATGCATCATTGCGCCGATACCGAGTTTTTCCAGACGGTCCCGATCAAGTCCGAGAGCAGCTCCCAAGGCAACCGACAGCACTGACACATTCACAGAGTGGGTATACGTGTAGAGATCATGGTTCCTGAGCGACATCAGATCCTGAACCTCGACGTCCTGATTCAAAACCGCATCGGTTATCGATCCGACAAAGGTGACCAGGGTGCCGGTTTTCGTTGAATCTTTCGGATCCGACAGAACATCGCGCATGAGGATTTTCGAGTTCTCTTTCATGCTGATCGCCCGTGTCTTCCGCCTGACTTCCGCCGGAATCGCCGGAGACTCGAAAAGTCCCTGCAGATAATCCTGATAGAGCGGAATATCCTGCGCCCGAATGGCGAGATCGCCCTTGACGACAACCCCATGGGCAGGAATAAGCATGGGAGATCGCTGGGTAGCTTCCGCAATCTGCCTGACTGAAACTCCGTCGATTTCAAAAAGAGAGAAGGTGATTCGGGAGCCCGGCAAAAAAAGATTCCGGTCTACCAGCAGGGTTTTTTCTATCTGGTGATACTCTTTTTTCTTTTTGGTGTATGCGACCTGTTTTTCGAGCTCGAGGCCTTCCGATGCATCAGCGGGCTGGCTCTGGCCGAGATAGGCGGCAATCAGGCTGGCATCGCCCTCAACATAGACCGTTGTAATCCCCTTCAGGCTGGCAACGCGATGGGCATCTTCGTCGAAATGGGTCCATTTCGGAAACAGCCGTTCAAGCCCATCCAGCCCCTCATAATAGACATCAAACGGAATCCTGAGGCCGACCAGCAAGCGGTCGATATTGATCGGAACCTTAGTTTTTGAGCCTGAAACCGTCTCAACCATTTTTTTCACGTCGTGCCACCATGCGCTGTAGCTCCACAAAACAGGAGCGGATCTCCCCGCTCTTCATCCGGACGGGTACTTTTATTATATGCAATTCTTCCGGAAAGGAGAACCTCGCAAAAAAAATCAGAAAAGCAGACTATTGTCGTTCAGGATTTCCTTGGCGAGAGTGAGGTATCCCTGAGCGCCGGAAGAATTCGGCGCATAGAGGATCGCCGGCTTGCCGTGGCCCGGAGCCTCGGCCAGAATGACGTTCCGGGGGATGATCGCATCATAGACTTTGGTCCGGAATACCCTCCGCACGTCTTCGGCTATCTGGCGGGAGAGCGAAAGGTGGCGGTTATGCATGGTAAGCAGAATCCCTTCAAGGTCAAGCGTCTCGTTAAAACTGCCCCGAATGCGCCAGAGCAGCTTGATCAGAAGGCTCAGTCCCTCAACCGCAAAATATTCGCACTGCACCGGCACCAGAACCGAATGCGACGCAACCAGCGCATTCAGCGTCAGCAGGCCGAATGACGGCGGGCAATCGACGAAAATGAACCGGAACTCGCTCTTGAGCGGATCGAGAATCCGCTTGAGCGCCCGCTCCCGTTCGGGTTGTTCGAACAGTTCGATCTCCGAGACAAACAGGTCCATGGTCGTAGGTATGACATACAGGTTGGGCACCATGGTCCGGGTCAGCACATCCTCGATGCCGCATTTACCGGCGTAGAGATCGTAGAGTCCAAGCTTCACAGCATCCCGCTTGATACCGAGCCCGCTTGTCAGGTTTCCCTGCGGATCGGAGTCGATGACGAGGACCGATTCGTTGGAAAGCGCCAGTGCAGCGGAGAGATTCAGGGCGGTGGTCGTCTTGCCGACTCCGCCCTTCTGGTTGGCTATGGAAATGATCTTGTTCACTGGGAGACACTGCGCGACGGATCGAGGTCGTACTTCTTCATCTTGTATCCGATCTGGCGCGGTGTAATCCCGAGCAGCCGTGCTGCCTTGGCCTGCACCCAGCCGGTCTTTTCAAGCGCATCGACGATTTTGGTCTTTTCGATATCCTCAATCGCCAAGGGCAGGGCATCCTTGAGCTGCGATCCGTACTTTGCCTTGATCGACGAGTCGCGCATGGTTATCGGCAATTCTCCCGGCGTAATAACACTGCCGCGAGCCATGACGACCAACCGCTCGATCGTATTCTCAAGCTCCCGCACATTGCCCGGCCATTCATAGTTCAGAAACACATTCAGCACTTCACGGTCCACTACAACCGATCGGCCGTTCTCCTCATTGTACTTCCGCAGAAAATGCTCGACCAGCGGGGGGATGTCCTCCCGCCGCTCCCGCAGCGGCGGCAGATAGACCGGAATGACATTCAGGCGATAATAGAGATCCTCGCGGAATTTCCCCGCAGCCACCAGCTCCTCAAGATTGCGGCTGGTTGCTGCGATCAGCCGGATATCGACCTTGATCGTCTTTTCGCCGCCGACCCGCTCGAACTCCTTTTCCTGCAAAACACGCAGGATTTTCGGCTGAAGAGCGACCGGCAGATCACCAATCTCATCAAGAAAAATCGTGCCGCCATCGGCAAGTTCAAAGCGGCCTTTCCTGAGAAACATTGCCCCGGTAAAAGCGCCTTTTTCATGGCCGAACAGCTCGGATTCCAGAAGCCCTTCAGGAATGGAGGCACAGTTAAACTTGATAAACGAACCCTTTTCCCGAGTGCTCATATAATGCACCGCCCGGGCCACCAGCTCCTTGCCGGTGCCGCTCTCTCCCAGCAGCAGGATATTGGCGCGCGAAGGAGCAACCCGATGGATGGTTTCGAACACCTCCTGCATGCGGTCCGATTGGCCGATCATGTTTTCAATACGATACTTTCCCTTCAACTGCTGCCGGAGGTTTTCCTTTTCGGTCAGGATCGCTTCCCGCTCCTTTTCGACATCCTTGTGCAGCTTGACCGACTGGGCAATAAGCGACGCGATGATCTTCAGCAGACGGACATCATCCTCAAACGAAATCCCTGTTCCCTCAAACAGCCGGTCGACACTCACCACGCCGAGAACTTCATGCTTGAACTTGATCGGAACGCAGAGAAAGGCGATATTTTCCTTGTTCACCTCTTTACGGGATCCGGTCTTGTTGAGAAACAGCGGCTCTTCACCGACATTCGGCACCACCATCGGAATGCCCAGTTTTGCAACCCGTCCGATAATTCCCTCGCCAAGACGATAGCGGCCCCGCTTCACCTCTTCATGCGACATGCCGTGCGCCACCATGATCGAGACCTCGCCGTCATTTCTGAGCGCAACGGTGCCCCGCTTCATATCGAGGTACTCGGCAAGCACCCGCATGACACCATGCAAGTTTTGCTTCAAATTCAGCGATGAACCGAGCAGCTTGCTGATCTCATAGAGCGCGGTCAGTTCGCGGGCATTCTTTTCGTGATTTCTCATGGAGACTAGTGTACCATATGCGACAAAAATGTTCACCATGCAAACGGAAATGTACTGATATCTGTTTCTCTGGCGCATGGGCTTTCCCGTGCAGCACAAAGAGCGAGTTCCTGTCATCCATTGCAAAATAGGATTCGGTACAGTATCATCAAAGTATGGTGGACAGGACACGAAACCGGATTTTGATTGTTGACGACGACCCAACGATTGTTGATATCATCCGCACCGTTCTCCTCGGAAAAGGATATCACTGCGACAGCGCCCCTGACGGGATTGAAGCGCTCCGTCTCTGTGAAGAGAATGTCTATGATGCGGTGATCTCCGATGTAGTCATGCCCGGCATGAACGGACTGCAGCTGACCCGCGAGCTGACGAAACGCAATATCGATGCGCCGATCATGGTCATGACCGGATACGGCGGGGAGAATGCCGCGGCTGAAGCGATAGAGGCGGGAGCAAGCGAATTCATCGAAAAACCCTTCTCCCTTGCGGCTTTTGACCTGCGCTTCCAGAAAATGGTGCAGCAGCACGAAATCCTTCGCATGAACCGGGAAAAGCAGAGCGAGTTTCAGAAGATCAGTTCGTCAATGATCGCGGGAATCGAAAAGGACGCTTACGAAAATCTTGCGCGCCTCCAGAAAGAACTCGACGCGCTCCGCACCAAAAAAGGATAGTCAGACAGCAGACGAATGGTGGACGGTAAGGGATTCGAACCCTCGGCCCCCACGTTGCGAACGTGATGCTCTCCCAGCTGAGCTAACCGCCCGATTCCACCCGAATGAAAAAAGTATAGCACAAAGTCCGCGATGAGTAATAAG
>JAAYUK010000144.1 GCA_012517735.1 Nitrospiraceae bacterium
GCCTTGTGGGTGATTTCAACCCGCTCACCGAGACCGCAAAACATGACCGTGTGTTCCCCGACGATGTCTCCGCCCCGAATCGTCTGAATACCGATCTCCTTTTTGGTGCGCTCGCCGATAATTCCCTTGCGTGCGTATACGCCGACCTCATCGAGATTGCGGCTGACGGCATCTGCGACGACCTGCGCAAGCTTCAGCGCTGTCCCGCTGGGAGCATCTTTCTTCAAACGGTGGTGCGCTTCAATCACTTCGATGTCATACTCGTCGCCAAGAACCCGTGCGACATCCTGGAGGACCTTCAGCAGCAGGTTGACTCCCACGCTGAAGTTCGGCGCAAACATGATCGGGATTTCCTTCGCTGCCGTCTTGATCCGGCTGATTTGATCCTTTTCAATGCCGGTGGTGCCGATGACCATGGCTTTCTTTTTCGCCGCAGCCAGCTCGACATTCGCAAGCGTGGCGGCAGGGGCCGTAAAGTCAATGATGACATCGCAACCGTCAATGATTGAGGCGAGTCCATCGGTCAGCGGGATCTGTTTTTCGCCCACGCCGGCCAGAAGCCCAACATCTTTGCCGATATCCTTGTGGCCGGGGCGTTCAAAGCCCCCGACCAGTTTCAGCTCCGGATACTCATACGATAGTGCTGAAAGTCTGCTCCCCATCCTGCCGGTCGCTCCGGCAACAATAATATTCGTCATTGCATGCCTCCTTGTCGCTCAGGATTCATCCTGATGCGGTTTTTGGGCTGATTTGTCGTCGTCGGCTCCGGCAATACGATAATCTTCCTTCGCCCATCTTCCCAGATCGATCATCTTGCAGCGTTCCGAGCAGAACGGACGCCACGGATTCTCTTCCCAGGTTGTACTGTTTTTGCAGCCGGGACACGTAATCTTCATGTAACCCCTCAACGCTTTTGCAGTCTGATCTTGTCCTGCAGGCCCTCGGACATGGATATCTTTCCATTGCAATCAATAAAAATTGCATCAAATCCAACCTTTTTGGCAATCTTCAGTCCTTTTTCAGGACCCAGGACAAATATTTTCGAGAAACCGTCCGCAGTGACTCCGTCATTGGCAATGACCGTCACGCTGCCGCACTGCTCCGCAGGATACCCCGTCTTCGGGTTCAGGATGTGATGATACCGGACGCCGTCTTTTTCAAAGAACTTGATGTAATCTCCCGACGTCGAGACCGAACGGTTCGAAAGTGCAATGGTTGCAATGACCTCATCGTTCGGGCCTTTCTGGCGCGGATTCTGGATGCCGACGATCCATGGAGTGCCGTCCGGCTTGTTTCCGAAGGCACGGACTTCTCCGCCTATCGTCACAATTCCCGACGAGAGACCGTGCTTCTGCAGCACCAGAGACGCTTTATCAGCAGCATAGCCTTTCAGGATGCCGCCAAGATCAATCTGGGCTCCTTCCTCTTTCAGATAGACGGTTTGCGCCGAGGCATCCAGTACGATATTCTTGTATCCTACCCGCTCAAGCAGCTCTTCAATAGC
>JAAYUK010000145.1 GCA_012517735.1 Nitrospiraceae bacterium
AATGCCATTGCCGTCTTTTCCGGTGCGATTCACGCCGACCACGAAACACTGATTCTCAATGGCCCGCGCACGCAGCAAGGCTTCCCAATGGTTCATGCGGCTCTGCGGCCAGTTTGCGATGACGAAAATGATCTGCACCTCCCGGCTGACCTGACGGAACAATTCAGGGAATCGGAGATCGTAACAGATAAACACACTTGTGCGAATCTCATCGATGCCGAAAACAATCGGCTTCTTTCCTGCCCGATAAACGTCTGGTTCTCCCGAGAGCGGAAACAAGCGGCTCTTGGCATAATGGGCGCTCATGCGGCCTGCACGATCAAAGAAGAGAGCATTGTTGGTTGCGCGTTTTTCGCTGGGGTTTTTCATCGCGACACCGGCCAGTATGTTCATGTCATAGCGTTTCGCTTGTTCGGAAAGAAATGCTTTGACAGTTTGACCGTCAGAAACTGCGGAAAGATTCATCGTGAAGCCGGTCGAAAACATTTCGGGCAGCACGGCAATATCGCAACCGGTATGAGCGGCATCGCGAATCAGCGGTGCGGCTTTTTTCAGATTGGCAGGTTCATTTTCCCAGCTGCTGTTGATCTGCAAAAGGGCGAGCTTCATGTCAGGCTCCGCATCCGCACAGTTCGACTGCCTGTTTTTTCAGATTGTGGATGACGGAGTCGCTCACATGAAGACGCTGCGCAATGTCCTGCGGGTCGGCGAGTGCAATGTCGTGCACGAGAATCAGATCGGCGGCTATGCATGTGTCGAGCGTATTCCTGTCCGGAAACTGCATGACCGTGACTGGATAGAGTTTCTTTCCTTCAATCATGCGTTCGAGACTGGTGCGGTCCGGATACCGCCAGCTGACAATCTTGAGGCCTGAGCATTCGGCAAATTTGATGGCATCTCCCGAGCAACGGGTATTGGTCACGAGCCATCCGCTGCTGAAATGCCCGTTCTTTGCTGGGTCGCGTTCAAACGCCCGCCGGATGTCCTCGAAACGTGCATGCACGTACATGGCAACTTTTACATCAGTATTTTTGCCCGGGTTGTTATGGTACTTGCATTCGATCATGTGCTTGCCGCCGCCGTTGGTCGCAACGACATCGACTTCGTGCTGAACGCAATAGCCCTGCACGATCTGGTTGGTGATGGCTTCATAGCCGTAATGGGTGAGGATACGCGCAAAAAAACGTTCGAAGGGAAAACCCGACGGGCCAAGCTCGTAGATAGCGCGCTTGAGCGAGTACCGCATGCCTGAAGCCTTGTTGTACTTGCGCAGAAGGCGCCTGGCGATCTTGAAGATGTGTTTTGAATGTGCCTCGCTCGGCATCTGGCGATACACATCCCGGGCAATTTCGGCGGCGATGTCCTGCGGGGCGCCGACGCGGACAAGGGAGTCGATCAGTTTTTCGTGCTGAAACGACTCATGCTCGCCCGAGGCTTTGGTAATGGAGCGCATGCCTCATTGTACACAAATACCCGTCAGCGTCGCAAAAAATGACGAAGGTGCTCCGCTGCCGAGGAATCCATGCAATGCTCTTTTCCGATGTGACGTACTATCGGCTAACCCGTGGAAGCACCTCGCAGGAAGATCTGCCAGGATGGTTTCTTTTGGGACGGCGAATGCAGTATGTGCTGCCAGGTACTATCTTTCCACGAAGTGCGCAGCAATACAGTAACCGGATGGTGCTGTTTTTTGCTGTCGTGATCAGGGCGCTTTGCACAGAGATGACAATACAATATAAACTATCAGGTAGTGCTGATAATCCAGCGAAGACTGAAAGGAGTTTACCAGACCGTTCCATGACTGAACAGAACGATACATCGGATAGCATTATGATACACCCTGAAACAGGCGGAGAAGAATCTCCCCAAAAGCCGGCTGCCCGCCGGAGGCGTCCTTCATCCCGACGCAAGAAGTCTGAGGCGCCGACTGCGGTTGATGCCGGGGCGCCGGGTCCCGTTGCAGAAGCCGTAGTTGCCGAACCGGCCAGTGAAGCACCCGGTCAGGAAGTTTCTCCTGAGCAGGAGGCGTCAGCGCCGCGCTCACGATCACGCCGCAGACGGTCGCGATCCCGTCGTCCGAAGCATGACAGCGCTGAATCTCCGGCAGAAGCGGTTGCAGAGGCGGCATCCGCAGAATCTCCTGAGCCTGCAGCATCCGAGGGTGAGACCGCTCTGCATGATGCGCAGGGTGAGCAGGAGTCCGGGGGCCAGCGCACGAAATCGCGCCGCAGACGGTCGCGCAGACGTTCACGAAAAAACCGCGGTGAGCAGCATCCCATTACGACGGAAGCCGCGGGGACACCAGGTGAAATGCAGGAAACGATGGTTGAAACGCCTGTGGAGTCTCTGGAGACCGAGAGCGTACCGACGCCCGGTGGAAAATCGCGCCGCCGCAGGTCGCGCAAGGGCAAGCGGCAGGGTGACGGCCAGCCGGTGACCGACAAGGAGCAGGTGGATCGCTCACGTCGTATTCTCATCAATGCTCGCTATCCTGACGAAAAACGGGTTGCCATTGTCGAAGGCGATACGCTGGTCGATTTCATGGTCGAGGTTGCATCGCGCGAACATCTGAAAGGCAATATCTACAAAGGAATTGTGACCAATGTTATGCCTGGCCTGCAGGCTGCATTTGTGGATTTCGGCCAGAAGAAACACGGATTCCTCAAGTTCCGCGAAGTGATGCCTGAGCCGGGGCAGGATGTGCATAAGGGAGAGCATCCGGAGCTCGTCAAGGGGCAGGAAGTGCTTGTGCAGGTAGTGAAGGACGAGCGCGACACCAAGGGAGCCAGCCTTACCACCTACATTTCGATTCCGGGCCGGTATATCGTCATGATGCCGGGACAGAAGCGCGTCGGCATATCGCGCCGGATCGAAAACCGCGAAGACCGCGACCGGCTGAAGGAAACCTTCAATGCGCTCAAGCTTCCGAAGGATACCGGTTTCATTTTGCGGACCGCCTGCGGCGATTCGCTCGAAGAGGAGCTGAGCAGGGACCTGAAATATCTCACCAAGCTGTGGGACCGGATCAAGGCAGACGCGAAAAAGGCGAAAGCTCCTGCCTTGATATACAAGGAACAGGATATCGCGATGCGGACGGTGCGTGAT
>JAAYUK010000146.1 GCA_012517735.1 Nitrospiraceae bacterium
AGTATAACTATTTGAAATACATCAGGACTGTTCGTTTGTCGCAGGTGGAATCATTCATGCTAAAGATATTTCCGGAAGTGTGAATTCTTCTTATCCAAGGAGGCAAGCATGGATGTATCGAGACGCGACTTCCTGAAAATCACAGGAGGTACCCTTGCCCTCGGTTCGGTTGCCGGCGAGGTTCAGGCTGCAGATGCCGACGCCAAGGCAACGGAACTGAGGATCAAGAACGCCAAGGTTACGACAACGGTCTGCCCGTATTGTTCGGTGGGCTGCGGGATCCTTGTGTACACCAAGGACGGCAAGGTAATCAACTGCGAAGGCGATCCGGAGCACCCGATCAACGAGGGCGCGCTCTGCCCGAAAGGCGCTTCGCTTTCCCAGATGGCAAACAACCCGACCCGTCTCTTGAAACCCCTGTACCGAGCTCCCGGCGCTGCCGATTGGAAAGAGGTCGAATGGGATTGGGCGTTCGATCAGATCGCCCGAAGGGTGAAAGACACCCGCGACCGGACGTTCAAAACGGTGTCCAAATCCAAAGTGAAAGAAACGCAGCCTGACGGTACCGAGATCGAAGTGATGAAGGAGTTCACGGTCAACCGCTGCGACGGTATTGCCCATGTCGGCAGCGCCGCCATGGACAATGAAGAATGTTATCTCATGCAGAAACTTGTGCGCTCATGGGGGTTGACCTGGATCGAACACCAGGCGCGCATATGACACAGCGCCACGGTACCGGCTCTGGCAGAGTCGTTCGGACGCGGCGCAATGACGAATCACTGGATCGATCTCAAAAATTCCGATGTAATCCTCTGTATGGGGGGGAATCCTGCATCCAATCACCCGCTCTCGATGAAGTGGATCATGAGAGCGAAAGAGCAGCGCGGAGCGAAGCTGGTTGTCGTCGACCCCCGCTATACCCAAACCGCAGCAAAAGCCGACATCTACGCTCCGCTCCGCTCTGGCACCGATATCGCCTTTCTCGGCGGTATGATCAAATACATCATTGACAATAACCTGTATTTCCGTGAGTATGTTGTCACGTATACCAATGCACCGTTTCTGGTGAATCCCGATTTCAAGCATGCCGGTCAGCTTGAGGGGGTATTTTCGGGCTATGATCCGAAGACCCGGAAATATGACAAGAAGACCTGGGCGTTTCAGATGGATGAAAAGGGCGTTCCGAAAAAGGATGCGACCCTTCAGGATCCGAACTGCGTATTTCAGCTCATGCGGAAGCATTATGCACGCTATACGGTCGATAAGGTTTCGGCGATTACCGGGACCCCGAAAGAGCAGCTGCTGGAGGTCTACAAGGCGATCGGCTCGACCGGAAAGCCGAACAAGGTTGCGACGGTCTGCTATGCGATGGGCTGGACCCAGCACACCGTGGGAGTGCAGAACATTCGCGCATTTGCCATGATACAGCTTCTGCTCGGCAACATCGGCATGGCCGGAGGCGGCATCAATGCGCTTCGTGGCGAGTCCAACGTCCAGGGATCCACTGACCAGGGATTGCTTTTCCATATTCTTCCCGGTTATATGCCGACGCCGACGGCGACGATCACCGATCTGGCCACCTATATCGACAAACTGACGCCCAAAACCAAAGAGCCGAAAAGTGTGAACTGGTGGGGCAACAGACCGAAATACCTTGTCAGTTATCTGAAGGCGATTTTTGGTGATGCTGCGAAGAAGGACAACGATTTCGGCTATTCCTGGATGCCGAAGCTTGATGAGGGCATGAACTGCTCATGGCTGAATCTTTTTGATGCCATGTACAAGGGAAATTTTGAAGGCTTCTTTGCGTGGGGGCAGAACCCGGCCTGTTCCGGTGCAAACTCGAACAAGACGAGAAAAGCGCTCAGCAAATTGAAATGGATGGTCAACGTCAACCTGTACGACAACGAGACCGGTTCATTCTGGAGAGGGCCGGGAATGAAGCCGGCCGATATCCAGACGGAAGTCTTCATGCTGCCGTGCTGCTCATCGATCGAAAAAGAGGGCAGTCTTGCCAATTCATCCCGCCTTGCGCAGTGGCGGTACAAGGCAATCGAACCGCTCGGAAAATCGTTGCCCGACATGGAGATCATGAACGAAATTTACTTCCGTGTCAAAAAACTTTATCAGAAAGAAGGCGGAAAGTTTCCGGCACCAATCGTCAACCTTACCTGGAACTATGGGGAAAAAGACAAGGACGGCAAGGTCAAGCATTGCAGTCCTCACCTCGTGGCGCGGGAAATGAACGGGTACTATCTTGAGGATGTGTACGACAAGACGCAGAATCCGCCGAAGCTGATCGGAAAGAAAGGTGAATTGTGCGTCAACTTTGTGAGCCTGCAGGCAGATGGCACAACCTCCTGCGGCAACTGGATCTATTCCGGCAGTTATACCCAGAAGGACGGCAAGATCATCAACATGCTTGCCCGCCGCGGCAAGGAAGATCCGAGCGGGCTGGGACTCTATCCGAACTGGGCATGGGCATGGCCGCTGAACCGCCGTATTATCTACAACCGCGCATCGGTCAATCCGAAGGGCGAACCGTGGGATCCGAAACGTGCCGTCATCAAGTGGAACCCGACCAAGCTGAATCCGGCCACCAACAAGCCGGGCGTCTGGGAGGGCGATGTGCCGGACGGACCGGCTCCGCCGCTTGCCGATGAAAAGGCGGGGAAACTGCCGTTTATCATGCGCTCCGACGGCGTTGGCGCGCTCTTTGGCCCCGGGCTTGTTGACGGACCGTTTCCGGAGCACTACGAACCGCTGGAATGTCCTCTGCAGGAGAATCCGATGCAGGCAAAGCACCGGATCAATCCGACCATCAAGCTTTTCTACGGCAAGGAGGGAAGCCTCGAGGAAGATGTGTTCAAGTCGTGCGATACCCGCTTCCCCTATGTCTGTTCAACCTATCGGGTTACCGAGCACTGGCAGACGGGCGTCATGACGCGCCATAAATCATGGCTGCTCGAAACGCAACCGCAGATGTTCGTCGAATTGAGCAGGGAGCTTGCAAAGGAGAAAGGTATCAGCAGCGGCGAGAAGGTGACCGTCTCGTCGGCACGCGGCAGTCTCTGGGCGATTGCGATCGTCACCGATCGGTACAAACCGTTCAAGGTCATGAACACGACCATTCATCAGGTCGGCATTCCCTGGCACTTCGGCTGGCAGTTCCCGGCTGACGGCAGCGGCGGCGAAAGCGCAAATCTGCTTACGCCGACCGTAGGTGATCCGAATACCATGATCCCGGAAACAAAGGCGTTCATGGTCAATATTGAGAAGGCAAGGGGGTAAGACCATGGCACGAATGGGATTGTTGATTTCTCCTGAATTATGTATCGGATGCCGTGCCTGCCAGGTTGCCTGCAAGTCGTGGAATGAGCTGCCGGGCGATGCCACCAAAAACAGGGGCAGCTATGAGAATCCGGGCGATCTGACGCCGCATCTCTACAACCGAATCCGCTTTGTCGAGTTGCCGTCGGAAAAGGATCCGATGCGCTGGCTTTTCGTAAACCAGCGATGCATGCATTGCGACGACGCGGGCTGCATGAAGATCTGTCCGACGCCCGGAGCATTGTACAAGACGCCGGAAGGAGCGGTTGCCGTCAACAAGGACAAATGCATCGGGTGCCATCTCTGTCTGGCCGGCTGTCCGTTCAATGTGCCGCGGTATGATGAAAAGGGCAAGTGTTCCAAGTGTCATCTCTGCTTCGACCGTATCGCGAACAACATGGCTCCTGCCTGCGCCAAGACCTGCCCCACAGGGGCGATTTCCTACGGTGATCGGGAGGCTTTGATCGCCAAGGCCCAGAAGATGGGGTATCAGAAGGTATATGGCCAGGCCGATCTCGGCGGCCTCGGGGCGATCTATGCATTCAAGGATGGGCCGAAAGTGTACGGCTATGACGAGAAACCGCAGATCAGCGAGATGATCGTGTTCTGGCACAAGTATCTCAAGCCATTGTCATATCTCGGTCTTGGAGGCGTTGCGGCGGCGGCCGTTCTCCATTATGTCGCTGTAGGACCGCATAAAGTGGAGGAGGATGACCATGAATAACAAAGACATGATCACCATGGCAAGCGGATTTGAGCGTGTCTGCCACTGGACAATGGCGGTCAGCTGTATCCTGTTGACGGTCTCCGGATTCGGGTTTGTGTTCAAGATCGAGGCGATCGGTGCGGCGTTCGGCGGCTTCAACAGCATGAAGAACATTCACAACTGGGTGGGTATTGTGTTTATTGTCTCGCTCATACTGAGTTCAGTCAACTGGATCAAGTATGCAGTGCGGTTTGATGCCGACGATGTGGGCTGGATGATGGTTGCCGGCGGCTATCTCAGCCACAAGGTAAAGGTTCCCCCGGTCGGAAAGCTCAATACCGGCCAGAAAATGTCATATCTCGGTGTGCTTCTGTCGGGTATTGCGCTGACGGTTTCCGGCATCATCATCTGGTTTTTCCCGAACAACAAAACATGGGTGCTTCTTTCGTTCTTTGTCCATAATCTCTGTTTTGTGTTCATTTGCATTTTCATCCCGATCCATCTGTATCTCGGGACGATCGGGAATCCGGGGACACTGCAGATCATGATCAGCGGCAAGATGCCGTACTGGATGGCCAAGAAGAAACATCCGAAATGGATTGCCGAGGTGGAGCAGGGAAGAGGATAATTCCCC
>JAAYUK010000147.1 GCA_012517735.1 Nitrospiraceae bacterium
GCAATATACATGGCGATCATCATCTGATCGCCATGAGCAAGATTGATAATGCGCATGACCCCCAGAATGAGCGCCATGCCCAGTCCGATAAGGGCATACAGGCCCCCGAGAAGAATTCCCGCTATGATCGTCTGCAGCAGAAGCTCTAGTTGCGGCATACGATGACACCCCGGAGCAGGCTACTTCCGTTCACGCCAGGTCGGGATCGGATACACGTATTTTTTCGAGGCATACTTGGTCGGCCAGATGAGTTCGTGCTGCCGGTTAAGCACCTGAAGGGCAAACGTCTCGTGGAAATTCTGATTCTGGTAGCCCTCCTTGTCCTCGAACTTGACCGGCCCGTATGCTGTCATGAGATTGGTAGCCTTCAACGCAGCGCGAATATCCTCCGATTTCCAGCTCTTCGCCCGTTCAAACGCATCCTTCATAACATATAGAGCGGAATATGCCGATGCTCCGTGATAGGAGGGATAATCACCGTATTTCTTCTTGTACTTGTCAGCAAACTCCCGGGCACCCTTATAGTTGAGTTTATGAAACCAGAGGGTTGCGGTAATGACGTTTTCAGAGGCATCCTTGGCATTCTGAATGAATTCGGGAATGGCAAACCCCGCAGCCCCACCTGCATAGAGCTTGGCATCGATCCTGAGTTCCTTGATCTGTTTCATCAGCAGTGAAGCATCCATGACGTACGAAACCATATAAATGACATCCGGTCGTGCGGCCTTCACCTTGGAGAGAATCGGCTTGAAGTCGACGGCGCCTTTCTCATAGCGCTCCTTGACGACAATCCTGATGCCGAGTTTTTTCGCCTGTTTCTCCATGTCTTCCGCACCCGATGTGCCGAAGTTGGTGCTTTCATACAGTATGGCCATGGTCTGCGGCTTCACCACCGCGGTCATGAAACTGATTACGGCGTCAGCATAATGGGCATTTGTCGCATTCTGACGGAAAACATATTTATATTGCTTCTGCGTTATTTCATCGGCAGCGCTCGCCACGACAAGATAGGGAACCTTTCGCTCCTCGGCTACTGCAGCAACCGCCTTCGCGCACGACGAGGTATATTCGCCAATAATGATCATCTGCTTGTTCGTGCCGATCAGTTTCTCAACGATCGCCCGCGCAGTATCAGGTTTCGCCTGGGAGTCCTCAAAAGAAAGCACGAGTTTGCTGCCGCGGATGCCACCTTTCGCATTGATTTCTTCCGCTGCTATTTCATAGGAACGCTTCTGGATCTCGCCGAATTTTGCTTCAGACCCAGTGAGCGGGAGGGGAATTCCGAGCCTGATCGGTTCTGCCGCCCAGACAAACGACGCTGCCAACAAAGAGACGAAAACTACTCCAATCAATACCGCACGCCGCATGGAAACCTCCCGAAGGTATGTTGTAGAGCGCTGAACAGGCTCAAGTGAAAAAAATTGTAAACAATGAGCAGAGGAAATATCAATCATTATTTTTATATCATGCATTATTTTTTTTTATGGATCATTAAGCCCTTCGCCGCAATCAAGAAAAAAAAGCCGCCCGCAGACACGCGGGCGGCAAAGACCTGCGCTACGTCAAGAGCGTTCAGCAGAGCTGTTTGAAAAAGTCATTGCCCTTGTCATCGACCAGGATGAATGCGGGGAAGTCCTCGACCTCGATCTTCCAGACCGCCTCCATGCCGAGCTCTGGATAATCGATGCACTCGACTTTCTTGATGTTTTCCGCGGCAAGCAGCGCGGCCGGGCCGCCGATGGAGCCGAGATAGAAGCCGCCATGTTTCTTGCACGCATCCGTCACCTGCTGGCTCCGGTTGCCCTTGGCGATCATGATCATCGAACCGCCGTTGGACTGCAACAGATCGACATAGGAGTCCATGCGCCCTGCCGTGGTAGGCCCGAACGAACCGGACGGCTTCCCCTTCGGGGTCTTGGCGGGACCAGCATAGTAAATAGGATGGTTCTTCAGGTATTCCGGCAACCCTTCCCCGCGGTCAAGACGCTCCTTGAACTTCGCATGGGCGATGTCGCGGCCGACAATGACCGTACCGGTCAGCGAGAGCTGGGTGGTGACCGGATATTTCGTCAGTTCGGCCAGCACCTCGCTCATCGGGCGGTTCAGGTCGATCTTCACAACACCATGTTCATGCTTGCCGCGGTATTTCTCGGGAATGAAGCGGCCCGGATTCCGCTCCAGCTCCTCAACCCACAATCCGTCTTTCGTGATCTTCGCCTTGATGTTGCGGTCAGCCGAGCAGGAGACGCCCATGCCGACCGGACAGGATGCCCCGTGGCGAGGCAGGCGGATAATGCGCACATCGAGCGCGAAATGTTTCCCGCCGAACTGGGCGCCGAATCCGCATTTGTAGGCGGCTTCCAAAACCTTCTTTTCAAGTTCGACATCGCGAAATGCCTGACCGGCCATATTTCCGCTCGTCGGAAGGGTATCAAGGTACTTGGTCGTCGCCAGCTTGACCGTTTTGAGGCACGCCTCGGCGGACGTGCCGCCGATGACGAATGCCAGATGATACGGCGGGCAGGCCGCAGTACCGAGATACTTCATCTTTTCGACCAGAAATTTTTCGAGCGACGCAGGATTCAAGAGCGCTTTCGTCTCTTGGTACAGCATGGTCTTGTTCGCGGAACCGCCGCCCTTTGCGACAAACAGGAACTTGTATTCCATGCCGTCTGTTGCATACAAATCGATCTGGGCAGGCATATTGTTGCCGGAGTTCTTTTCATCATACATGTTCAGGGCAACGGTCTGGGAATAGCGCAGATTTTCTTCCGTATAGGTCTTCCAGATCCCCTCGGAGATATAGGCTTCATCCTTCGCGCCGGTCCAGACCTGCTGGCCCTTTTTGGCGACAACGGTCGCCGTACCGGTATCCTGACAGAGCGGCAGTTCGAACCGCGCCGCAACTTCCGCATTCCGCAGCATCGCAATCGCTACACCGCGGTCATTGGGCGATGATTCGGGATCGGACAGAATTGCCGC
>JAAYUK010000148.1 GCA_012517735.1 Nitrospiraceae bacterium
ATCAGCGATTGCTGAGCCACCCTCCGACATACTGGCCAACAAGCGCCGCGAGGATAATCAGGGGAATGAAAGCGATATCAATATGCCAGAGAATTCTGGCGGCTACAATCAGGGGAATCGGCATGTGCACCCAGAGAAACCACTGCCAGGAAAATTTTCTTTTCCCCGCCCGCCGCATGCCGCACGGGATATTCAGAAGCAGCGCTCCGACGAGCACCAGCGTCAGTTCGACCATATCCAAAGAGCAGCACTACGCATGCTCACCGCGGCACTCTGCACAAATGCCCAGGATTTCCAGATGATGTCTGACCTTCCGGAAGTTCTCCTTGCAACACAGTTCGTCCTGCAACATCTCGAGGGTAGGAGAATAGAACTCGATCACTTTTCCGCATTGCGTGCAGATCATATGGTCATGGTGCTGAGTGCCGATAACCCGCTCGTAATGCGCATGTTTGTCCACACGTTCCACCTCCTCGATAAAGCCGCTTTCGATCAGCAGTGGAATGGTGCGGTAGACCGATGCGCGGGACACCTTTGAGCCGGCGTCGCGCAAGCGCCGATAGAGCTCTTCCGGATCGAAATGCCCGGTCGTTTCCATGATCGCATCGACGATCTCCCTGCGCTCGCGGGTCGATTTCAAACCCTTTTCAACGATAAACTCCTGAAACCGCTTGTCCACTCTCTGTTTCCCTCCAATGCTAGAGCGGCAGATTCAGTGAGCGGAGCAGCCAGTTCAATCCGCCGCCAAACAGAAACGCCGTCGGAAAGACAATGACGGTTATCCATACGGTCGTCATGATTCCCCGCTCTTTGATGATCATGAAGAAATTCGCCAGGCAGGGGAGAAAAAGCGTGACCGTCACCAGGCTCACCACCGACTGAATGGGGTCAAGCTCGCCAGCCTGCTGCATTGCAAACAGTCCTGCCGCGCCATAATCCCGCCGGAGAAACCCGAGTACAAACGACTCCGCGGTTTTTGCAGGCAGACCGAGCAGATTCACCATCACCGGAGAGGCCGCCTGCTCCAGCGCGGTAATCAGGTTCAGCTTGTGCAGGACAAACAGAATCAGGGTTCCGAGGATGAAAAGCGGCACTGCCTCCTTGAGATACCACTCCACGCGTCCCAACGTCTTGACAAGAATATTCATGAGCTGGGGCACCCGGATGGGCGGAATCTCCAGGAAAAACTCGGTACGCCCGCCCTTCACGATCTTTGATGCCAGAAAGCCAGATATGAACAGGACGATCAGGATACTGCCTGACCAGACCAGCGCCGCCACCAGCGACAGTGAGCCAAGCATGCCGAGAATGACGCCGAGCTGCGCAGAGCAGGGAATGGCCAGTGCCAGCAAAAACGTGGTGATGATACGGTCGCGCTTCGTCTCAAGAATGCGTGAAGTCATGACCGCCATGGTTCCGCAACCGAGTCCCAGCACCATCGGCAGGACGGCCTTGCCGTTAAGCCCTATGATATTGAACAGACGGTTGCTCATGATCGCCAGACGCGGCAGATACCCGCTGTCCTCAAGCAGCGCAAACGCAATGAAAAAGGTGACCGTGATTGGCAAAATGATCGCGATGGCATACGTCAGCGCCACTGTTATCAACCCATATTCTCCCACCAGCAGTTCCTGGAGAAACGGTACGGGGATCATCTTTTTCACCAGGGCGTCTGCCGCGGGATTGAGATACTCGCCGAAAATCGTATTCTGGAAAAAATCGACCAGCGTGCCTGCACCGAACTTGCCGACAAACAGATATACTGCGAACAGCACGAACAGCAACACCGGCATACCCAACACCGGGTGCATGCTGGTCCGGCCGACAAGGTCGAGTATTTTCCCCCCGCCGGCAGCCGCTTTCTTCATAACCGCACCGGTAATGGCCTCAGCAGCCTCAATCCGCGCAGCATTGATCAGATAGGCGGCATTCGTGCGGAGCTTCACAAAACAGTCATCGCGCAGCTGCTCGATCGCGCGGAGAACAGATTCATCGACATGCGATTTCAGCCATTCCCGAAGACTGATGTCTTCCGCGAGGATCATCAGCGCCAGCGATCGGCCCGATATCGGAGCAGGCGGCAGCTTCTCAGCAATACGGGCAGCGTACTCCTCAATGACCGGATGATACGTCACAGAAACCGTTGCGGTGCGAGGCACCATCATCGCCTCCCGCAACTCCCTGATCCCCTTGCGTTGCGGAGCAATTGTGCTTACCACCTCGATACCGAGCATTTTCTTCAGTCCCGGAAGATCGATCGTAATGCCTTTATCCATGGCCTCATCCGTCATGTTGAGCGCGAGCACGGACGGCAGCTGCATTTCGGCAAGCTGCAGGGTTATGAGCAGCGAACGCTTCAGGTTTTTGGCATCAGCCACCTGCACAACGCCGGTGGGTGCCTCATGCAACAGAATATCCCGCGTCACTTTTTCGTCTTCGCTCATCGGGATAAGGCTGTTCACCCCCGGAGAATCGATCAGAAGCCGTGTTTTCCCGGCGATCGAAATAGTGCCCCGCATGACCTCTACAGTCGTCCCAGGGTAATTCGATACGGTAACGTACTTGCCGGTCAGGAGACCAAAAATCACGCTCTTCCCGACATTCGGATTGCCGATCAGAACCAGTTTATCGATCCCGGCACATACTCCATCCTGCGGATGGCGTTGACAGTGCTGGTAGAGTCCCACACGCCCTCCTTCATATTGCAACTCAGTCTCAATTTGAGGATACCACGAAGGAAACCTGCAAAACAAGAAAACGGGTCAGGTTATCCTGCTCACATGTCCCTTGCACGTGGCATATATGATGCGGTATGCTGTTCGGGTATGCGAAAAATTGTTCAGGTGCTGTTGCCGACGATCTTCTTTCTCTGCCTGCTCGCGCCGGCCATGTATACGCAGGCGGACGCCGCTGAAACAACCCAACCTGTCGTTACCGTCCGGGCCGCCAAGCATGCCGATTTCTTCAGGATCGTTCTCGGATCAACCGACTCCCTGATTGGAAAAGCTGCCGTTTCCGCCCGGGAAAACTCTTCCTTCCGGATTGATTTTCCTGCGAAAGTCATTTTTGAGCTGGGGCGGAAAGATGCCGACGGCAATCCGATCCGGCTGGATGCAGACTCCAAAAAACCGGTCAATCTCCTGAAGGGCATTACGATCAGCGCCCGACCTTCAGGTCTCTCCGTTACGGTCGACGGACTCATCGATATGAAAACAACACGCCTGGGGAATCCAGCCCGTTTGGTAATCGACGCAGTAATTGAGAGGAAATCTCAAGAAAAGGCGGATTCCATCGTTCAGGAGAAAACCGAAATCCCGGTACAGGTCGATTCGCTCATTATCGACCCGGGGCATGGTGGAGAAGATAAAGGGATTCATACCGCAAACGCGAGTGAAAAGGATATCGTGCTCGGCGTTGCCCGCGATCTGGCGGCAGCCATTGCAAAAAATGGAAAGAAAGCCGTCCTGACGCGCAAGGGGGATCAAATGCTTTCTCCGGAAGACCGTGTCGTGATGGCGAATCAGTTGCGCGGGGTTCCTTTTGTGAGCATTCATACATCGCTCAGGAAAGAAGTGGTCGTGTATTACAGTTCAGGAGGGAAAGGAGCTCCGTTTCGCGACCGGTCGGAAGCATTGGCCCAGAGATTGGCCGCACAGCTGAAGCAGGAGCTGCAGGTTGCAGGCAGGGCAGAACGTCTGCCGGGGCTGTTTATTGCCGGCATCCCGTCACCGGCGGTTCTGGTTGAACTCCCGTCTCCTGCAACCACTTCATACGACCGGAAAGTTCGTGAACGGGTCTTGCGGGGTCTCCTGAAAGGACTAGCCGCCGGCAGCGGGAAAGAGGATTCGCAGCCCGCAGTGCAGACACCGCAAAAGAACCAGAAACCGGCTGAGCCGGTACCACCAGTACCGCCAAAACCGAAAAAGAAGATTGCCGATGAAATCTAAACCCTTATTGATCGGAATCGCCATTGCTGCGGCCCTGATGGTCGCGGGCGCGGCGTGGTTCATGGTGTATCAGCAACCCGTTCCGGCGGGGACTCCGACGCGAAAGGAGAGCGTTCAGAAGCCGTCTCCCCAGGCTGCGCAGCCTGAAAATGCCGTAACCATCCGGCTTTTTCAGGTCTCTGATCAGGGGGTTGCCGAGGTGCAGCGGTCGGTCCAGAGCGATCCTTCACCCGTCAGGCTTGCAGAGAACATTGTCGCAGAATATCTGAAAACGCTCCCGAAGGGGGCGGAGGAACCGAAACTCCTCGGCATTTTCCGGGATCGCGAAGGACTGTTTTACATCGATCTGTCCGGAGCCTTCCGCGCACAGCTGGCTGGCAGCGACACCGCGCGCGAGCATTCCGTGCTGAAGGCTCTCGTGCTCTCTGTTACGGCAAACATTCCGGCGGCGCAGGATGTGCGAATCCTGATCGACGGCAAGGAAGTGAGTTCGCTGGGTGGGCATATCCCGCTGCTTGCTCCACTGCGTGCGCTTGCAGATCAGGAATCTGCCGGCAATCCGAAGCAGCGCTGACACGCCAGCCCCCAAAAGGCGATTGAGACTCCACTGTGGACGCGCATTGCCAGCAACGGGGCTGTATACTAAATGAACAATGACGGAGGAGATATGCGGCCTGACGGCAGAACCTATGATCAGTTGAGACCAGTCACCATGGAACGGGGATTTATCCGATCTGCCGAAGGTTCTGTGCTGATATCGATGGGAGGCACCCGTGTCATCTGCACCTGCTCGATCGAAGAGCGGGTTCCTCCGTTTCTGCGCGATCAGAAAAAGGGGTGGGTTACTGCCGAATACGGCATGTTGCCGCGCTCGACCTCTTCCCGGATGCAGCGGGAATCCACCGCCGGCAAGGTCGGTGGCCGTACCATGGAGATCCAGCGGCTCATCGGGAGAGCGCTCCGTGCGGTCGTCGACTTCGAGGCGCTGGGCGAACGCACCTTCTGGATCGACTGCGATGTGATCGAGGCTGACGGCGGAACGCGCACCGCTTCCATTACCGGCGCCTATGTTGCTCTCGTTGAGGCGGTGCGCGTTGCGATGAAGAAAGGGCTGATCACCCGAAATCCGGTCAAGGACAGCATTGCGGCGATCAGCGTGGGAATTGTCGCCGGGGAACCGGTGCTTGATCTCTGTTATATCGAGGACAAGGACGCTGATGTCGATATGAACGTTGTGATGACCGGCAGCGGCAGGATTGTTGAAATTCAGGGCACCGCTGAAGCTGAACCTTTCAGCCGCAGGGAGCTCGATCAGTTGATCGACCTTGCTGAGCTCGGTATACTGGAACTCACCCGCATACAGGCGGAGACACTCGCTGAAGATGCGGATATGGTAAAATAGAATTTATGCAAAACAAGGGATTATACAAAAGCTTATTCGTCTGGCTCATGATCGGTCTCTCGATGATTGTGCTGTTCAATCTCTTCAGCGTGCCGCAAAAGGGCGAAAAAGAGATCATTTTTTCCGAATTTCTCGCCAAGGTCGACGCCGGCGAGGTCGATGAGGTCACGATCAAGGAAAACCACATCACCGGTCGCTTCAAGGACGGTGCAAAGTTCCGCAGCTATGCCACGACCTATCCGGATCTGGTGGATGACCTGCGGGCAAAAAATGTAAAAATTGCGGTCAAGCCGCTCGATCAGAACCCGTGGTATGTCAATTTCTTTTTCTCCTGGGGACCGATTATTTTCCTCGTTCTTGTCTGGGTATTCTTCATGCGCCAGATGCAGATGGGCGGCAACAAGGCGATGTCATTCGGCAAGGCAAAGGCGAAACTCGTTTCCGACAAGTCGGTAAAGATCACGTTTGCCGATGTCGCGGGCATTGAAGAAGCAAAGGCGGAGGTCGAGGAAATCATCGACTTCCTGAAAGACCCGCAGAAGTTCTCCAAACTCGGCGGCAAGATTCCCAAGGGCGTGCTGCTCGTCGGCTCTCCCGGTACCGGAAAGACCCTACTCGCAAAAGCGATTGCAGGCGAAGCAGGAGTGCCGTTCTTCTCGATTTCCGGCTCCGACTTTGTCGAGATGTTTGTCGGCGTCGGCGCGTCGCGTGTGCGCGACCTGTTTGATCAGGCCAAGAAAAGCGCTCCGTGTATCATATTCATCGATGAAATCGACGCGGTGGGACGCCACCGGGGAGCCGGCCTCGGAGGCGGACATGACGAGCGGGAGCAGACTCTCAACCAGTTGCTGGTCGAGATGGACGGCTTTGAAGGAAATGTCGGCATTATCATTATTGCGGCAACCAACCGGCCCGATGTGCTCGATCCTGCGCTTCTGCGCCCTGGCCGCTTCGACCGTCAGATCGTCGTGCCGACTCCCGATGTCAAGGGCCGTATCGAGATACTCCGTGTGCATACCAGGACCATTCCTCTCAGCGCCGATGTCGATCTCGACAAGATTGCCCGCGGCACCCCCGGATTCTCCGGCGCCGATCTTGCAAACCTGGTCAACGAGGCTGCGCTCATTGCCGCCCGCAAAAACAAGGACAAGGTTGACCGGAGCGATTTTGAATTCGCCAAAGACAAGGTGATCATGGGGGTTGAACGCCGCAGCATGGTCCTGAGCGATGAAGAAAAGAAAAATACCGCTTTTCATGAGGCCGGCCATGCACTGGTGGCAAAACTGACTCCCGGCACGGATCCGCTTCACAAAGTGAGTATCATTCCGCGTGGCCGGGCATTGGGAGTTACTACGCAGTTGCCGATCGACGACCGGTATACGTATAACCGTGAATACCTGATCGACCGCCTCAAAGTGCTCATGGGCGGACGGTGCGCCGAAGAAATCGCCCTGAATCACCTGACCACCGGCGCGGGAAATGACATCGAGCGCGCGACGGATCTTGCCCGGAAGATGGTCACCGAGTGGGGTATGAGCGAACGGCTGGGCCCGCTCGCCTTCGGCAAAAAAGACGAGCAGATTTTCCTTGGCCGGGAAATTGCGAAACACAAGGACTATAGCGAAAAAACCGCTGTCGAAATCGACGATGAGGTCAAACTGATTGTGACTGAGGCATACCAGAGCGCGAAGAAGCTGCTGACCGACAACAAGGATCTTCTCGACGCACTCGCAAACGCCCTGCTTGAGCGTGAAACCATTGAAGGCACCGATATCGATGCCATCATCGAATCGGCGCGGTCCACGGCAGCTTGATTTTCTCCTGTCGGCAGCATACGCTGCGTCTCACAGGAAGGACCCGTATCATGGGGGTGATCAATGTCACCCCCGATTCTTTTTCTGACGGCGGACGTTATCGGGAGCCGGCAAGCGCCGTTGACCATGCGCTTCACCTAGTTGCGGAAGGAGCGGACATCCTCGATATCGGCGGCGAATCGACCCGGCCCGGAGCAGAACCGGTTTCCGCTGAAGAAGAACTCCTCCGGACCATCCCGGTGATTGAGCAATTGGCGCGCACCGTTTCCGTCCCGATTTCCATTGACACCTGCAAGGCGGAAGTTGCCCGCAGGGCGCTCGAAGCGGGAGCGTCCATCATCAACGACATCAGCGGGTTCCGTTTTGATCCTGACATGCCGGCAGTTGCGGCCCGATACCAGGCAGGGGTCTGTCTGATGCATATCAGGGGAACCCCCCGGGATATGCAGATCAATCCGGTGTATGAAGCAATGATACCGGAGATCATGGATTACCTTCGTGAGAGCATTGCCCTCGCCCGCGCCGCGGGCGTTGCCGACTCCCATATCATGCTCGATCCGGGCATCGGATTCGGCAAAACCTTCGAGCAGAATCTCATGATCCTGAACCGCCTTGATGAGTTCACGGAACTCGGATACCCGCTGCTGGTCGGTGTTTCCCGCAAAGCCTTTCTCGGCAGAATCCTCGGGAATGCGCCGGTAACAGAACGCCTTGAAGCCACAGCCGCTGCGGTTGCCATTGCGGCATATAACGGAGCACACGTTGTCCGGGTTCACGATGTCAAGGAGATATCGAAAACCCTCCGCGTGATTGATGCAATAAGACTTGAACAGATTGGAGAATATGCGTAGGATACTCTATGGTCAGTTTACCGCAATTCATCAGGATATTTAAGGACAGCGGCATCGAGCACGAGGCACTCAGGGCCTTCTACCACTCGATCCGCAAATCGATCATTCTGCTCCACCTCCGGAAGCATTCATGGACAGAGCTTTTTCAGATGGAAGAACGTTTTCAGTGGCCGGTGCTGCTGGCGATCGACAATCCGGATCTCCCGCTCTATCGCGGGGCGGATCAGGAGCTGCTGAAATCCTTTCTCGACACAATTGCCCGCGAAAAAGCCTTGCGGGCCAACAAGCGTCATATGGACAAAGTGAAATACTGGAGCGCCTTGCAGGAGATTATTGAAGAGCGCTCGCATCTTTTTATCAGTATTTTCGCCTATACGAAGAAAGATCTGCGGAGAACCGAAGCGGTTGCACAGCGGTACCGGGAACTGAGCGACCGCCGCATGAAAAAACAGCTGACGGCTGTCGGTCTCGGCGCCGGCGCAGCAGCAGCCGCCGGTGCGGCGGCTCTCTGGCTGATTGCAAAAAAAGACAAACCATAATAAGTGTCGGGAAGCACAGATGCTTCCCCGCACTCGGACTCACGGACTATTTTCGCCTGAGCGTTCGGATGGCAGACAGGAAAAAAACCACCATCACCAATAAACGGGACTTTTACCGCCTTGACGACAGGGTGCAGATTCGCGTGAAGCGACTTTCCGCCCTCCCCGCAAAGGACGGCGAGGATGTATCCATCGGGAGCAGCCTCTCAGACGGAAATGCGTTCACGCAACATTTCACCGTCGACATCAGTGCCATGGGGGCCAAGTTTGTTTCATCGGAGCCGTTCCGTGAAGGACAGTATCTGGAAATCAGGTTTCTCTTCAGGGATTTCGTTGCCCCCGTGCATATCAACGCCGTGGTCCTCCGCTCCGAAAAAGCTGAAACCGCGGTGTCGTGGCAGATTGCGGTCAAGTTCGTCAATCCTGCCAGCCATGACACCACGATGATAGAGAGATATATATTCGAGCGGCAGCGTCAGCTGATCGCCGAGAAGAGAGTCGGCTTCCTCTAGTCTCGCCGCTCCAACGAGCATGTCCAGGAGTTCCCGTGAGAAGAAACGACCGGAAGATTGAAGACCCCACAAAAATCATGGAGATCCTCCAAAAAGCGGATGTCTGCCGGATAGCCATGTCGCATGACGATGTGCCGTATATGGTAACCATGAACTTCGGATTGAGAAAAGACGGCCCTCCCGCCCTCTACTTCCACTGCGCGCATGAAGGGAAAAAACTCTCCATTCTGAGAAAGAACAATCTCGTCTGTTTTCAGACCGACATTGAGCACGAATTCTTTCTGCATGGAGTAGCCTGCGGCTGCAGCATGCGGTATCAAAGCGTCGTGGGAATGGGAAGAATGCATTTTGTAACCGACCCCGCAGAAAAAATCGATGCCCTGCAGGCGATCATGGCCCACTACACCAAACAGACAAACCACGTATTCAGGGAAGAGATGCTCGAACGCACCACTGTTTTACGAATGGATATCGAGGAAATGTCAGGAAAGGCACTGGTAAAGCCCGGCCATCCGCAGGACTCCTGATGCTCTGCCCGGGGATCGTGCGGCCGGTAACCGATAGGGAAAGCATGCCTCCCTCGATTCAGTTCAGAAAAACTGTACCATCACTCCGACCATGACGCAACTGAGACCGAACACCATCAGAAGAATGCCGATAAAGTTCAGAATGCCGCCCCCAGTGATACGCGGCATGCCGAAACTGGGCGCATTGGCCTCCGCGTGAAACCTGCGTTCCAGCGCAAAACCGGCAGCAGCGATCATCAGACCGATCAGAATGCCCACCCATCCCATGACGACCTCCGGAATATCATCGATTGGACCAAAACAGCCTTCTCTGCTGATTATCGGGGAGGACAGCGGAAATTGCAAGAACAGCGGCTACATCTTCTCCGGGGCCTGCACTCCCAGTATCTTCAACCCGTGCCGGAGCACAATTCTGACCGCCTGACAGAGTAGCAGACGGACAGTGGTCACCGCAGCGTCGTCCGTAATGATGCGATACTTGTGATAATACTGGTGGAACATCGCGGCCAGTTCCTGCAGATAGAAGGTGACCCGATGCGGCTCGCGCGTATTCGCAGCGCCCCGGAACATCATGGGATAGAGCAGCAGCTTTCTGATGAGACGGTACTCATCGTCATTGTAGAGCGATGCATCGATGCCGTCGGGAACGGACGGGGCTTCACCGGCCGGGGCGCCTGCTTCTCGTGCCTTCTCAAAGATGCTGTTGATCCGGGCGTGCGCATATTGCACATAAAAGACCGGGTTTTCACTGGACTGTGCCTTGGCGACCTCAATATCGATCTCCAGCTGGCTGTCGGAGCGGCGCGTCAGGAAGAGGAATTTCGTGGTATCCGGACCGATCTCGTCCATGATCTCACGAAGCGTGATGAACTCGCCTGCACGCTTGGACATCTGCACCGGCTGGCCGGCCTTCAGCAACGACACCATCTGCACCAGTAGCACCCTGAAGCTCTCCTTCGGATGGCCGAGAGCCTGAATGGCCGCAGACATGCGCGGGATATAGCCATGATGATCGGCTCCCCAGATATCGATCACCTCGTCAAACCCTTTTTCAAATTTTTTCCGATGGTATGCGATATCCGGCGTGAAATACGTGTAATCTCCGTCCTGTTTGACGAGCACGCGGTCCTTGTCATCCCCAAAGTCGGTAGAACGGAACCAGACAGCTCCTTCATGTTCAAAGATATGACCACGCCGTTTCAGATCATCAATGCCCTGCTCAACAAGATTCTCCCGGTAGAGATCCCGTTCGGACTGCCAGGTGTCAAATACTACGCCGAAGTCGGCAAGATCCTGTTTCAGCGCATCGAGCATTCGCAGATAGGCAAAGTCGATAAAGAACTCCGCGACATCATCAAATGCCTTTCCGGCATAGGAATCGCCATGGGACGCCCTGACTGCTTCAGCAAGATCCGTAATATAATCGCCCCGGTAGCCATCCTCGGGAAACGGAACCGGCCGTCCGAGCAGATCCTGATATCTGGCGTAGACCGACAAGCCGAGCAGTCGCACCTGGCGGCCCGCATCGTTGATATAGAATTCTTTCTCGACGATAAAACCCGCCTCGGCAAGAAGATTCGCAAGCGCCGCCCCAAGAGCCGCTCCGCGGCCATGGCCAAGATGAAGCGGACCGGTCGGATTTGCGCTCACAAATTCGATCTGGATTTTCCTGCCCTGGCCGACATCCTCGCGAAGAAATGCATCCTGCTCCCGGAGCAACCGGAGCATCTCGGCAACCAGGAATGGCTTGGCGAAAGTAAAGTTGATGAACCCGGGTCCGGCGATATCGACTTTTTCAAAAACGTCATTCGCCCTGACCGTCTGCACAATCTGTTCTGCTATGGCACGCGGTGCCTTTCTGAGCGGCTTCGCCAGTCCCATCGCAAGAGGCGTTGAGAGATCGCCGAATTCCTCTTTCGGAACCTGGATTTCGATTGCGTCACCCTGTACATCGGCACTCAGTGCGGCACAGGCATCCTGAAGAATTGTTCTGAGATGTCTTTCCATGGTGTGTTCGTTTACGGACCCTTTCTTTTCCTTGTCAATGAAACCATGCTGCAAAAGCATGCGGGGCGCGGATATGGTGCATACCCGCGCCCCGCCTTCCGATCCTGACTCCTGAATGCCGCTCCGACGGCGGCTACCCGCAGCACTTCTTGTATTTCTTGCCGCTGCCGCATGGACAGGGGTCGTTGCGTCCGACTTTTGCGCCCCGATGCACCGGCACCGGCGGCCCATCGTCGCTCCGGTTATAGGAAAGCCGCTGCTCCTGCGGCTTCTGCACCTCCGCCTCATTTTCAACGCGGATCTGAATCTTCAGCAGTCGTGAGATGACTTCCGAAGAAATACGATCCGACATGTCCTCAAAGAGCGCAAAAGCCTCTTTCTTGTATTCAACGAGCGGATCACGCTGGGCATACCCGCGAAGTCCGATGCCCTGCTTCATGTGGTCGATGGCGAGCAGGTGATCCTTCCACTGGGCATCAATCACCTGAAGGAAGATCATCTTCTCGACATACCGCATCAGCTCTTCGCTCGCCTCAGCCTCTTTGCGGGCATACGCGTTCCGCACAGCGTCAACGATCATGCCCCTGATCTCGTCATGATTCATGAGTCCGTCACTGTTCAGCTTGATGCCGAACATGCCGAAGACCGAGTCCCTGAGTCCGGTCATGTCCCACTCTTCAGGAATCACGTCATCCGGGCAATAATGCGCAACCAGCCCATCCGCAAGCACGTCCGAAAGCTCGTAGATGCGTTCTTTCAGCGACACGCTCTCAAGCACCTCGCGGCGATAGGAGTAAATTTCCTTCCGCTGTTTGTTCATGACATCGTCGTACTGAAGCAGATGCTTTCTGATGTCGAAGTTGTGCGCCTCAACCTTTTTCTGGGCACCCTCGATCGCCTTGGTGACCATCTTGTTTTCGATCGGAATATGCTCTTCCATCTTGAGGAGGTCCATAAGCCCGTTGATACGGTCCGACCCGAAGATGCGCATGAGATCATCCTCGAGGGAAAGGTAAAAACGGGACGATCCGGGATCGCCCTGACGTCCGGACCTGCCGCGCAGCTGATTGTCGATACGGCGCGCTTCATGGCGTTCGGTGCCGATGATGTGAAGCCCCCCTGCCTGCAAAACCTGCTCCGTTTCGCGCCGGCAGATCTCCTGAGCCTTTTCGTAGGCAGACGCGAATTCTTCAGGAGTATACTCATGTGGATTCTTCAGGAACTCGAGCGCCAATCCCTTGGGATTACCGCCCAATACGATATCGGTACCCCGGCCGGCCATGTTGGTCGCGATCGTAACCGCCCCGAGCCTTCCTGCCTGGGCAATGATTTCCGCTTCCTTCTCGTGGTATTTTGCGTTCAGGACAGAGTGCTTGATCCCTCTTTTTTTCAGCAGCGACGAAAGCTGCTCCGACTTCTCGATCGAGACCGTGCCGACCAGCACCGGCTGTCCCTTGGCATTGCAGGCGGCGATATCCTCAATGACCGCATTGAATTTCGCCCGCTCGTTTTTATAGACAAGGTCCGGATGATCTACACGGATCATCGGACGGTTCGTCGGGATGACGACAACATCCAGATTGTAGATTTCCGCAAACTCCGCGGCCTCGGTGTCCGCGGTACCGGTCATGCCGGCAAGCTTGTCGTACATGCGGAAGAGGTTCTGGAACGTGATCGTCGCAAGGGTCTGATTCTCACTTTCGATCTTCACATTCTCTTTCGCCTCGATCGCCTGATGCAGCCCGTCCGACCAGCGGCGTCCCGGCATGAGACGACCGGTAAACTCATCGACAATGATGATCTCCCCGTCCTTGACGACATAATCGACATCCAGCTTGAAAAGGTGATGCGCGCGGAGCGCCTGCAGCACATGGTGAACCAGTTCGATATTGGATGGATCATACAGGTTCGGCACCCCGAGCAGCTTCTCGATCTTGACACTGCCGGTTTCCGTCATCACGACACTCTTCAGCTTTTCGTCGATCTTGAAGTCTTCTTCCGGCTTGAGACTCGGGACAATGCGGTTGATCCGGTAATACTTGTCGGTCGAATCCTCCGACGGACCGGAAATGATGAGCGGGGTTCTGGCCTCATCCACAAGGATACTGTCCACTTCGTCGACGATGGCGTAATGCAGCTCGCGCTGGCTGAACTCCGACAGGTCATACTTCATGTTGTCGCGAAGATAATCAAATCCGAACTCATTGTTCGTGCCGTACGTTATGTCGGCATGATATGCCTCCCGGCGGGTGCAGGGGCGAAGCTGATCAAGACGCTTGTCCTGAGCAACATAGCCGGGATCAAACAGAAAAGAAGCGTCGTGCTGGATAATACCGACCGAAAGCCCGAGGAAATCGTAGATCGGTCCCATCCAGCGGGCGTCGCGCTTTGCAAGATAGTCGTTCACCGTCACAACATGCACGCCCTTGCCGGTCAGGGCATTCAGACAGACCGGAAGCGTCGCCACAAGGGTCTTTCCCTCGCCGGTCTTCATTTCCGCAATCCGCCCTTCATGCAGGACCGTTCCCCCGATCAGCTGCACATCGAAATGGCGCATGTTCATACGGCGCTTTGACACCTCGCGCACGAGCGCAAATACTTCATCCCGCAGCGCATCCAGTTCGGTTCCGTCCTGCACCCGTTGCCGATACTCGGCTGCCTTGGCGCGGAGGGCATCGTCACTGAGCGCAGCAAACGACGATTCGAGGGCATTCACCCGGTCAACAATGCTGAACAGGCGTTTCAGTTCACGTTCATTCTTTGTGCCAAACAGTTTATTCAGGATAGTAAACATCCTGATATTGTAAAAATTGGCATGCTGTTTATGCAAGCAGATCCTCCATTGCATCACCTCACGGCAGCGATGCTTCCGGCGACTCCGCCGATTCGTCTGCGCCGCCGGGCCAAATACTGAGGCATCGGATCAGGATCCGGCACCCCGGAAGAGCTCCGTACCGGTTGCCTGCAGACGCTCAAAACGTCCGTCATACATGCTATTATTTCTGTATTACCTACCGAACGCGAGGAAGCATGGCTGAATGACTGATACCCAGATTCCGGCATCACTCCAGATTGTTCCCGCAGCCCCGGATACGGCAACCATCGTTCTGAGCGGCGAATGGACGTATACCCACCCGATCCCAGACAGTGCCTCGGTCGCGGCCGCATGCAAAGCCCAGACATCCTGCAAAACCATCCTTTTTGAGACATCGGGGCTCATAAAATGGGACAGCGCCCTTCTTGCGTTTCTCATGAATGTTGATGCCGCCGCCCGGGAAGCTGCGCTGACAGTGGATCGTTCCGGGCTTCCGGACGGGGTCCGGAAACTCATGACACTCGCATCAGCCATTCCGGAACGCACAGGGGTGCGGCGTGCCGACATCCGCCTTCCGTTTGTCGCCCGCGTCGGCGATACTGCCCAAACGGTCTGGCGCGATACCGTGGATACCGTCACGTTTATCGGCGAGGCAGTGCAGTCGTTCAGTCGTTTCGTTCGTGGGAAAGCCCGTTTCCGGCGTTCTGATCTTCTGCTCATCATGCAGGAATGCGGCGCGCAGGCCTTGCCGATCGTCTCCCTGATCAGCCTGCTGGTGGGACTCATTCTTGCCTATGTCGGTGCCATCCAGCTGCGCATGTTCGGTGCGCAGATCTATGTCGCCGATCTTGTCGGAATCGGCATGGTTCGCGCGCTGGCAGCTATCATGACCGGCATTATCATCGCGGGACGAACCGGCGCATCCTTCGCCGCCCAGTTGGGTACCATGCAGGTCAACGAAGAGATCGATGCGCTCCAGACCCTCGGCATTCCTCCGATCGATTTCCTCGTGCTCCCCCGAATGGTGGCATTGAGCATCATGATGCCTCTGCTCTGTCTCTACGCAGACCTCATGGGCGTCGTGGGAGGCCTTTTCGTCGGCGTGGTGGTGCTTGGCCTGAACCCGATGCAATACCTCATTCAGACCCAGGGAGCCATCACCACCAATGATCTCTGGGTCGGGCTCTTCAGCAGCGGGGTGTTCGGCGTCCTCGTCGCCCTTGCCGGATGCCTGCGCGGCATGCAATGCGGACGGAGCGCCTCCGCAGTCGGTGCGGCGACCACCTCGGCGGTCGTTACCAGCATCATCAGCATCATCATCGCCACAGCGGTCATCACCATCGTCGCGGATATTCTCGGGATTTAGGCCCATGGACAGACCGATCCCCCATATCGTCGTCGAAGACCTGACCATGGCCTATGGCAGCGTGGTGATTCAGCAGGATCTGAATTTCACGGTCAACCGGGGCGACATCTTCGTGATCATGGGCGGTAGCGGCTGCGGGAAAAGTACGCTCCTGCGGAATCTCGTCGGCCTTGTGCAGCCGGTCAAGGGCCGTGTCCTGTATAACGGCACCAGTTTCTGGGACGCTGAAGAGCACGAACGCGAAAATCTGCTGAAAAAAGTCGGCATCCTGTATCAGAGCGGAGCTCTCTGGAGTTCACTCACCCTCGCCGAGAACGTGGCGCTTCCGCTCAAGGAATATACCGCGTTGAGTGACCGGACGATTCGGGAACTGGTCTCCCTGAAACTCTCCCTCGTAGGGCTGGCCGGTTTTGAGGATTATTACCCGTCGGAAATCAGCGGCGGCATGAAAAAGCGGGCCGGCCTGGCACGGGCCATGGCGCTCGATCCCGAAATACTTTTCTTCGATGAACCGTCAGCAGGTCTTGATCCCGTCAGCGCCTACCTGCTTGACGAACTGATCCTGCAGTTGCGGGAAAGCCTCAAAACGACCGTCGTTGTGGTCACGCATGAACTGGCAAGCATCTTCGCGATCGCAAACAACTCGGTATTTCTCGACGCCGAGACCAAAACCATGGTGGCCACGGGAGATCCACGGTATCTGCTGGCACACTCGGACGATCCGAAAATCATTGATTTTCTGACGCGTGGAGAAGGCAGGCCCCAATCGCATAGGGTAAATACAGACAGATGCAGCGCAGGAGATCACCAATGAGCAAACAAGCAAGCAAAACCGTTACAGGAGCCTTTGTGCTGGGCGCGCTGGCGCTCGTCGTCATCGCCCTGATAGTCTTTGGAAAAGGAACGTTTTTTGCTGAAAAAATGAAGTTCGTCCTGTACTTTGAAGGCTCGGTCAAGGGATTGCAGATCGGCTCGCCGGTCATGTTCAGAGGAGTTCCGATCGGTCGGGTAACCGATATTCAGCTCTGGCTTCATACCAAGGACCTTGCGGCAATCATTCCGGTATATATCGAAGTAGACCCCGACAAGATCGATATCCCTCCCGGCGATCCGGAACCAGTGCCGGACGGGGTGCTCCTCAAAAAACTCGTCGAAAAAGGCTTCAAGGGTCAGCTCCAGATGCAGAGTTTCGTTACCGGCCAGCTGGTGATCAACTTTGACCTGTTTCCGGACAAACCCACCCGGCTCCTCGGCTTTGACAAGCGCTATCCCGAAATACCGACCGTTCCCAATACCATGGATGAGCTACAGAAAATCGATCTGGGCTCTATCGTGTTGAAAATTGAGACAGCCCTCGATTCCCTCGGCGGACTGCTGAAGACAAAAGAGCTGAAGGGGAGCATCGCCGCGCTCGAAAAAACCCTGATCAGCATCAACAAGCTCAGCGATGATGCGGATAACCAGCTTACTCCGCTCTCCGGAGATGTCCGCAAGACATTGGAGGCAATGCGCACCACCATGGAAAGCATCGATGAAGCGGTAACGGAATACAAAGATCTTGCTGCACAAAACAGGAATATCGGCTATGATGTTCACAAGACCATGCAGGAGCTGCAGTCGCTCTCCCGCTCACTCAGGTCTTTTGTTGACTATCTCGACCGTCATCCTGACTCTCTGATACGCGGCAAGTCCGCGGCAGAAGGAGGTGCGAAGTGAATCGTCTCCGCGTAGTCACGATCGTTGCGGGACTGCTGACAGCAGTTCTGCTGTCGGCAGCATGCAGTTCGACCCCGGCATCGCGTTTTTATGCCCTGAGTTCCGTGAATGCCACCGATCATCTGAAGCACCGGCAGGTGAAAGATCGGGGCATCATCGCTATCGGTCCCATCCGCATCCCCGAATACCTCGACCGCCCCCAGATCGTTACCCGCTCGGGAAACAACGAGTTGGTGCTCGCCGAGTTCCACCGGTGGGGAGGCTCCCTCGACAACGATCTCAAACGGATTATTCCGGACAACATTGCGCAGAAGATCGATTCTGCCGGGTACCTGGTCGTTCACTGGCCGGTACCGGGAAATGGAAGCCTCCCGGTGCAGTACCGGGTCGTCATCGATATTCTCCAGTTTGAGGGGACCTCAGGAGGAACCGTTACGTTGAAATGCCAATGGGGAATTTTGGGGGACCATGAAAAAACCCGCAAAGCGGTCCGCGTGTCGCTCATCACCGAACCGGTGCAGGGACCGGAATATGAGCATCTGGTTGCAGCCATGAGCAACGCCATTGCCCGGCTGAGTTCGGAAATTGCGGACGTGATCCTGACGCTTCCAATGCCGGCGGAACCATGATGAGAAGAAGCGGACGAACATCGATCGGGCTCACATCTGAATCGGCTGGCGGCTTTTTCCAATCAGGAGAATTGTGATGAATGAACCCAAAATTGTCATTGGATTCGATCCAATAACGCTCTAAGCCTGGCTGGACTGGCAACAGAGCGGATTTATTCGGCAAAGCGGCACATACAGGACGTATGTGCGAGGCGAATACCTCGGAGGACGGCTGGATGCCGTCCGAGAAGCGGGGCCCCCGAAAATGTCGATGACTTTTCGGGGTGGCAGTTGAGCGGCGTTGCCTGTCCTGCCAGGCTAATGACAATTCTCGGTTTGAAACAGATATCTGTCGGTATTGCACTGTTGCTGCTTGTCTGGGCAGCTCCGGCAGCCGCAAAGATCATTCAATGCAGTACGCCTTCGTCCGTCTGTCCGCAACGTATCTGCGCCGAATACGACAAGGACGTCATGAACGTCGGCGAAACACAGCGTATTGTGCACACCGGGGGAATCCCCCCGTACGGACATTCGTTTGATCAGGGCTGGCAGGTCATCGACCTCAAGCCTGAGACCAGCAACGGATTTCTTGTTACCGCGCTCCGGAAA
>JAAYUK010000149.1 GCA_012517735.1 Nitrospiraceae bacterium
ATCACTGCGGGAGCGCTCATCGTCGTCGGGTTCCTGATGATCAATATCGTGCGCGAGATCGATTGGGACCGCTTCGAGGAAGCATTTCCCGCGTTTCTCACCATCATCGGCATCCCGATGACTTACAGCATCAGCCATGGGGTCGGCATTGGATTCATCACCTATATGCTGATCAGACTGATGAGCGGACGGTGGCGCGAGCTGCACCCGTTCATGTACGTAGTCAGCATGGCGTTTCTTCTCGGATTTCTTTTGCCGCACTTGCCCTTGTAGCCTGTTCAGGGAGGCACCATGCAGAGCCGGACGGTTGAACAGCATGTCTTTGATGCCGTCAGCGCACGGCACGACGAAATAATCGAGGCTGTCCGTAATCTGGTCCGTATTCCAAGCGTGGTCGGCAGTGAGCAGACGGCGCAAAAGTATATGGCTGACCTCTACCGAAACCTCCCGCTGTCTGTCGTCACACTTGAACCTGATGCCGACAAACTCCGTCAGTTGAGCGGTTACGTGCCGGGGCCGGTCCCGTATGCCGGAAGATGCAATATCATCGCCACTCTGAAAGGCACTGGCGGCGGGTGTTCGCTTATCCTGAACGGCCATTGCGATGTCGTGTCGCCCGAACCGCTGGATGCGTGGACTTACGACCCATGGGGCGCCAAGATTGACGGAGACCGCCTCTATGGCCGTGGAGCCGGTGACATGAAAGCCGGGCTGATCGCAAATTTCTTTGCGTTGAAGTCAATTCTGGATGCAGGCATTGCACTCAACGGAGATGTCACCCTCCAGAGTGTCATCGACGAAGAAGCCGGAGGCGGAGGAGGCACCCTCGCCTGCCTGAACGCAGGATACACCGCAGACGCGATGATCTGCACCGAGCCGCACTCGCTGCAGGTAAGCATTGCGCATGTGGGAGCAGCCTTCTTCCGTATTCGCGTTACCGGCAGGAGCAGCCACATCGGGCAAGCGCATCTCTCCGTGAGCGCCATCGAGAAAATGTATCCGGTCATTCAGGTGATCAGGCAGCTGGACGAGGAACGCGCCAGAACCGTTCACCATCCGCTTTTCGAGCGGACCATCAACCGCTCCTGCCATCTTGGCATTGGCACCATGAGAGCCGGCGATTGGCCTGCGACAGTAGCAGGCTCGGCGGAGATCGAAGGAAGAATCAGCTTCATTCCCGGTGAGACCAGAGAGGCAGTTCAAAAAAAGCTGGAGGATGAAGTCCACGCAGCGGCCATGAAAGACCACTGGCTCCGCGCGCATCCGCCGGTTGTGGAATGGATTGGCGTACAGACCGAGCCGTGGTATCAGGATCCCGACCACCCATTCGTGCAGACATTCCGGCATGCTGCGCAGGACGCACTGGGCCAGCCGGTGTTTCTGGAGGGACGCAAGGCCGCGTGCGACGCCCGTTTTGCCGCGTCCTTCGGCATGCCTGCTGCCTGCACCGGTCCCATTGCCGGCAATGTACATGGTGCGGATGAGTGGGTAGACATCCCTTCAGTGATTGCGACCACGCAGGTGTTAGCAAAAACGATACTGAGATGGTGCGGCTATAAATAGAGAAGTGGCTCAGGTTGTTTGGACAGGAGCAAGAGCTTCTTAAGTGGGAAGCTGCTCAGCATCATGCTGCTCGTCATGACACGGCCATGCCGGAAAGGATACTGTCTTGATACGAATCATACGCCTCGGCTCGCCCCGTTCAGAAGATGAAGGGCTCCGCATCGGCACGGTCCGTCGTCCGCCGCGAGGCGTGCGCAAGGATGACTTTGCGGCAAAGGACTTCTACGACGTCTGGTTTCCGAATCTGGCACCAAGCGAAACGCTCCTGAAGGAAACGGCATCGCTTGAAGATGAGGCCGGCTGGAAACAGTTCAAACGCCGGTTTCTGGCAGAAATGAAGCAGGCCGCCCCCAGCAGAGACCTCGATCTGCTTGCTGCGCTTTCGCACCATACGAATTTTGCCATCGGCTGTTATTGCACAAATGAAGAGCGTTGCCATCGTGCCATTCTGAAGGAACTGCTCCAATCGAGAGGCGCGTTGATCCGGTAGCGGCAGCTCCTTTCCCATGATCGTCGTCATGGTTCACCAAAGCGCAAACCATCTGGTATGCTAAAACCTTCTCTGCGCCGGTATGGCTGTTTCGTCCGGTCAAAGCGCTGTCAGACAACCCGTTCAAGGAGATTGGTCCTCATATGGAATTGCCGGTCATCGCCCTGCTCTGCCTGATGTCCTTTCTGGCAGGGTTCATCGACAGCATTGCCGGAGGAGGTGGATTGATCCTTCTGCCGTCGCTGCTGGTCGCGGGGATTCCTCCACAACTGGCGCTCGGGACCAACAAGCTTGCTGGCACCTGCGGCACCGCTATGGCGCTCCTGAATTTCGTAAAGAACGGGAAGGTGATCTGGAAGCTGGCGCTCGTCGGCGTCGGCTTTTCGATTGTCGGATCAACCGTTGGAACCAAAACGATCCTGCTTTGTGATCAGGAGACGACCGCAAAAATCATCATTGCGCTGCTGCCGATAACGGCGATCATTACGTTTCTGCCGAAACGGCAGCTCAAAACAACCCATCACGATCTGTCCCAAAAAGATATCTATCTGTTCACGCCGCTCATCTGTTTTGCCTTCGGTTTCTATGACGGTTTTTTCGGACCCGGGACCGGGACGTTCCTGACCTTTGCGTTCTATGCATTCCTCGGACTGCATCTGATCAATGCTTCAGCGATCACCAAGGTCTTCAACCTTTCGTCCAATGTCGGTTCACTCGCCACGTTTGCCCTTGCCGACAAGGTGCTGTATGGTATCGGCATACCGATCGCCGTGTGCAATCTGGCGGGAGGCTACCTGGGCAGCCTGCTGGCGATCAGGAAGGGGCATGCATTCATCCAGTTTTTTCTGCTCCTGGTCTTCGGACTTCTGTTCGTGACGCTGCTCCATAAGGTATGGCGGGGGTAGTCACGTGTACTATCAATATGACGGATTTCACGGAGCCCGCAATTGTCATATCCGGCGGGTTCCCGGCTAGAGTTCGTCCATCAGGTATTCGTCCAGCGTCCGCACCGATGAGGCATCTGAAAGCGAATACTCGGCTCTGTCAGAGGCCGACTTTGCGGCATGCTCTTTTTTTCCGCTCTTCTTTCTGACCTGAATCCCGTATTTCTCCATTTTCTTGTAGAGCAGGGTTCGATGGATCCCGAGCATGTCCGCCGCAAGAACCTTGTTATTGTTTGTCGCAGCCAGTGCCTTGAGAATGGTTTCTTTTTCTGTATCCAAAACCGCATCTCTCAGCGGGATCTGATATCCCGGTTCCCGCGACCGCTCTTTTTTCGTCAGGTGGAAGAGCAGGTCTTCAAGCCTGATCACGTCTCCATCGAGAAACGAAAGCACCCGCGCAAGGACATTGTGCAGTTCCCGCGCATTGCCGGGCCAGTCGTAATCCACCAGCGCTTTCTCGACATGCGGATGGAAGGACACAAGCGGCAGCGAGGCCTCTTCGCAGAGCTGTCTCAGCATGTGGCGCGCAAGCGGAAGAATGTCCTCCCGACGTTCGCGCAGGGCGGGGATGCGGATATGAATGACATTGAGACGGTAGTATAGATCCATACGGAACGCGCCTCTGGCGATCATCTCGGGCAGCTCCTGGTTTGTTGCGGCAATCAGCCGGAAGTTGGAATGAAGGTATTTTTTGCCGCCGATCCGTTCGAACTCTTTCTCTTCAAGCACGCGCAGCAGTTTCGGCTGAACATCGATCGGTAATTCGCCGATTTCGTCCAGAAAGATCGAGCCGCGGTGCGCGAGTTCGAACTTGCCCGGCTTGCCCACCGTATCGGCACCGGTAAAGGCTCCCTTTTCGTAGCCGAACAGTTCGGATTCGATCAGGTTTTTGGGAATCGCCGAACAGTTCAGCCGGATGAACGGATACATCTTCCGGTTGCTTGCATGATGCACCGCCTGCGCAAACAGCTCTTTGCCGGTGCCCGACTCGCCGGTAATGAGAACCGGCAGGTCAGTACCGGACGACTTCTGGACGATCTGCTTCAAAAGCCTGATGCTCGAACTGTCTCCCGCAATACTCTCCAGGTTGTACCGGGTCGAACGGATCGATAGAAGTTCCTGTTCATAATACGTCGCCTTGCTCTCAAGCAAACCTACTTTTTTGGCGAGCCTGCTGAGATCTTCAACATCCTTGAAGAGAACCTGCCCGTATACGGCAACCACTTTTCCGTCTTTCCGTATCGGAACACGCTGCACCACCATCTCCCTGCCGTGAATCTTCTGGGCCACATGAATTTCCGGCTTGCCGGTCTGCCCGACAATATGCATGCGCGAGTTCTCGACCACTTCGGTTGCATGACGGCCGATCTGCTCCGCCGGATTAACGCCGAGGAATTCTCCGTACGGTTTGTTCAGATACAGGACATATCCTGCAGCATCGGTAATAATTGCGCCATTCTGAATGCTGTCCAGCACTGATTCATACAGTTCTATCCGCTCAGCCAGTTCGGCTGCGGAGAGTGAAGACCGGCTACGATCCACAGGCAAGGCAAACGCATTATTTGTATCCATGAATCTCCATTTCGCGTCTTTGACGGTCTACAATTTGTATCACATCTGATACATTCGATTCAAGTCATCGCGTGCCCACTCAGACCCTCTGGACATTTCAACGCTGTTTTTCAAGGAATTTTCATGATGCAATCTGAGCACAATGCCCTCTGGCATGCGCATTGCCTTATCAAAACAACCAATAGAAAGGAGCACAGGTATGCAGAAATCAAAAATTGTCTCTGCTGAAGTTGCAGTAAGCTTCATCAAGGACGGCGATACGGTCGCATCTGCCGGGTTTGTCGGTTCCGGATTTGCCGAAGAGATCGGAATCGCCATTGAAGAAGCCTTTCTGCAGTCAGGGAAACC
>JAAYUK010000150.1 GCA_012517735.1 Nitrospiraceae bacterium
CAAAGCACCCGCGGTGTTGAAGACCAGGACATGGACGACTTTGTGAAGCAGTGAGGGGTTGCCGTGAATGACGGAACGCGGAGCTGTTCCGATCGTTTTCCCGCTGGTATCGACAATTTCGAGCAATTCTTCAGACATGGGGGCTTCCTTTCCGAATCGGCAGGGAATACCTGACGGAAATCCGTGCAAAAAGTATCCGTCTCAATGTGGATTATTCAACATCGCCCAGCATTTTGATGAATGAGGCGAGCAGATCCTTGTCGTAATAAACCGCTTCGCGGGCAAGAAGCTGGAGCGCGTAAAAAGGACTGAGCGGATATTTGTGGGGCCGCGGAGTGGTGAGCGCGTCGAAGGCGTCGGCTATTGCCGCTATTCTGCCCTGCATGGAGATCGCTGCCCCCGACAGCTTGTATGGATAGCCTTTTCCGTTGAGCCGTTCATGGTGCTGCAAAGCGATGGTGAGCGCCTCTTTCGGCACTTTCTTTTCCTTTTCGAGCAGCGCACCGCTGGCCACGACATGCTGTTTATAGAGTGCATATTCGGTGTCGGTCAGGTTGCCGAGCTTGTGCAGCACATAGGGGGGGATGGTCCGTTTCCCGACATCGTGCAGCATCATGCCGGTCAGTATGCGGTGAACAGCGTTCCTGTCGAGGCCGATGTGCGCCGCAAGACCGGCAGCCAGTACGGCAGTATTGAAGGAGTGCACATAGGAGTAAAAATCGTGCCGGCGGACGGCGATCAGATGGTGGACGACATGCTCATTTTGGAGTATCTCTGCCGTGAGATCGCCGGCTAGGGATTCGACCGTGCTGTATTTGAGGCTGCTGAGCGGGTCGTCAAGGATTTCCTTCAGAACGATTTTTGCGTGTTCGCGAAGAATGCTGACTTTCCGCTGTTTTTTTGCAGCATTCCGTCCTGAACGGGCCCTGAGGGTTTCGGCGAGGTATTCCTGATAGAGATGAATCTCCTTGTCCTTGATGAGAACGTCGCAGCCGGCATCGGCGATCATTCCGGCGGTGAGCCTGACCGGAGCCGATACCGAGGCCTCGACAACCGGACTGAAGGTGATCTTGCAGAGATTATAGAGACTGAAGGTGATCTCGGTGCCTTCAATAAGAAGATCGGCATTGATCTGAAGGAAGCGGTCTTTCAGATAGGAGTATTCCCTGAACGAGAACGAACGGTCTTTCTGCGATTCTTTGAGCAGGCTCACCTGCCGGTAGTAGCGGTCGAAGAGTGCTTTGTCATCAGCCTTGATGTAGAGTTTTGAAACGCCTTTGTTCAGAAAACCTTCTCGCAGGGGGGCATTGAACCAGGTTCCCCTGACAAGCGCCTGCTTCATGGTTGCGCCGTCTTTCAGGTACAGGTCAAAAGCGAGCTGCGAGCCGACATGGAAAACATCAAGATCTACCGGAAGATACGGATCGATCTCTTTGAATTCTGTCAAGGTGTTCATGCAGTATTGTACCTCATTCATCCGTCTCGTGGTTAACCCGGAATTGTCATGAGCCCGGCAGGGCAGGCTCGGAGCGATTTGGGTCGAGTCCAATGACAATTTTGGGGTTCATCGTACCTGTGGTAGAATACGGCGGGATGAGTCTTTTATTCGCGCGCTTTTCTGTTTTTGTTGCGACGGTTTTCGGGGTTGGCTACTGTCCGGTAGCGCCGGGTACCGCCGGAACGGGGGTTGCGCTGCTGCTCTTCTGGCTGCTGCGGCCTGATGGCCGCTTACAGATGCTGCTTGCGGCTTGCATCATCATCATCGGTATTATTGCCAGTCACTATGCGGACAAGTCCTTTGGTACCAAAGACAGCGGACGGATCGTAATCGACGAAGTTGCCGGTTATGCAGTTGCGGTTCTTTTCCTTCCCATGACGCCGGGGTATCTGATAGCGGGTTTTCTTCTCTTCCGGGTATTCGACATCGTAAAACCGCCGCCGGTTCGTCAGATTGAACGCGCGCTGCCGGGTGGGCTTGGCGTTGTGATGGACGATGTCGCTGCTGGCGTCTATGCAAACCTCTGCCTGCAGCTCTGGAAAGCGTTGGTCTGACCATGCGCTGTTTTATCGCAATCGATCTCTCCGAATCCCTCAAAAAGTCGGTCAATGACTGCATCAGTCAACTGAAACCGCTTTCCCGCGATGTCCGCTGGGTGGTACCGGCAAATCTGCATCTGACCCTGAAGTTTCTCGGCGAAGTGCCGGAAGACGGCGTTCCTCAGCTGCTGGCTGTTCTTGAACCGGTAGCCCAGGTGTCTGACCCATTCGAGCTGTCGATTACCGGGACCGGAGCCTTTCCGGACGAGCGGCGACCCACCATACTCTGGGTGGGGGTGCGGGCACCGGCAGCCTTGCGTGCCCTGTATCTCCGTGTGGAAGATGCCATGGCTGCTCTTGGCTTCCCGAAGGAGCAGCGACGCTTTTCCCCGCATCTGACGATCGGACGGGTGAAAGGGCGGCACGGTATGCCTGAGCTCATGAGCCGCTTCCGTACCTTTCAGAATGCCTTTTTTGGTAGTATAGAGGTGCGTGAAATCGTACTCATGCAAAGCATACTGAAACCATCGGGACCCGAATATGCCAGACTCGGCGCATTCAGGCTCCGGGAGGATGCGCATCAGGGTTGAACGTGATGATTGTTGACAGAATAGATACGATGCTTCAGGGAGGCTATTGATGAACAAGGACAAACTCAAGGCGCTCGAAAACGCGCTCTCACAGATCGAACGGAACTTCGGCAAAGGCTCGGTCATGCGTCTCGGCGCCAAGGAGACCGAGGTGGTTCCGGCGATTCCTACGGGATCGCTGACGCTCGATATTGCGACAGGAGTCGGCGGTTTTCCGCGTGGCAGGATCATCGAGATCTACGGGCCGGAGTCGTCGGGCAAAACGACGCTGGCGCTGAATGCGATATCACAGGCCCAGAAATCGGGCGGAGTTGCCGCGTTTATCGATGCGGAGCATGCACTCGATGTGGCATATGCAGGACGTCTCGGCGTTGATATCGAGAATCTGCTCGTCTCCCAGCCGGACACCGGAGAGCAGGCGCTCGAAATTGCGGAAACGCTTGTCCGGAGCGGTGCTGTGGATATCGTTGTCGTGGACTCGGTCGCGGCGCTTGTGCCGAAAGCGGAGATTGAGGGAGATATGGGAGATTCCCTGCCCGGGCTGCAGGCGCGGCTCATGAGCCAGGCGATGCGGAAGTTGACCGCTGCAATATCAAAATCCAATGCCACGATCATTTTCATCAACCAGATCCGCATGAAGATCGGTGTCATGTTCGGCAACCCTGAGACCACAACCGGAGGCAATGCGCTGAAGTTCTATGCATCGATGCGGCTTGACATCCGCAAGACCGATACGCTCAAGGAAGGACAGGATGCGGTCGGCGGCCGTGTGCGGGTGAAGATCGTCAAGAACAAGGTTGCGCCCCCGTTCCGTCAGGCGGAGTTCGATATCTTTTTCAATGAGGGTATCTCGAAGGTCGGCGAGATCATTGACCTCGGCGTCGAGAAAGGGCTGATCGAAAAGGCGGGTGCCTGGTACAGCTATGCAGGCAGCCGTATCGGCCAGGGCCGGGACACGGTCAAGGAGTTCCTGAAGAACAATCCTGAAATTGCCCTTGAGATCGAGCAGAAGATCAGGGATATCTACGGTCTGAAGCCGGCGGTCACAAAAGAGGCAAAAGAGTAGCACGGACTGTGCGCCGGGCTCGGGCAGCAGCGCTGCAGGATACGGTTGCGGCTGCCGTGCGTTCCGCATATCATCTCTTGCGGTATCGTGACCGGAGTGAACGCGAGCTGCGCGACCGGCTGGCACGAAAGGGATACTCCGGACCGGTGGTTGACGCGACGGTTTTGCAGCTGAAGGAGGCAGGCTTTCTGGATGACCTGCGGCTTGCCGGGAATCTGAAACGTGTTGCCACCGAACAGAAACAGCTCGGCGCGCACGGGGTCAGGGCGTTCCTGCAGAAGCGCGGTCTCGGACGTGAGGCAATCGAAAGTGTTCCCGATGTATCAGACGAGCTGGCTATTGCCGAACGGCTGGTGGACAGGAAGGTCGGGCGTCTGACCGCCCTTGACGACGCTGCCGCACAAAAACGACTCTGGAACATGCTCAGCCGGCGGGGGTTTTCTGCCGGTACCATCCGGGCGGTTCTGGCTTCGCACTTTCAGAGGAGGGATTCATGAAAAAAGGTCTGTTGTATGTCTGCATGCTCTCTATCATTCTGTCTGCCGGATGCGCGTCGTCGGTCCGGTATACCCCGGACGAAATCAAAAACTACCCTCCGAAGGTGCAGGATCTGATCATAAAGGGCGAAGTGGCGGTCGGCATGACGCAGCCGCAGGTTCGCTACGCATGGGGCAGTCCAGATCATTCCTATATGCTATCGCCGATCGACGGTAAACAGCGTGAGGAGTGGGTGTATTCTTCGCAGATGGGGCTGAAAAAGAAGCTGGTGGTCTTTGAGAATGGGAAAGTCGCCCATATTCTCGAAAAATAGGTTCGGCAGCAAAGGTTGATCGCGGTTTATTACGAATTAATCTTTTAGGAGCAGAAATGAAGAGTGCAGAGATTCGGTCGTCGTTTTTGGAGTTTTTCCGGTCGAAAGGCCATCAGCCTGTGGCGAGTTCTTCGTTGATTCCGCGGCATGACCCGACCCTGCTGTTCACCAATGCGGGCATGGTGCAGTTTAAATCGATCTTTCTCGGCGAGGAGACGCGGGACTATACGCGGGCAACGACTTCGCAGAAATGCATGCGGGCCGGAGGCAAGCACAGTGACCTCGAAAACGTCGGACACACAGCCAGACACCACACGTTTTTCGAAATGCTCGGCAACTTTTCGTTCGGCGATTACTTCAAGCGCGATGCCATTCTC
>JAAYUK010000151.1 GCA_012517735.1 Nitrospiraceae bacterium
CACTGCTCGGGTGCGCCACATCGGACTTCACCGACGACCGCCGTCAGGTGCTGAAAGCCGAGTTCGAGCTTGATTGCAGCACCAAGGAAATCTGCTGGGAAAAAGTACTTGCAGGAAATCCCCAGCAGCCGAAGTTTGCTATCGCCGTGCCGCCGAACATGGGGATCGAGTTTGCCGTACTGGCACGTAAGCGGTTCGGCAACAAAGTGATGATTACCCGATGGGACGGCTATTTCGTCAGCCGGAGCCAGGCCGTAAACCCGGCCTTCGAACAGGCGCTTGCGTACGATCCGTTCATCGTCGAAATCGCCCCGAGCCAGCCGGTTATCGAGCGTCTGATGGCATCAGGCGAGGAAACCATCTCGGTGCCGGTCGAAGTGCGCGTCCGCACATCCATCCTCGAGCGGACATTCTCGACACAGGCATCAGCGCCGAAGGACCGGTTTTTCTCGAGCCTGTCGCGGGCGCACAAAGCGCTCGCTCCGCAGATTTTTGACTGGATGGAGCGCGAGGTGCGGAAAACCGAAAAAGCCAAGGCCCGGAACTGAAAGACCCGGGCATGGAGCCTCGCAACAGGAGGAAGGGAATGCCGTTATTGATGCATAAAAATTGGTTCACCGCTGTCATGCTGATAGGCGTACTGAGCATCGCGCTTCTCTATGGTCAGGCATGTGCCGAATCATGCGACGAGGTTGCCAAAAAACTCAACTCTCGACTTCAGCACCAACTAAATGAACGTGAACTGTCAGATATCCTCACCACGCTCAACGAAACAAACAACCGGGAGCTCCCTGCAAGGTTCGTTACCAAAAAGCAGGCAAAAAACGCCGGCTGGAGCCCCGGCAGGGACCTTTGGGAGATCCCCTCATTAAAGGGGAAAAGCATCGGGGGCGACGCTTTCGGCAATTTTGAACAGCGGCTTCCCAAAGGGAAATGGCGGGAAGCCGACCTTGATTACCGGGGCGGCAAGCGTGGTGCAAAGCGGATCGTTTTTTCGTCCGACGGGCGGCGGATGGTGACGGTCGATCATTACCAGACCTTTGTGGAGGTGCCTGCATGCCGGTAAAACAATACCTGCTCGATGGCAACGCCATTCTATCGCTTGCAGGCTTTTACGATGAAGTCAGCAGAAGACTGCCGTTGCCCCCGCATTTTGGCCGTAACCTTGACGCCCTTGCCGACGTGCTGTCCACCGATATCGCGGGGCCTTTCGAGATCGTGTGGAAGCATGCATCTGCATCAAAAAAAGCCCTGAAGAACGACTTTGTCAGAATTGAGGGCATGCTGAAGCATGTCGCTGCAGAACGCGCTGACTTCCGGATAACGTTTCACGACTGAAGCTGAAGCCGCATGGTATAATAGATCAGAGGCTTCACTCGGGGGCGAAAGGGCTCGACGGGGGTTATGAGGCTCAAGCTGCATGCCGTGGCTCCTTCACCACGTAAAAAGAGGGAACAAACACAAACGCCAACAACGAACTGGCACTCGCTGCTTAACTAGCAGCACGCCCCTTTCCGGTTGCCTGAGCCGGAGAGACCGGCGTCATATTTCAGGCTGCCATCGGGCAGCACCCTTCTGTTTCGATGGGAGATTTTAGGGGATAGGTTGTCAGAAGGCCTGTCTGCCGGCATGCTGACCGCCGAATCTGAAATAGGCGGGCTATGCATGGAGATGCTTGAGAGTAGTGCTTTCGGACCGGGGTTCAATTCCCCGCGCCTCCACCAGA
>JAAYUK010000152.1 GCA_012517735.1 Nitrospiraceae bacterium
GCAATGGCGTGCACCGGACAGTTTTCGGCAGCCGCTTCACAACAGCCGGTGTATTCGCAGGCATCCTCGTCGAGCACAACCGATTTGCCGATCTTCTCATCGAGGAAAAAGACTGCCGGACATATTTCAACACACCGGCCGCAGCCGATGCAGGATTCCTGGTCAATGACAACACTCATGCTTCAATCTCCTCAATCACCATCGCAGCCAGCAGCGGGAACATGATCTCGTGGTGGCCGGTCAAGGCATAGTTCTTTCCCTTGATCGCGGTCGGCCTCCGGAGAACATTTTCGCGGGGCCGATAGTGCTGGACAAAATCCATATTAACGGTTGTGAACGCCTCTACCTGATGGCCAAGGTTTCTGGCTACGGTCAATGCCTTTAAAAACACTTCGGGAAGAATGACCGCGGAACCGAGGTTCAGATACACCCCGCCTTCCAGATCGGCCACTACCGACGTCAAAAGGCGGAAATCGCGAAGGCTGCCTTCGCCGATGGCCGCCCCGTCTGCTTCAGGGTGCATATGGATGATATCGGCTCCGATGGCAACATGGACGGTCGCCGGAAGATCAAGTTCCGCCGCGACGGCGAAAATGCTTTTGTCCCGGCAGCGGAAGGCCGATGCTGCGATATGCGACCCGACCGCCCGGCCGATCCCCATCCCCGACGCAACGCCTTCGGTAATGGCACGATTGAGCGTCTGGCCGGTCTCAAGCGCCATGCCGAACGCCCCGGTATTCAGTTCCTTCGCAACGTCCTCCGATGTCTGTCCCGCGTACGCGAGTTCAAAGTCGTGGATAATGCAGGCCCCGTTGCCCGCAAACGCGGTAATGATGCCGCGCCGCATGAGGTCGATGATGATGGGAGAGAGTCCGACCTTGATCGGGTGCGCGCCCATGCCGAGCACAACCGGACGGCCGTTTTTTCGGGCAACTGCTATCGCCTGCGCGACTGACTGAAGGTCATTCGCCGCAAGAAATCGGGGAAGGGCGGCAATAAAATCGGCAAATTTCCGGCCGGCGGCATGCGGCCTGCCGAGCTCGGCGACCGAGACCTTGCTGGCGCGGGTTTCCAGAGAATAGCGCTTCAATGATTCGACTGAAACCGGTTTATAATTCATCATGCAGTACCGTCAGCAATTGTACCATACTCATTGATTTTCTGTTCAGAATTATGCTAACTTAGATACTCATTCTGAGGCTAAACGGAGGCAACACATGGCAGCAAAGGCACCGGTAAAGAAAAATATGTCCGCTCTGAAGCGTGCACGGCAGGACGAAAAGCGCGAACTGCGCAACCAGTCCAAGACCAATGAGATAAAGACCTATGTCAAGAAGCTTGAGGCAGCGCTTCCGGCGAAAGACAAGGAAGCAATCGGTGAAGCCCTGAAAAAAGCGGTCAAGACGATCAGTTCGGCGGCAACCAAAGGCATTATCCACAAGAACACCGCTTCCCGGAAAATCTCGCGTATCACCAAAAAAGCGAACGCAGCGACGGCATAGCTCCGGAAACCAGACCAGAAAAGAAGGGAATGCGCGGCATGCGCATTCCCTTTCTTTTTTGAACCCAAAATTGTCATTAGAAAATGATCCCATTGATTGAATACCGACTGGATAAGCAACAGAGCGGTTTTATGCGGCGAAGCGGCACATACAGGATGTATGTGCGAGGCGAATACCTCGGAGGACGGCTGGACGCCGTCCGAGAATGAGCGGCGTTGCTTATCCCGTCGGGCTAATAACAATTCTCGGTTGAAGTTACTTCGACGGTCGCGTCAGCGAATACAGAATGTGCTCGATAACGCACTGGTGCGACGATTTGATCGCCACATCAGCCTCATGCAGAGCCGCAAAGACCGACTTGCCGCGCGGCACCCGGCCACGGCGTCCCGAAAAGTGCCAGTTGAACGCACCGAGGAGCATATAGGGGTCCGACGTCTTGCGCACATTCTCATACAGCCGGAAAACCGTTCTCGCATCGCGCCGGTCA